>JBLMWT010000060.1:0-58124 GCA_050257375.1 Sphingomonadaceae bacterium
TCGCCTTCGCCGCCGACGGCACGCCCTATTCGACGGCCTACGGCGACGTGTATCACAGCGCCGCGGGCGGCCCCGCGCAGTCGCGCCACGTGTTCCTCGCCGGCAACGGCCTGCCCGGCCGCTGGGCCGGACGACCGGTGTTCACGGTGCTGGAAACCGGCTTCGGCCTGGGGCTCAATCTCCTCGTCACCTGGGCCGCGTGGCGCGCCGACCCGCAGCGCTGCGCGCGGCTGCATTTCGTCTCGGTGGAAAAGCATCCGTTCCGCGGCGCGGATCTCGCGCGGCTGCACGCGCGCTACCCCGAGCTCGCGCCGCTCGCCGCCGAGTTGCGCGCCGCCTGGCCCCTGCTCGTTCCCGGCCTGCACCGGCTCGAATTCGACGGCGGCCGCGTCGTGCTTACGCTCGCGTTCGCCGACCTGGGCGACGCGCTGCCGCAGCTGCGTCTCGCCGCGGACGCGATCTATCTGGACGGCTTCGCGCCGGCGAAGAACCCCGGGATGTGGTCGCCGCAGGCGCTCAAGGCGCTCGCGCGCCGGGCGGCGCCGGGCGCGAGCGCCGCGACCTGGAGCGCCGCGGGCGCGGTGCGCAGCGCGCTCGAGCAGGCGGGCTTCGAAGTCGAGAAGCGCGCGGGATTCGCCGCCAAGCGCGACATGCTGGTCGCGCGCTACGCGCCGCGCGGGGGGGCGGCGGCTCCGCCCGTCGCGCCGCCCGAGCGCCGCGCGCTGGTGGTCGGCGCGGGCCTCGCCGGCGCGGCAACCTGTGAGCGCCTCGCCGCGCGCGGCTGGGAAGTGACGCTCGTCGAGCGCCGGCGCGAACCGGCGCAGGAGGCCTCGGGCAACCACGCGGGCGTGTTCCACCCGGTGGCGACGCCCGACGACAGCGTGCTCGCGCGCCTGACGCGCGCCGGCTCTCTGTACGCGCTCTCGCGCTGGCGCGCGCTCTCGAGCGCGGCCTGGGCGCCCTGCGGCGTGCTGCAGCTCGCGCGCGACGACGACGAGGACGCGGCGCAGCAGCGCGCGCTCGACGCGCTCGGTGCTCCGCGCGAGTATGCGCGCCACGTGACGCGCGCGGAGGCGTCGGAGCTCGCCGGCGCCGAGGTGGCCAGCGGCGGACTGTGGTTCGGCCCGGCCGGATGGGCGCGCCCGCCCGACCTCGTGCGCGCGCAGATCGCCCATGCGGCGGCCGAGGCCTGCTTCGGCATCGAGGTCGCCACGCTCGAGCGCGACGGCGAAACCTGGAGCGCGCGTGACGCGGCGGGCACCCTGATCGCGCGTGCGCCGGTGGTCGTGCTCGCGAACGCCGCCGACGCGCTGCGCCTCGCTCCCTCGCCGGACATCGCGTTACGCCGCGTGCGCGGCCAGCTGACCCATCTGCCCGCGGAACGCCTGCGCGCGCCGCGGCTGCCGCTGCTGCGCGGCGGATTCGTACTGCCGGAAGTCGACGGCCTCGTCGTCGCCGGCGCGAGCTACGACTTCGAGGACCCCGATCCCCAGCCGCGCGCCGAGGGGCATGCCGGCAACCTCGAGCGGCTCGAGCGCATCCTGCCGGGTGCGGCGCGCGGGCTCGATCCCGCGGCGCTCGACGGGCGCGTCGGCTTCCGCGCGGCGACGCGCGACCGTCTGCCGGTGGTCGGCGCGCTCGCGCCGGGCCTGTATGGCGCGTTCGCCTATGGATCGCGCGGACTGGTGTGGGCGGCGCTCGCCGCCGAGCTGCTGGCGAGCCTGCTCGAAGGCGAACCGCTGCCGCTTGAGGGAATGCTCGCCGACGCGCTCGATCCGGCGCGCTTTACGCGCCGCCGTTCATCTCGCCCCTCATCTCGCCCTTCAGCCGACGCGCCATGAGGCGCGCGTAGAGCGCCGGCGCAAGGCGGCTGACCCACCACGCGAGGCGGGCGGTGCGACCATGAAGCAGCAGGCGCTGTCCGCGGCGCGCTGCACGATAGATGTCCTCGGCCACCGCTTCGGGCGCCGCGCGAGCGCCGACGACCTGCTGCGCGTGGCGCGCGGGCGCGCCGTCCGCGCCGAGCGCGTTGCGGTCGATCCCGGTGGCGATGAACGCGGGGCATACCAGCAGCACGTCGACGCCGCTGTCGACCAGCTCGGTGCGCAGGCTGTCGAAGAAACCGTGCAGAGCGTGCTTGCTCGCCGCGTAGCCGGTGCGCGCGATCAGCGGCGAGAACCCGGCCACGCTCGAAATGGCCACGATCAGGCCGCGGGTGCGCACGAGGTCGCCGAGCGCGGCGCGCGTGCAGTGAACTGCGCCGAAGAAATTGACCTCCATGACGCGCCGGATCACCGCCGGCTCGGTCGCCGCGTACGCGCTGCGGTGCGAGATGCCGGCGTTGTTGACCAGCACGTGCACCGGCCCGAGCTGCGCCGAGACGCGCGAAAGCGCCTGCTCGCACTGCCCGGCGTCGCTGACGTCGCAGGCCAGGCCGAGCGCGCCGCCGCCAATCCGCGCCGCGCCCTGCTCGGCGGCCGCCCCATCGCGATCGAGCAACGCCACGCGCGCGCCGCCTGCGGCGAAGCGCGCGGCGAGCGCCTTCCCCAGCCCGCCGGCGGCGCCGGTCACGACGACGACCTTGTCGCGGAAGTCACGCCGCGCCACTGCGACTCCTCGCGCGACGGTAGAGATCGAAGGTCTCGGACGAAGTGAGGCGCGGCGTATAGCCGAAGACCTCTTTCAGGCGCCGGTTGTCGAGCACCGGCCGGTAGCGCAGAAAGCGCACCTGCTCGGGCCCGTACTGCGACAGTCCGAGCGGCTTCGCCAGCGCGAGCGCGCCGGCGATCGCCCAGGCAGGGAGCTCGACGCAGGGCTTGCCGAGGCGCGCAGCGATCTCGCGCATGGCGAGCGCGCCGTCGCCCGCGACGTTGAACACTCCCTCGCGTCCCTCCTCCAGCGCCAGGAGAAGACAGGCGACGACGTCCTGGTCCCAGGCGAACACGAACGGGCTGTCCGCTCCGCGCACCGCGATCAGGCGCGGCTTGTCGAACAGGTCGGTGATCTGGTTGCGTGTGGTCTCGCCCAGGATGGTGCCCACGCGCAGCACCACCTGCGCCATGCGCGGGTGCGCGGCGCGGTAGCCGGAGAGCATCTCCTCGACCAAGCGCTTGTGCCAGGCATAGGCGAACTCGCGGTTGCCGCGCAGCGGCTGGTCCTCGTCGATCAGCGGCGGGTTGTCGGCATGGTAGCCGTAGGCGGCGCCGCTCGAGGTGACGACGAACTTCGCCACGCCGGCCTCGACGCAGGCCTCGAGCACGTTCTTCGTCCCCAGCACGTCGACCGAATATTCGTGCTCGCGCGAGCTGCGCCTGCCCGGGGTGACGATCGAGGCGAGGTGCGCGACCGCGTCGACGCCGTGCGCGCGCATCACGTCGGCGAGCCCCGGGTCGCGCACGTCGCGCGCCAGGTATTCGACCCCCTTCAGGCGCGCGACGGCAGGCGGCCCGCGCAGGTCGAGCGCAAGCACCGGCCGCCCGCACCGTGCGAGCTCGGCGACCAGCAGCCTCCCGAGGTAGCCGCCGGCGCCGGTGACCAGGACCGTCATGCCGGAGCGAGCAAAGGCGGGCGGCGCGACCAGGTGCCCGCCACGGTCAACCCCGCGACGATGTGCCAGATCCCCCACCACGCCGTGACCACCGCCATCCCGCCCAGGCCGTCGAAGTAACCGAAGATCAGGATCAGGCCGAGCCCGGAGTTCTGGATCCCGCACTCGATCGAGACCGCGCGCCGATCGCGCTCGGGCAGTCCCGCGGCGCGCGCCAGGCCGTACCCGGTCGCGAGCGCGAGCGCGTTGTGCACGAACACGATGCCGACCACCGTGCCGACGTAGGCGACGAAGTACTGCCAGTTGGCCGCGAGCGCCGCCAGCACGAACACGACGAAGAACCCGAGCGAGAAGACCTTGAACGGCTTCACCGCGCGCGCGGTGAAGCGCGGAAAGCGGCGCGAGACGAGCAGCCCCGCCGCGAGCGGCGCGCCGAGCAGCAGCAGCACGTGGGCGAACATCTCGAGGGGGTTGACCGAGACCGCGCGCAGGATCGGCTGCGCCGGCCCGTACAGGCCGCCCCAGAAGGCCACGTTGAGCGGCGTCATGACGATCGCGGCGAGCGTCGACAACGTGCTGATCGACACCGACAGCGCGGTGTTGCCGCGCGCGAGATGAGTCAGGAAGTTCGAGATGTTGCCTGCCGGGCACGACGACACCAGGATCATGCCGAGCGCGATGCTCGGGCGCGGCTCGAGCGCGAGCACCAGCAGATAGGTCGCGGCCGGAAACACCACGTGGTGGCCGAGCAGGCCGATCGCCAGCGCGCGCGGCGTGGCGAGCGCCGCCTTGAAGTCGGCGGGCTTGAGCTCGAGCGAAACGCCGAACATCACCAGCCCGAGGATCACGTTCAGCGCGAGCAGCGTCTGCGGGTTGAAGTTGAGCCGCACCAGGTCGATGTCGCTCATGACGCTACTTCCCGGCGGGCTCCTCGTGCATTTTCTTGAAGTGCAGCAGTCCCGGCGCCCACATGTGCTTCACCGGATCGACGTCGACGTGGATCACCGCGCAGCGGCCCGCGGCCAGGCTGCGCTCGAGCGCCGGCCCGAGTTCGGCGGGATCGGCGACGCGCTCGCCGTGCGCGCCCATCGCCTCGGCCAGCTTGTCGAAAGCGATCTCGCCCAGGTCGGCCTTGATCGTCTCCTCGGGCCCGAGCGACTTCATGATCAACGTCTTGAGCGGCCGCAGCATGAACTGCTGGTTCATCTTCACCATGCCCCACTGCCGATCGCACAGCACCAGGTACACCACGCGCAGCCCGTTGCGGATCGCGGTCTCGATCTCCTGAGGATGAAATCCCATCGCGCCGTCGCCGATGATGCAGCACACCGGGCGCTCCGGGCGCGCGGCCGCCGCCCCGAGCGCCTGCGCGACGCCGGCGCCGAGCATGCCGAACTTGAAGGTCGATAGCAGCGTGTTCGGCACCCGCACCTGGTGGTAGAACATCGCCCAGATCGCCGCGTTGCCGCCGTCGGCGACCAGTACCGCGTCGTCGCCGAACGCCTTCTGGCAGGCGTGCGCGACGTGCGCGGGATTCATTGGCGCGGCGCGGTCCTCGAGCCGTTTGTCGAGCTCGGCGCGCTCGGCGCGGCGCGCCACGGCGTACTTCGCGACCCTCGCCCTGCGCGGCTCGAGCCGCATCGCGGCGGACCGTGTTTCGAGGCGCTCGGCGAGCTGCGCGAGGAACACCTTCGCATCTGCGAGCACCGCCAGCGCAGCGGGCTTCGCTGCGCCGAGCGCGGCGCCGTCGACATCGACCTGGATCATCTTTTGCCCCGCGGGCGGGCGCCAGTACGGCGCCTTGCCCCACCAGTCGGTCTCGCCCAGCCGCGAGCCCACGCACAGCACCACGTCGGCGTCGTTGCGCACCTCGTGGTTGAGCTTGACGTGGATCATCGGCACGCACAGCTCGGAAGTCTCGGGCAGCGCGCCGCGCGCGCCCCAGCTGGTGGTGACCGGCGCGTGCAGCAGCTCGGCCACCCGCGCGAGCTCCGCAAAAGCGCCGGCATGCACCACTCCGCTTCCCGCGTGGACCATCGGCGCCTCGGCCGCGGTCAGCATCTCGGCGGCGCGCTCGACGTCGCCGGGCGCCGGGTGCGGCGCGCTCGCACGGCGGTATTCGGACGGCGCCCACAGCGCCGGCTCGCCCTTGAACGCGCCGTTCATGATGTTCTCCGGCACGTCGAGGTGGACCACGCCGGGACGCCCCTCCCAGCAGGCGCGCAATGCCGCGCGCATGAGCTCGGGAATGCGCTCGTAGGACGGGGCGGCGCGGCTCCACTTCGCGAACGCGGACACGACGCCGGACTGGTCGAAGCTCTGGTAGGCGCCGGGCCGCTCGGGATAACTCAATCCGGTGCGGCGCGCGCTGCTCACGCACAGCACGCGGTTGCCCTCGGCCTGCTCGACCACCAGTCCGGGCAGCACGTTCGCCACCCCCGGGCCGTTCGACGCCATGCACACGCCGAGCTGGCCGGTCATTCGTGCGTACGCACCCGCCATGTGCGCTGCGCTGGTCTCGTGGCGCGGCGTGACGATATCGATGCCGAGCCGGTGCAGCGCCGCGTAGAAGCCGAAATAAGTGCCGTCGATGATGCCGAAGACCTTGGTGACGCCTTCGGCCTGCAGCATGCGCGCGATCAGCTCGCCGCCTGAATGTTCCGCCATCCCTCTCCCCCTCCCCCCGTCCTGCCGGGCCGCATTGTATAGGCCTAACCGCCGCTCAAGGCCCTGAAGTCGATGCGCGCCGCGGCCGCATCCGGCTCGCCGGCGCGCGCCAGGATCGCCTCGCGCGCGCGGTCGCGCAGCCGGATCGCGGCATGCCAGTCGTTGCCGTCGGGGCGGATGGGCTCGCACACCAGTACTTCGAGCCGCCCGGGGCGCGGGAACCAGATGCCGTCCGGCAGCATGCCGCGCGTGCCGCGCATCACGACCGGCACCACCGCGCAGCCCGCCCGGACCGCCGTCACGAACGCTCCCATGCGAAACGGCAGCAACCCGGGATCGCGCCGCTGCGTGCCTTCCGGGAACACGAGCGGCAACGTTCCCTCGCGCGCGCGCGCCTCGATCGTCTGGTGGTCTTCGACGCTGCGCGCGACGTCGACGCGCTCGACGAACACGCTGCCCCGGCGCCCGAGCAGCGTGCCGGCGAAGAATTGCGGAGCGAGCTCGCGCTTGGCGACGAAGGCGATGCGCGGGGGCAGCGCCGCGCTGAGCAGCACGCCGTCGAGATAGCTCGCGTGGTTCGAGATGACCACCGCGTTCGGCTCGCGCGCGAGGCGCTCGGCGCCCTCGACGCGCGGCGTCACGCCCCACAGCGCGAACAGCAGCCGCGCTGCGCCGCGCGCGATTCGGCGCGCACGCGGGGGGTGCCGCGTCGCCGCGATCATCAGCCACGCGGGCAGCATGACGAGGACGAGGCTCGTCCACGCCCAGACGCCCCAGACAAACTCGCCCGCGCGCGCCAGGGCGCCACGCGCGCGCCCCGCGATGCCCTCGGCCGCGAGCAGCGCGAGCTGCAGCCAGGCCGGACGCGGTGCCGCGACGCCCAGCTCGCCGCGCTCGTACTGCTCGCGGCAGGCGGCGCGCCGGATCTTGCCGCTCGAAGTCTTGAGCACCGTGCGTGGCGGCGCGAGCACCACCTCGTCGGCCGGCATCCCGGCCAGATCGACCGCCAGCTGGTTGATATCTGCGACGATGCGCGCGCGCTCCTCGGGTTTCGTCTCGCGCGTCTCGGCGAGAACGACCAGGCGCTCGGTGCCCGTGCGCCGGTCGCTCGCGGCGAACACGGCGACGCCGCCGTGGCGCACGCCGCGCACCTCGCCGACGGCCTCTTCCAGCTCCATGGGGTGGATGTTGTGCCCGGCGCGGATGATCAGGTCCTTTGCGCGCCCGGTGATGAACAGCTCGCCGCCGGCGAGGTAGCCGAGGTCCCCGGTATTTCGCCAGGCGCCGTCGACGAGGCGCGCGGTCTCCTCCGGATTCTCGAAGTAGCCGCTGGTCGCCGACGGCCCCGCGAACTGCACCCTGCCCTGCGTGCGCTCGCCGAGCTCGCGCCCGCGCTCGTCGACCACGCGCACCGCGTGGCCGGGCAGCGCACGGCCGCAGGCCACCAGGCGCAGCGGCAGCGGATCGTCCTCGCGCGCCAGGCGCGCCACGCCGTGGCGCTGGAAGTGCGCGCGGTCGATGCGCTCGACGAGCACGCCGCGTTCGAGCGGCGGGAAGGTGGTGCCCAGGCAGCACTCCGCGAGCCCGTAGACCGGGGTCATCGCCTCGCGCCTGAAGCCGTAGCGCGCGAAGCGCTCGCAGAAGCGCTCGACCGTGTCCGGGCTCACCGCCTCGGCACCATTGAACGACAGCCGCAGCGAGGAGAGGTCCAGTCCGTCGAGCTCTTGCTCGGAGAGCTTCGTCAGGCACAGCTCATAGGCGAAGTTCGGCGCGGACGTCATCGTCCCGCGATGCTGCTGGACGCGCCGCAGCCAGCGCGCCGGGCGCGACAGGAAGGCGAGCGGCGACATCAGCACGAGCGGGTACGCATACAGCATCGAGCCCAGGCATGCGCCGATGAGGCCCATGTCGTGGTACAGCGGCAGCCAGGACACAAAGTTGTCCGCGGAGGTGACGCGCGCCGCCGTTCCCATCGCGCGCAGGTTGGCGAGCAGATTCGCGTGCGTCAGCACCACGCCCTTGGGGCGTCCGGTACTGCCCGAGGTGTACTGCAGGAACGCGGTGTCGCCAGGCAGCGCGCGGTGCGTCGGGGCCGCACCGTCGGCGGTGAGCACCTCGGCGACCGTCGCCACGTGGCGCAGCGATCCGGCGTGCGCCTGCAGGACGTGGGCGAAGGTCTTCGCCTGCTCGATGGTGACGAACAGGTGCGCCCCGCAGTTGGCGACGATGCCAGCTATGCGCCGGAAATGCTGCTCGAGCTGCGCTGGGCGGGCCGGCGGATAGAGCGGCACCGGGACCGCGCCGATGCGCAGCGCGCCGTAGAAAGCGACGAAGAACTCGCGGCTCGTGGGCAGCATGATCGCGACGCGCTCGCCGACAACGACGCCGCGCGCCGCCAGCCCGGCGCCGAAGGCGCGCGCGGCTTCCGCGAGCGCACCGTAGCTGATCTCCTCGGCTGCGTCGCGCTCGCCGTAGAGCGTGATGTGCACGCGCTCCGGGTGGCGCTCGGTGTGCCAGTCGAAGGCCTCGAGGAGCGTGCTCACCGATGCGGGCGCCGAATCGACCGCCTCGGCCGCAGGCGCCGGCGCCGCCCGGGCCGGCGCCGGAGGCTCGGCGGCCGGCGCATGAGCGACGAATGCGAGCAGATCGCGCGGCGTCTCGGCCTCGCTGAACGCCGCCTCCGGAAGGCGCACGCCCCACGACTGCTCGATGCGAGCCGCGAGCTCGACTCGCGCCAGGCTGTCCAGCCCGTAGTCGCGCTCGAGCGAGTGATCCAGCCCGAGCGTGTCGACGCGCGTGTCCTGCGGGTGCAGCTCGCGCGCCAAGGCGCGCAGCAACTCGAGCAGCCGCTCGCCGGCGGGATCCTGCCGTGCGTCCGCGGCCTTCAACGCGCAGCGAGCCGTGTGAGCGCCGCCGCGAGCAGCGGCGCGATGCCGATCACCTCGAGGCGCGCCACCGGCGGCACCGGGACGCTGTCGGTGGTCGCCACGCGCCCGAGGCGCGCCGCGCCGAGGCGCTCGAGCGCCCCGGGGGCAAGCACTGCGTGCACGAACATCGCGTGCACCGACCGGGCGCCCGCGGGGCGCAGCGCCTCCGCTGCGGCGGCGATCGTCCCGCCGGTGCTCGCCATGTCGTCCAGAATCACGCAGTCGCGCCCTCGCACGTCGCCGAGCACCTCGAGCGCTTGCGCGACATCGGCGCGCGGGCGCGTCTTGGCGAGCACTGCGAGCGGCGCACCGAGCGCGTTCGCGCAGCGCTGCGCACGCTTCAGGCCGCCCGCGTCGGGCGACACGATCATCGGGTTGGGCAGCGCCCAGGCGCGCAGCGCCGGCAGCAGGGCCTCGTCGGCGAGCAGGTGCGCGACCGGCATGGGAAAGGCGCTCTCGAGCGCCGGCGAATGCAGCTCGAGCGCGACCAGCCGGTCGACGCCCGCGGCGGCCAGCAGGCGCGCGGCAAGCTGCGCCGAACGCGGCTCGCCCGGATGCTTGCGCACGTCCTGGCGCGCATAACCGAAGTACGGCACGAGCGCGGTGATCCGCGCCGCGCCCGCGGTGCGCGCCGCGTCGACCATCAGCGCGAGCGTCATCAGGCGCTCGTTGGTCGGCGCGCAGGTCGGCTGCAGGACGTAGAGATCGGCGCCGGCCAGCTCGCCGTCGATGCGCACCCGGGTCTCGCCGTCGGCGAACGCCGCAACCGGGCACGGCAGCAGCGGAGCGCCGCAGCGCCGCGCCAACTCGGCGGCGAGCGCGGGATGCGCGTCCCCGGCTAGCACCACGGGCCCGGCGTTCATTCCCGGCTCTCGCTCCCGAGGTAGCGCGTGAACCAGCGTCCGGCGTGGCGCGCCGCCTCTTCGAGCGCACCCGCCTCCGCAAAGAGATGAGTTGCGCCCGGAATCACCACCAGCTCCTTCACGCCCGCCAGCCGCTTGAGGGCATCGCGGTTCCACTCGAGTACTTGCTCGTCTTTTTCCCCGACGATGAGCAGCGTCGGCGCCTTCACGCGCGCGAGCGCACCCGCTGCGAGGTCTGGCCTGCCGCCGCGGGAAACCACCGCAGCGACGATCTGCGGCGATTCGGCCGCAGCCCACAGCGCCGCGGCGGCGCCGGTGCTCGCGCCGAAATAGCCGAGCGGCAGCGCGGCGGTGAACGCCTGAGCGCGCAGCCAGCGCGCAGCGGCGAGCAGGCGGGATGCGAGCAGCCCGACGTCGAACACCTTGTCCTGGTCCCTGGCCTCGTCTTCCTCGAGCAGATCGATGAGCAGCGTGGCGAGGCTCAGCCTGCGAAACTCCTGCGCGACGAAGCGGTTGCGCGGACTGTAGCGCCCGCTGCCGCTGCCGTGGGCGAACGCGATCGCGCCGCGCGCGTGCTCTGGCACGCGCAGCTCGCCGCGCACCTCGCGTCCGCCGGATGCGATGCTCACTTCCACGACCGTCGGCGGCGGATCGGTCGGACGGCTCATCGATCGTGCTCCATTTTTTCAGACAACATCGCGCAAGGCGCGCCAAATTGAATTGATGAAAATCAAACGCCCATCCTTGACGCAAGTCAACCTTACACCCTTTCTCGCCGGCAGACTGAGGGTACGGAGGCACAAGCGATGAACAAGGCGTCCAAGACCGCGCGGCACGCGCTCGCTCCGTCGGAGTTGCGCTGCACGTGCGACCCCGAACAGTTCGGCTTCAAGACGACCGCTGAGCTGGAGGAACTCGGCGAGGCACTGGGGCAGCGGCGCGCGCTCGATGCGATCCGGTTCGGCATCGGCATTCGGCAGGAAGGCTACAACCTGTTCGCGATGGGCCCCGAAGGCGTAGGACGGCGCAGCGTGGTGCGCCACTTCCTCGAGCAGCAGGCGCCGGCGAGCGAGGTGCCGCCCGACTGGTGCTACGTATTCAATTTCGAGACGCCGCACAAGCCGCGCGCGCTGAAGTTCCCGTCGGGGCAAGCGGCGAAGTTCAAGCGCAGCATGCAGCGTCTGGTCGAGGACCTGCGCGCCGGCATCCCGGCGGCATTCGAGACCGAGGAGTACCGCGCGCGACGGCAGGAGATCGAGAACGCATTCAGCGAGCACCAGGAGCAGGCATTCGGGGCGATCGGCGAGCGTGCCAAGGAGCAGGGCATCGCGCTGCTGCGCACGCCGGGCGGCTTCGGCTTCGCGCCGATGCGCGAGGACGCGGTGCTCAGCCCGCAGGAGTTCCACAAGCTGCCCACCTCTGAGCAAAAGCGGCTGGAAGACGCGATCGCCGCCCTGCAGGAAGAGCTCGAAGGGGTGATCCACGAGGTCCCGAAGTGGCGCCGCGAAGCGCTGCACAAGCTGAGAGAGCTCAACCGCGGCGTCACCAAGACCGCGGTCAACAGCTTGATCGAGGAGCTGAAGGCCGAGTACGAGTCTCTGCCGCAGGTGCGCGCGTACCTCGGCGCCGTGCAGGAGGACGTGCTCGACCACGCTGAATCCTTTCAGCAGCCCAAGGAAGGCGAGCAGCCGACGCTGTTCGGCATTCCGCTGCCGCAGGCGGAGAGCGCCGAGCAGCCGCTGCGCCGCTACGCAGTGAACGTGCTGATCGGGCACGAGGATGCCAAGGGCGCGCCGATCGTCTTCGAGGACAATCCGACGCACAGCAACCTGACCGGTCGCATCGAGCACATCGCGCAGATGGGCACGCTGGTCACCGACTTCACGCTCATCAAGGCGGGCGCGCTGCACCGCGCGAACGGCGGCTTCCTCGTGGTCGACGCGCTCAGGCTGCTGATGCAGCCCTTCGCCTACGAAGCGCTCAAGCGCGCGCTGCGCTCGCACGAGATCCGCACCGAGTCGCTCGGGCAGATGCTCAGCCTGGTGAGCACGGTGTCGCTCGAGCCCGAGCCGATCCCGCTCGACGTGAAGATCGTGCTCGTGGGACAAAGGCTGCTCTATTACCTCCTGCACGAGCACGACCCGGAGTTCGGCGAGCTGTTCAAGGTGGCGGTCGACTTCGAAGAGGACATGGCGCGCGACGCGCAGAGCGACCTGCTCTATGCGCGCGTCATCGCCACCATCGCCCGGCGCGAGAAGCTGCGCCCGCTGTCGCGCGCTGCGGTGGCGCGCGTGGTGGAGCGCGGCGCGCGCGACGCGGGCGACGCCGACAAGGTGTCGGTGCAGATGCGCGGCCTGGCCGACCTGCTGCGCGAGTCCGACTACTGGGCGGGCGTCAACCGGCGCGACGTGGTCGCCGCCGAGGACGTGCAGCGCGCGATCGACGCGCAACAGGATCGCTCGGGGCGCATCCGCGCGCGCCTGCAGGAAGAGATCCTGCGCGGCAGGCTGCTGATCGACACCGATGGCGCACGCAGCGGCCAGGTGAATGCGCTCGCGGTAGTGCAGCTCGGTGGCTACGCCTTCGGCGTGCCGCACCGCGTCACGGCGCGCACGCGCCTGGGCGGAGGCCGCGTGGTCGACATCGAACGCGAGTCCGAGCTCGGCGGACCCATCCACTCGAAGGGCGTGCTCATCCTCTCCGGCTTCGTCTCGGGCCGCTATGCCGCAGCCAAGCCGTTGTCGCTCGCCGCGAGCCTGGTGTTCGAGCAAAGTTATGGCGGCGTGGAAGGCGACAGCGCGTCCTCGGCCGAGCTGTACGCACTGCTGTCGTCGCTCGCGGACACCCCGGTGAAGCAGTCGCTCGCCATCACCGGCTCGGTCAACCAGCACGGCGACGTGCAAGCGATCGGCGGCGTGAATGAGAAGATCGAGGGCTTCTTCGACGTCTGCGCGGCGCGCGGGCTGACCGGCGCGCAGGGGGTGCTCATTCCCGAGTCGAACCGCCGCAACCTCATGCTGCGCCACGACGTGATCGAGGCGGTCGCGAAAGGCAAGTTCCACATCTACGCAGTGTCCACGATCGACCAGGGGATCGAGATCCTGACCGGCGTGCCGGCGGGCGAGCGTGACGCGACGGGGCAGTTCCCGCCGGGCACGATCAATCACCGGGTCGAGCAGCGCCTGTCGGACTACGCCGAGCGGCTGCGCACCTTCGGCGCCGCCGGTGCGCCACGCAAGACCTGGCGCAGGGAGCCGCAGAAGTGACGCTCAAGCGCATCGTCGTCGGCATCGATCCGCGGCCGCAGGACCGCGCGGCACTCGAGGCCGCGGCACAGCTCGCCGGCCGCTTGCAGGCGGAATGGGTGGGGCTTTTCGTCGAGGACATCGATCTGCTGCACCTCGCGGCCCTGCCCTTCGCGCGCGAGATCGGTTTTCCTTCGGCGAGAGCGCGCGCGCTCGACATCGAGGCAATGGAGCGCTCCTTGCGCGCGCTCGCCGGCGACATCGAGCGCACCATGGCGGCGATCGCCGCGCGCGCGCCCGTGCCGTGGTCGTTCCGCGTCACGCGCGGCGCGCTCATGCGCGAGCTGCGCGAGGCGGCCGCTCCGGGCGACATCGTGGTGACCGGCGCGCTCGGCCTCAGCCTGGCCCCGCCGCTCTCGGTGCTGTGCTCGGCGTCGACGCCGCCCGAGGCGGTCGTACCGGCGGCAGCGGCGCTCGCGCGCTCCGTCGGCCGCCGCGTGGAGATCGTGCTGCTCTACGGTGACGACGAAGCGGCGCGACGCTGGGAGGAGGCGGCGCGCGCTTTACTCGCGGCGCAGGGCGGCCGCCTCGAACTGCGCCTTGCGCCCGCGGATCGGGCGAGGGACGAGAAGCGAACGAAGGGAGGGTCGGCACGTGGCAATCGGTGAGATCTGCAATCGCGAGGTCGTGTTCGCCAGGGCGAACGAGAGCGTGCTCTCCGCGGCGCTGCTGATGCGCGAGCATCACGTCGGCAGCCTGGTGGTGATCGAGGAGTCCGCCGGCAGGCGTGTTCCGGCCGGCGTGCTGACCGACCGCGACATCGCGGTCGGCGTGGTCGCTCTCGGCTTGGACCCCGCGGCGACCCTGGTCGGCGCCGTGATGGGCCCGGAAGTGGTCGTCGTGCGCGAGGACGCGGGCGTGGCCGACACCGTCGCGCTGATGCGGCAGAAGGGCCTGCGCCGCCTGCCGGTAGTGGACCGTGCGGGCGGGCTGGTGGGCCTGGTCGCGGCCGACGACCTGCTCGAGCTTTTGGCCGAGGAGATGGGCGGCCTCGCCGCCATCGTGGCGCGCGAGCAGCGGCGCGAAACCGAGCAGCGGCGCGCGCTACCCTGAGCCACCGCGTCCGCCGCGGCGGCGCGCGTACAGCTCGCGAAAGGTGCGCCCCTCGGGCGCGGGCATGTCGCGCCCGAGCGTCCAGCCCGAGCCGAGCGGCAGCCTGGAGATGCGGCCCCGCGCACCGCCCATCAGCTTGAGCGCACGCACCGCGACCGCGGTGCCTAGGGCGTACAGGCGCGGGCGCTTCGCGGCGAACGCCCACAGCGCAAAACCGGCGCGCTCGCGCCACGGGCGCAAGCGAGCGGCCATCTGTCGCTCGCGCAGCTTGCGCAGCAATTCCGGCAGCGGGATCTGCACCGGGCAGGCGACGTGGCAAGCGCCGCACAAGGTCGCCGCCTGCGGCAGATCGAGTGCGTTCTCGATGCCCTGGTACACGGGCGTGAGCACCGAGCCCATCGGACCCGGATAAACCCAACCGTAAGCGTGCCCGCCGACCGCCTTGAAAACCGGACAGTGATTCATGCAAGCGCCGCAGCGGATGCAGCGCAGCATCTGTTGCATATCGCCACCGAGAAAACGCGTGCGCCCGGCGTCGACCAGAATCACATACATGTGCTCGGGGCCGTCGAGGTCGCCCTCGCGCCGCGGACCGGTGACGATCGTGAAATAGTTTTCGATCTCCTGCCCGGTCGCCGAACGCGGCAGCACGCGGTTCAGCGTGGAGAGATCCTCGAGCGTCGGGATCACCTTTTCGATGCCGGTGATGGCCACATGCACGCCGGGCAGCGTCGTCACCATGCGGCCGTTGCCCTCGTTGGTCACCAGCGCGACCGAGCCTGTCTCGGCGACCAGGAAATTCCCCCCGGAGATGCCGAGATCGGCGGTGAGGAAGTGCCCGCGCAGCATCTGGCGTGCCTCGTCGGTCATGGCGCGGACGTCGTCGAGCCGAGGGCGCCGATGGTGCTCGGCGAACAGATCGGCGACCTGATCCTTGTCCTTGTGGATCGCCGGCGCAATGATGTGCGAAGGTGGCTCTTTCGCGAGCTGGATGATGTATTCGCCAAGGTCAGTCTCGACGGGCTGCACTCCGTGCGCCTCGAGCGCTTGGTTCAGGCCCGCTTCCTCCGAGACCATGGACTTGGACTTGATGGCCTTCTTCAGGCCGTGGCGCGAGCAGATCTCGAGCACGTGACGTCGCACCTCGGCCGTGTCCTTCGCCCACAGCACCTTGGTGCCGCGCCGGGTCGCCTCGGCTTCGAAACGCAAGAGCCACGCGTCGAGCGCGCCGAGTGCGCGCTCGCGGATCGCGGCGCTCGCAGTGCGCAGCGCTTCGAACGCTTCCACACCGTAGGCTTCGCGCGCCGCCGCGCGCTTCTCGGCGAAACCGCTGCCGAAGCGCTTCAGCACGCTCTGCAGTCGCGCGTCTTCGAGTGCGCCGTGCGCGCGCGCGTGGAAGTGCATCGACTGCACGCGCATCAGCCGCGCTCCTCGCCGGCGAGCATCTCGGCGATGTGCAGCACGCGCGTGCGCTCGTCGCCGCGGCGCCGCAGCCGCCCCTCGATGTTCAGCATGCAGCCCAGGTCGCCCAGCACCACGGCGTCGGCGCCCGAGGCGGCGATGTTCTCGCACTTCGCTTCGGCGATCGCGGCCGCGACGTCGCCGAATTTGATCGAGAATGTGCCGCCGAAGCCGCAGCATTCCTCGCAATTCTTCATTTCCTTGAGTGCAACGCCGGGCATGCCTGCGAGCAACCGGCGCGGCTGCTGCTTGACGCCCAGCTCGCGCAGACCCGAGCACGAGTCGTGGTAGGTGACGGTGCCGCGGAAATCACCCGGCACGCGATCCAGCCGCGCCACGTTCACCAGGAAATCGGTGAGCTCCCAGGTCTTCGCCGCGAGACGATCCACGCGTTCGAGCCAGGCGCCTTCGCCCGCGAAAATATCGGGGTAGTGCTGCTTGATCATACCCGCGCACGAACCCGAGGGCACCACCACGTAGTCGAAACCCTCGAATTCCGCGATCAGCTTTTCCGCGAGCGAGCGCGCCGAGCCGCGCTCGCCGGAGTTCCAGCCGGGCTGGCCGCAGCAGGTCTGCGTGGCGGGCACCTCGACGACGAAACCAGCCTGCTCGAGCAGCTTCAGCGCTGCGAACCCGATGCGCGGCCGCATCATGTCCACGA
This sequence comes from Sphingomonadaceae bacterium, assembly GCA_050257375.1. Classification (GTDB taxonomy): domain Bacteria; phylum Pseudomonadota; class Gammaproteobacteria; order Burkholderiales; family SG8-39; genus DAHVFK01. Next base: position 16,485 of record JBLMWT010000060.1, read on the forward strand.
GGCAAGTGACGAACAGACCGACGCGGCGTCCTGTGCTCATGGCAGGGCGGAGGATAGCACTTCACATTGTGAGATAGAATTCCCGACTCTCTCGCACGCGCACGCCGCCCGTGGCTACCAGCAAGGAAGATCAGAAGAGCCCGATCCAGGTGATCGAGCGCATGATGAAGCTGCTCGACGTGCTCGCCGAGCATCCCGAACCCCTCGGTCTCAAGCAAGTCGCGCAATACGCGGGGCTGCACCCTTCAACCGCCCATCGCATCCTCGCCGCCATGTCGGCCGACCGACTGGTCGATCGGGTCGAGCCCGGCAGCTACCGCCTCGGCATGCGCCTGCTCGAGCTGGGCAATCTGGTCAGGTCGCGCATCAGCGTGCGCGAGCTGGCACTGCCGGTGATGCGCGAGCTGCACGCGCAGACCGGCGAGACGGTCAACCTCTCGGTGCGCCACGACGACGAGATCGTGTACGTCGAGCGCACGTCGGCGGGGCGCTCGGCGATGCGCGTCGTGCACGCGATCGGCACGCGCGCGCCACTGCACTGCACGGCGGCCGGAAAGCTGTTTCTGCTAGAAGAGGGCTTCGCAAAGCTGCGCGACTACGCCAAACGTACCGGCCTCGCGCCGCATACCAAGAACACGCTCTCCAGCGTTGCGCTGCTCGAGCGCGACCTGGAGCGCGTTCAGCGCCAGGGCTACGCCACCGACAACGAGGAGGCGGAAATCGGCGTGCGCTGCGTGGCCGCCGGGGTGCGCGATGACGGCGGGCACCTCATCGCGGGGCTGTCGCTGTCCACTCCCGCCGACCGTATGAAGGCGAACTGGGGCCCCTTGATCAAGGAAGCCGCCGAGCGCATTTCGCGCGGAGTTGGACACCGCCCGGCGGCGCGCATCGGCGCGGCCTAATCCCCCTCACGCCGCCATCAGGCCGTGCAGCGAAAACTGTCCGCGGCGGTCACGCCATACGCGCGCAGGCCGAAAGCCGGCCTCGGCGGCCAGCGCCTGGAAGCCTTGGATCGAGTACTTGCATGAATTTTCGGTGTGGATTGTTTCGCCCGGCTCGAAGTCGAAGCGGCTGCGGCCGACGCGCACGGACTGCGCAGTGAGCGAGACCAGGTGCATCTCGACGCGAGCCTGCGACGCATTGTAGAAGGCGTAGTGGCGAAAGCGCCGCAGATCGAAGTCGCCGTCCAGCTCGCGGTTGATGCGCACGAGCAGGTTGAGGTTGAACGCTGCGGTGACACCGCGCGCATCGTTGTACGCGGCGTGCAGCACGTTGGCGTCCTTGACCAGGTCGACTCCCACCAGCATCGCGCCGCGCGCACCGACTTGAGCGCGCGTCATGCGCAGGAACGCTTCGGCCTCCGATGCCGAAAGATTGCCGATCGTCGAGCCCGGGAAATACACGACGCGGCGTGCGCTCCTGGCGCCGCGCGCCGCCGGCAGCTTCAGAGGCCGCGAAAAGTCGCCCACTACGCCGTCGATCGTCAGCCACGGATACTCGCGCGCCAGGCGCTGCGTGCCCTCGCGCAGCGCGGCCTCCGAGATGTCCACCGCGACGTAGCGCGTCGGGCGCAGATGCTCGATCAATAGCCGCGTCTTGATGCCCTCGCCGCTGCCGTACTCGATCAACTCGCAACCCTGGCCCGCAAAGCGCACGATCTCGGCCAGATGGCGGCGGGTGAGCGACAGCTCGGTCCGCGTGGGGTAGTACTCGCGCAGACGGCAAATGCGCTCGAACAGGCGGCTGCCCTCGGCGTCGTAAAAGTACTTGGGCGGCAGCGCCTTCTGCGGCCGCGACAGGCCCGCGATGACGTCGTCTAGAAAGGAGTCTGCCGGAAGTTGCGCGTCGAAGAAGCGGATGCTGCGCGCCGGTCCGGCGGCCGGCTTCAACCGCGCGAAGCGAGGTACGCGCTGGTTTCGAGCCACTTGCGAATGCGGTTGGCGTCGCCGAAGCGCGAGTACTTGCCCCAAGAATCGAGCAGCACGACGATCAGGTCCTTCGAGGCAACCCTGACCCGCATCACCAGGCAGCGCCCGGCTTCGCTGATGTAGCCGGTCTTGGAGAGATAGATGTCCCAGCGCGGATTGCGCACCAGGCGGTTCGTGTTGACGAATGCAAGCTTTTGGCCGCGGGTCCTCACGACCGCGCGCTCGGTTGTGGTGAATTCCCGGATGAGCGGATAGTCGTCCGCGGCCTTGACCAGCCTGGCGAGATCCTCGGCGCTCGAGACGTTGCCCGAATCGAGGCCCGTCGGATCGACATAGTGCGTCTCGTGCATGCCGAGCGCGCGCGCCTTGCGATTCATCGCCGCGACGAACTCTTCGGTACCGCCCGGATAGGTGCGCCCCAGGGCGGCGGCGGCACGATTCTCCGAAGCCATAAGCGCAAGCAGCAGCAGCTCCCTGCGCGTCAGCCGCGTGCCGACGCGCAACCGCGAATGCGTGCCTTTCAGATGGTCGATGTCCTCGCGGCTCACGACGATCTCGTCGTTCAGGTCGAGGCCGCGATCGAGGATCACCATGGCCGTCATCAGCTTGGTGATCGAGGCAATCGGCGCGACCTGATCGGAGTTCTTCGAGAGGATCGTTTCGCCGCTGTCGGCGTCCTGAACCAGCGCCACCGAAGAGCGCAGGAACACCTTCCTCTGGTGTTCGAGTTCGCCCGCCTGCGCGAAGCCGACTGTCAGCGCGAGCACCGCGAGCAGCGCAAAGACGGCCACGATTTTTTCCAGGTGGTGGAGTTTTCTCTCTTGCATGGTCGCCGCCCGCTTTCTGGGGTTTTTTCGCAGTGTATAGCAGGGCTTCTCGAAAATGCAAGCAAAAATAAGGGGCTATCTAGAATACCTCGAAAGTGCGTGAAATTTGCCCTGCCGCTAGGCGACCTTCACCCGCTCCAGGGTCTGCTCCGCTTCGGCGACCTGCTGCTGCAGCGCCCACATGCGGGCGTATTCGCCCCGCACGGCGAGCAGCTCGCGGTGCGTACCGCGCTCGCTCACCCGGCCGCGGGCAAGCACGAGGATCTGATCGGCGTCCATGACCGTGGACAGGCGATGCGCGATCACCAGAGTCGTACGTCCCTGGGAGATGCGTTCGAGTTCCGCTTGGATCGCCTTTTCGGCCTTCGAGTCGAGCGCTGAGGTCGCCTCATCGAAGATCAGGATGCGCGGATTCTTGAGCAGCGCGCGTGCGATCGCGACGCGCTGCTTCTCGCCGCCCGAAAGCTTCAATCCCCGCTCGCCGACCATCGTCTCGTAGCCCGCGGGCAGCGACTCGATGAAGTCGTGAATGTGCGCCGCGCGTGCGGCCTGGATGACCTCTTCGTCGCTTGCCTCGGGCCGGCCGTAGCGGATGTTGTAGCGGATCGTGTCGTTGAAGAGAACCGTGTCCTGCGGCACGATGCCGATCGCGGCGCGTAGCGACTTCTGAGTGAGGTCTCGGACGTCAACACCGTTGGCCAGGATGGCTCCGCCGCCCACGTCGTAGAAGCGGTACAGCAGCCGTGCGAGCGTCGACTTGCCCGAGCCCGAGTGGCCTACGACTGCGACGCGGTGCCCTGCGGGAATGGTGAAGCTCACCCCGTACAGGATCTGGCGCGCCGGCTCGTAGGAGAAGTCCACGTCGCGGAATTCGACCGTGGCGGGCCCTGCAGGCAGGTCGGCGGCGCCGGGGCGGTCCTCGATCTCGCGGTGCTCGGTGAGCAGGCGGAACATGCGGTCCACGTCGATGAGCGCCTGCTTGATCTCGCGGTACACCATGCCGAGGAAGTTGAGCGGGATGTAGAGCTGGATCAGCAATCCATTCACCAGCACGAGATCGCCCAGCGTGAACGCCTTACTGACCACCCCTTGCGCGGCGAGATACATGAGCGCCGTCACCGCGATCGCTATGATGAACGACTGGCCGATGTTGAGCAGGCCGAGCGAGGCCTCGTTCTGCACCGCGGCGGTCTCGTACTTGCGCAGGTTCTCGTCGTAGCGGCGCGCCTCGAACTCCTCGTTGCCGAAGTACTTCACCGTCTCGTAATTGAGCAGGCTGTCGATGGCTCGCGTGTTGGCCTTCGAATCGAGCTCGTTCGCGCGGCGCCGGATCTCCATGCGCCACTCGGTCACCAGCACGGTGAAGGTGAGGTACAGGGCGACCGCGCCGAAGGTTACGGCGGCGAAGCGCCAGTCGAATTTCTTCAGCAGCACGCCAGCGACCAGCGCGAACTCGAGGATCACGGGAATGATGGAGAACAGCAGGTACGACAGCAGCGTCGAAATACCGCGTGTACCTCGCTCGATGTCGCGCGACATGCCGCCGGTCTGGCGCTCGAGGTGAAACCTGAGCGACAGGCCGTGCAAATGCCGGAACACGCCGAGCGCTACGCGCCGGATGGCGCGCTGCGTCACGCGCACGAACACCACGTCGCGTAACTCACCGAACAGCGTCGTCGAGAAGCGCAGTACGCCGTAGATCGCCAGCAGTGCGATTGGCACGACGAGCACGGCGGTGCGCGCGTCGAGACTGTCGACCAGCCGCTTCATGACGAGGGGCACGCCGACGTTGGCGAGCTTGGCGAACACGAGGCAGCCGAGCGCGGCTGCCACGCGCCACTTGTATTCGAGCAGGTACGGGACCAGCAAACGCAACGCGCGCCACTCCGATCCGGAGAGCCGTTGCGTCGGGGCGGAGTGATGGGCCATGGCGAGCCCGGGATTCTAAGCGCTACGTGCGCGACCTTCCCTTGCCATAGCGGCGCACGAGGCCGAGCAGCGCGAGCAGCAGCCCGCCGGCGCAATACACGTCGAGCACGAGCGGCAGCGTGATCCAAAGCCACGGCCAGTGCACCGTATAGCCCGCCTTGAGGGCCCAGCCCACGGTGAAGAAGGACGCCAGCGAGCCGACGACACCCGGCAGAAATAGAATTCCCGCCACGGGCGGCGCGCTGCCTCGGCGCGCGCGCAGCGCCATTCGCCAGGCGTGGAAATTGAGCGCCGCGCCGCCGATGAAGAATAGCCACGCCATCGACAGCAGGACGAGGCCCAGCAGGGAGAAACCGGTCATTGGGTTGACGCGGGGCACAGGCCCCATCTATCATTCAAACGTTCGTTTGATTCTTTCCAGGGCACCGCCATGTCCCTCCTCGCCGTAAAGCCCCAGCACGAGACTCGCACGCGCATCCTCGACGCCGCCGAATCGCTATTCATGCAGCATGGATTCGAGGCTACCTCGATGCGCCTGCTGACTTCGACCGCCGGCGTCAACCTCGCCGCCGTCAATTATCACTTCGGCTCCAAGGACGCGCTCATCGAAGCGTTGTTCCGGCGGCGCCTCGATCCGATGAACGCCGAGCGCGTCGCGGCGCTCGATCAGCTGGAGCGCGAAGCAGCCGGCGCACCGCTGCCGCCCGAGCGCATCATCCGAGTGTTCGTTCGGCCCAGCCTGCGCATGATCGAAGACACCGCCGGCGGCGGGCGCAATTTCATCCGCCTGCTGGGACGCACCTACACGGAGCCGGCCGCGCCGATCCGCTCGCTGATCGGCCAGCTCTATGCGCCCGCCATGGAACGCTTCAAGCAAGCATTCGTCAGGGCCTTGCCCGAGCTGCCGCGCGACGAGCTGGTGTGGCGTATGCACTTCATGTTCGGCACGCTGTCCTACACGCTCGCCGCGACCGACACGGTTCAGTTGATCGCCGGCTGCAAGCCGGAGGATCGTTACGACGCGCGGCTGCTGGAAGAGCGCCTGGCCGCGTTTCTGACCGCGGGCCTGTGCGCGCCGCTGCCGGAGCGGTGCGACGTCAAGATCGCCGCATAGAGAAAGAGGGGGATGACCATGCTTGCAGTCGTGCTTGCCGCAATCGCCGCATTTTTGGTACTCGGCTTCTTCAGCCTTCCGCTCATCTGGTGGACCGCCGCAGGCGCCGCCCTCGCGATCTGGCTCTCCGCCGCGGCCGCTTTTGGCCCGGCTGCGAATGCGATCGTCGCGGCGGTTTTCATTGCGCTCGCGGCGGTGCTGAATGTGCCGGCCTTGCGCCGCGCGTTGATCAGCGCCCCGTTGCTCGCGCTGTTCCGGCGCATCCTGCCGGACATGTCGCAGACGGAACGAGAGGCGATCGACGCCGGCACGGTGTGGTGGGACGGCGACCTGTTCTCGGGGCGGCCGCGCTGGGACCGGCTGCTCTCGACGCCGGCGCCCAAGCTCGCGCCCGAGGAGCAGGCCTTTCTCGACGGGCCATGCGAAGAGCTGTGCGCCCTGTGCGACGACTGGGAGATCACGCACGAGCGACAGGACCTGCCGCCGCACGTGTGGCAGTTCATCAAGGACAAGGGCTTCCTCGGCATGATCATTCCGAAGAAGTACGGCGGTCTCGGTTTCTCCGCGCTCGCGCATTCTGCGGTGGTGATGAAGCTCTCGACGCGCTCGAACGCTGCGGCGGTGACGGTGATGGTGCCGAATTCGCTCGGGCCGGCCGAGCTGCTGCTGCACTACGGTACCGAGGAGCAGAAGAACCACTACCTGCCGCGCCTCGCCAGGGGACAGGAAATCCCTTGCTTCGCGTTGACCAGCCCGGAGGCAGGATCGGATGCGGCGTCGATTCCGGACTACGGCATCGTGTGCAGGGGCAGCTACCAGGGCAAGGAAGTACTCGGCATGCGGGTGACCTGGGACAAGCGCTATATCACGCTCGGCCCGGTGGCCACGGTACTCGGGCTCGCCTTCAAGCTCTACGACCCCGAGCGGCTGCTCGGCGGCGCGGAGGACCTCGGGATCACCTGCGCGCTCGTTCCGACCAGCCATCCCGGCGTCAATATCGGTCGCCGCCATCTGCCGTTGAACGCCGTGTTCCAGAATGGCCCCAACTGGGGCAAGGACGTGTTCATGCCGCTGGAGTGGATCATCGGAGGCAGGGACTACGCAGGCAAAGGCTGGATGATGTTGATGAACAGCCTCGCGGCGGGGCGCTCGATTTCGCTTCCCAGCTCTTCGGTAGGCGGCGCCAAGGCGATGGCGCGCTACACCGGCGCATACGCACGCGTGCGCAGCCAGTTCAAGACGCCGATCGGCAAGCTGGAAGGCGTGGAGGAAGCGCTGGGGCGCATCGCCGCGAATTGCTACATGATGGACGCGGCGCGCGTCATGACCGCAGGCGCGGTCGACGCCGGCGAGAAGCCGGCCGTCATTTCGGCGATCGTCAAGTACCACATGACCGAGCGCGTGCGCCGCGTCATCGATGACGCAATGGATGTCCACGGCGGCAAGGGCATCTGCCTCGGTCCCAGCAACTGGATCGGGCGCGGCTACCAGGTCGTCCCCGTCGGCATCACCGTGGAAGGCGCCAACATCCTCACCCGGAGCCTCATCATCTTCGGACAAGGCGTGATTCGCTGCCACCCCTACGTCCTGCGCGAGATGCGCGCCGCCAAGGATATGAACGGCGCGCAGGCCGTGCGCGAATTCGACGACGCTTTCACCGCGCACGTCGGCCACGTCATTTCTAGCGGCGTGCGCGCCTTCGTGCTCGGGCTGAGCGGGGCGCGGCTGGAAGCGGCGCCCGCGGCGGCGGCTCCCGAGACGGCGCGCTACTACCAGCGCGCGTCGCAGCTCTCAGCCGCCTTTGCGTTTCTCGCCGACATGTCGATGCTGGCGCTGGGCGGGGCCCTGAAGCGCAAGGAAAAGCTCTCGGCGCGCCTGGGCGACGTGCTGTCGATGATGTACCTGGTGTCGGCCACGCTGAAACGCTACGAGGAGCAGGGGCGCCTGAAGGACGACCTGCCGCTCGTGCACTGGGCAGTGCGCGACGCGTTGTGGCAGGCGCAGCAGGCGATCGACGCGGTGTACGCGAACTTCCCGGTCAAGCCGCTGCGCTGGCTGCTGCGCTGGGTCGTATTCCCGCTCGGCACGCCGTTCCGGCCGGCCAAGGACAGCCACAATCACGAGTGCGCTCGACTGCTGCTTGAGCCCGGCGCGGCGCGTGACCGCCTGACTGCGGGCATGTACGTACCGCACGATCAGTCTGACGCAACCGGCATCCTGGAAGCCGCTTTACGCGCTTCGATCGCCTGCGAGCCGATCGAAAGGAAGATCCGCGAAGCCGCGCGCGGGGGCAGGCTGCGGCCGAGCCCGGGTGCGGACCTCGCGGCGCTGGCCCAGGCGCAAGGGGTTATCGGCGCCGACGAGCTCGCGCTGTGGCAGGCGAAGGAAGCGCTGCGCAAGGACGTTATCAAGGTCGACGATTTCGCGCAGGACTTCGGCCGCGCCGAGATCATGGACAAGCTCGCCCAGGAAACCCCGTTGAAGGCAAAGGCCGCCTGACGATGTTCGCCAAACCCATCTACATCGTGGACGGCGCCCGCTCGCCGTTCCTCAAAGCGAAAAACCGTCCCGGGGCGTTCGCGGCCGGGGATCTCGCAACGCAGGCGGGGCGCGCGCTGCTCGCGCGGCAGCGCTTCGAGCCGAGCGAACTGGACGAGGTGATCCTGGGCTGCGCCGCGCCATCGGTGGACGAAGTGAACATCGGCCGCGTGGTGGCACTGCGCATGGGTTGCGGACAGAAGGTTCCCGGGTGGACCGTGATGCGCAACTGCGCCTCGGGAATGCAGGCGCTCGACTCGGGCATCAACAACATCCTCGCGGGCCGCTCCCACCTTGTGCTCGCAGGCGGCGTGGACGCGCTGTCGCGCGCGCCGCTGCTCTACGCCGACGCGATGGTGAACTGGTTCGCCGACATGGCGGCGGCGAAGACCGCCGGCCAGAAGGCAGCCCTGTTCGCGCGCTTGCCGCTCAAGTCGCTGCTCGCGCCGGTGATCGGCATCATGAAGGGGCTCACCGACCCGACGGTCGGCCTGCTGATGGGTCAAACCGCCGAGAATCTCGCCTACCGCTTCGGCATCACGCGCGAGCAGATGGACGAGTACTCGGTGCGCAGCCACCAGAGGGTCGCCGCGGCGCAGGATGCGGGCTACCTCGTTGCGGGCGGCGGCGAAATCGAGGCGCTCTACGACCGCGACGGCCACGCCTACCCGCTGGACGACGGTGTGCGGCGCGACGCCTCGCTCGAGCGGCTGGCGAAGCTCAAGCCGTTCTTCGATCGCAAGTACGGCAACGTGACCCCGGGAAACAGCTCGCAGATCACCGACGGCGCCGCATGGCTGATTCTCGCCTCCGAGGACGCGGTGCATCGGCACGGCCTCCGACCCGCGGGGCGCATCGTCGATTCCGAGTGGGCCGGCCTCGATCCCGCGCAGATGGGCTTGGGCCCGGTGCACGCCGCCACGCCGATCCTCAAGCGCCACGGCCTGGCACTGAACGATCTCGACTACTGGGAGATCAACGAGGCGTTCGCCGCGCAGGTGCTCGCCTGCCTCGCGGCGTGGAAGGACGAAGCCTACTGCCGCGACGTGCTCGGCCTGCCGGGCGCGCTCGGCGAGCTGAACATGGCGAAGCTTAATGTAGACGGCGGCGCAGTCGCGCTCGGCCATCCCGTCGGGGCCTCGGGCGCGCGCATCGTGCTGCATCTGTTGAGGACGCTCGAGCGCAACAAGGCCAAGCGCGGCATCGCCGCGATCTGCATCGGCGGCGGGCTCGGCGGCGCCATGCTGGTGGAGGCGCTGTGAAGCACTGGCGTCACGAGCAGGACCGCGACGGGCTCGTCTGGCTGACCTTTGACAAGCAGGGCGAATCGACCAACACATTCTCGCGCGAGGCGCTCGAAGAGTTCGGCGCCGCGCTGGACGAGGCCGCCGCGGCGCATCCCAAGGGCCTGATCATCCGCTCGGCGAAGGAAAACTACATCGCCGGCGCCGACGTGAACGAGTTCGTGAATTTCAAGTCGACCGACGAGGCGGTCACTTTCACGCGCCTCGGCTGGGACACGATGAGCAAGCTGCGCGCGCTGCCCTTCTCCACGACCGCGATGATCAACGGTTTTTGCATGGGGGGTGGCCTGGAAATGGCGCTCGCCTGCAGACACCGCGTCGTGCTGGACGATCCCAGAACCCGCCTTGCTTTCCCGGAGGTGATGCTGGGCATCTGGCCGTTCTGGCACGGACTGCAGTGGCTGCCGAAGCTGGTCGGCCCCGCCGCCGCCATGGACATGCTGCTCACCGGGCGCACGGTCGACGCGCGCCGCGCGAAACGTATCGGCCTGGCCGACGAAGCGGTTCCATTGCGGATCCTGCAGAACACCGCGCGCATGGTGACGCTCGCCGACCGCCCGCGACGCCGCCCGCCGCTCGCGCAACGCCTGCTCCTGACGCCGCCGGGCCGCCGACTCGTGGCGGCACAAGCGCGCAAGAAGGTCGCGAGACGCGCGCGCCGCGACCATTACCCGGCGCCGTACGCGATCCTGGACGCGTGGCTCAAGTACGACGGCGACCCTTTTATTGCCCCCGACGATCCCACCTGCTCGATCAAGGCGCTCTCGGAGCACCCCACGACGCGCAATCTCATCAGGGTGTTCTTCCTCCAGGAAAGGCTCAAGAGTGCCGGCAAGGGCTCGGATTTTGCCGCCGCGCGCGTGCACATCGTCGGGGCCGGAGTGATGGGTGGCGATATCGCGGCGCTGTGCGCGATGCGCGGCCTGCGCGTCACGCTGCAGGATACCTCGCCCGAGCGCATCGCGCCGGCGATCAAGCGCGCCGCACGGCTATTCGAGCGGCGTCTGCGTGACAGGCGCCGCGTGCGCGATGCGCTCGATCGCCTCGTGCCGGACGTCGCGGGACTCGGCGCGGCGCATGCCGATGTGATCATCGAGGCGATTTTCGAGAACCTCGAGGCCAAGCGCGAGCTGTTCGCGCGGCTCGAGCGCATCGCAAAGCCGGGGGCGATTCTCGCCTCCAATACCTCGAGCCTCAAGCTCGCGGATATCGCGACATCCCTCGAGAACCCCGCCCGGCTGATCGGCATCCACTTCTTCAATCCGGTTCCGCAGATGATGCTGGTGGAAGTCGTTTCGGGCGAGCGGACCGATGCGGCGTTCGCGGCGCGCGCCGCCGCATTCGTGCGCCAGATTGACAAGCTGCCGCTCCCGGTCAAGGATTCTCCGGGGTTTCTGGTCAACCGAGTCCTCGGCCCGTACATGCAGAAGGCGTTTCGCATGCTCGATGAAGGCGTCCCGCCCGAGACCATCGACGCGGCGATGGAAGCGTTCGGCATGCCGATGGGACCGATCGAGCTCGCCGACACGGTCGGGCTCGACATCTGCCTCGCCGCGGGCAAAGAGTTGGCGAAGAAGGGCGCCGGCGGCGAAGCCGAGGCGCCCAAGGTGCTGCTCGACAAGGTTGCGCTCGGCCAGCTCGGCAAGAAGACTGGCCACGGCATCTACCGCTACGAAAAAGGCAGGCCGGCGAAGGGCTCGGCGGGCGCGGTCACGCCAGAGCTCACCGAATCGCTCATCGAACCGTACCTCGCCGAGGCTCGCGCGGTACGCGCCGAAGGCATCGTCGCCGACGCCGATCTGATCGACGCCGGTCTCATATTCGGCACCGGCTTCGCTCCGTTCCGCGGAGGTCCGCTGCACTACCTCGCGGAGAAGAATCGGTAGATGGGTAAAGCCTCGCACCAGCCGCCCGGCCTGAAGCTGCCGAGAGGTAAGGTGCCCGCGCTGCGCGTGGTACCGATGCCGGCGGACGCCAACCACAACGGCGACATCTTCGGGGGCTGGATCATGTCGCAGGTCGACGTCGCTGGCGGAACTGTGGCGGGCCGCGTGGCGCGCGGCCGCGTTGCCACCGTGGCGGTGAACTCGTTCGTGTTCAAGCAGCCGGTGCAGATCGGAGACGTGCTTTCCTTCTACGCCGACGTGGTGCGCATCGGCACGACGTCGATCACCGTGAACGTGGAAGTGTTCGCCGAGCGCCGTCCGGCAGACCCCAAGGTGGTGAAGGTGACCGAAGCGACGCTCACCTACGTCGCCATCGATCAGCAGGGAATGCCGCGTCCCGTCCCCAAGTGATCCACGAAGAGCGGGTCGAATTCCCCGCACGCGACGGCCTGGCGCTCAGTGGCACCCTGTTCCGCCCTGCGTCTCCCGCGGGCCGCGCGCTTCAGATCCAGGCGGCCGCCGGCGTCCCGCAGCAGTACTACGCCAAGTTCGCCGCATTTCTCGCCGGGCGCGGCTTCACGGTGCTCAGCTTCGACTACCGCGGCATCGGCCGCTCGCGTCCGGCGCAGCTGCGCGGCATGCGGGCGCGCATGCGCGATTGGCCGCTGCTCGATGCGGCCGGCGCGCTCGACTTCCTCGAGCGCGCGGCGCCAGGCGAACGCTTGATGGTCGTGGGCCATAGCATCGGCGGCGTGTCGACCGCGCTCCTGCCGCAGGCGGCGCGGCTCGCCGCCGTGCTCATGGTTGGCGCGCAGTCAGGCTACTGGCGCAACTGGCCGCCGCTGCACCGCCCAGGAATCTGGCTCGCGGTCCACGTGGCCATTCCACTGCTGCCGAGGATCGTGGGCTATCTGCCCTCGTCGCGCCTCGGCTTCGGCGAAGACCTGCCCAAGGGCGTCGCGCTCGAGTGGGCGCGCTGGTGCCGGCATCCGCGTTACCTGGCCGGCGCGCTCAGCGCCGGCGAAGCCTTCGCCCGCTTCGCCGCGCCGCTGCGCGCCTACGTCGCCGACGATGACGCCTTCGCGCCGCCGCGCGCGGCCGCGGCGTTGCTCGAACTGTATTCCGGGGCACGCGCCGAACTGCGCGCGATCAGTCCGCGCGACGTGGGCGTCGACAGGATCGGCCACTTCGGGTTCTTCCGCGAGCGCTTCCGCGAGACGCTGTGGCGCGAGGCCGCCGACTGGCTCGCGCGGCAGTGACCACTCCAATACAAGGCCTGCGCACGCTGGCGGTGGCCGACGGCGCGCGCATCGCCTACGCGCGCTCAGGTGCGCCCGGCGCTGCGCGTGCGCTGGTGCTGGTGCACGGCGTCGCCAGCAACATGAGCCGCTGGTCGGAATTCGTGGGCCAGACCGCGCTCGGCGACTCGTGGGCGCTGCTGCGCCTGGACCTTCGTGGCCAGGGGCGCTCCGTCCACCGGGGACGTATCGGCATGGCCGAGTGGTGTGCCGATCTCGCCGCGATTCTTCGCGCCGAAGGTATCGCGCGCGCCGTCGTCGTCGGGCATTGTCTGGGCGCGAATATCGCGCTGCAGTTCGCGGCGCGCAGCCCTGCGCTCACCGCGGGCCTGGTCCTGGTCGAGCCGATGCCGCCGGGGGCGCTCGCCGGCAACATGCGGCGCATCGCGCACCTTCGACCGCTACTCGTCGCCCTCGGCTGGCTGACGCGTGCGCTGAACGCGTTCGGACTCCGCCGTCGCCATCTGGCAGAACTGGATCTCGAGCAGCTCGATCGAGAGACCCGCGCCGCGCTCGCGGCCGGCCCGGGCGGCGAAGCGCTGCTCGCGCGCTACGCCTCGCCGTTCGCGGACCTGCGCAGCACCGCCACCGGTGCCTACTTGCAGGCTTTGACCGCGGTCACTGCTTCCTGGCCAGACCTCGAGGGCATCGCCGCGCCAGTGCTCGCGCTCATTTCGGCGCGCAGCAGCTTCACGGACCCGCAGCAGACGCGCGCGGCGCTCGGCGCGCTACCTGAGTGCGAAATCGTCGAGCTCGACGCGCGCCACTGGATTCCCACCGAGCAGCCGCAGGCGATGCGCGCGGCGATCGAGGTCTGGGTGGCGCGCGAGTTTGCGCACGACTAGGCGCCCGCGAGGCCCGGGAGCAGCTTCACGAGTCCCGACGCCATGATCTGGATGGCGAGCGCGGCGAGCAGAAGCCCGAGCAGGCGCGTGGCGATGTTCAGGCCTGTCGTGCCCATGCGCGGCGCGAGCGCATGCGCGAAGCGGAGTACCGCCCACAGCACGGCGCACACCAGCGCGATGCACAGGATCATCACGACCAGATGCACCAGGCCGTGCGCCTGCGCCGCGATGATGGTGGTGCCGATCGCCCCGGGGCCCGCGAGCAGCGGCACCGCGAGCGGCACGACTCCGGACAGTTCCCCGGCCTCCAGCTCCTCGGCTTCGGCCTCGGACTGCCGCACGCCGCCCGCACGCGCGTTCAGCATGGCGAGCGCCATGAGCAACAGCACGAGCCCGCCTCCGACGCTGAATGCCGGCAGGCTCGCGCCGATCAGATGTAGCAGCGCCTCGCCAAACAGCGCCGACCCGGCGAGGACACCAAAAACGGTGAACGTGACGACGCGCGCCAGCGCGATTCGCTCCGCATCCGAGCGCGAGGCCGTAATTCCGACGAAGATAGGCACCGCGAGGAAAGGGTCTAGCACCGCCGTAAGCGTGACGACAAAGCGCAGATATTCGCCGAGCGGCGCGAGCTCCTGCATGTGGCGCGCCTACTTTTTCGCGCGCGCCGCCATCGCCTCGACGGCGGCCTTGCGGTCGGCGCTCACCCTGGCAAACGTGGGGCGCTCGCCCAGCATCTTGAGGTAGGCCTTGACCGGGAATTCCTCGAGAAAGTCGCGCCCGAAGGCCATCTTGCCGATCATCGATACGAGCGGAAGGTGCACGTAGGCCGCGCAGTCGGCCAGCGTCAGATCCTTTCCAGCGACGTACGGGTCGAATTTGGCGCGCGTCGCAAAGCCGCGAACGCCTTTGGCGAGATCGCGCTCGACCTCCTTCTTGGTCTCGTCCGATACCTTGCCTCCGAAGAAGTACTCCTTGTACAGCCGCCGCGCGACGAGCTCCATGTGCAGCTCGATGTACTGGATGAGCTCGCGCACCTTCGCTTTGGCGAGAGGGTCCGCAGGGTAAAGCGGCTTCTCGCGGTGCGTGTCTTCGAGATACTCGCAGATCACCTGCGACTCCGTGAGCACTGCGCCGTTCACTTCCACGAACGGCACCTTGCCGAGCGGCGAGCGGGCCAGAAACTCGTCCTTCTGCGAGGGCGCGCAGCTCGCGTCCTCCTCGAACGCGATGCCCTTCTCGAGCAGCGCGAGGCGCACCTTGTTGTGGTAGTTGCTGACGTGGAAACCGCACAGCTTGAGCATGAGTTCTCCTGAGTTCGATGCAAGTGAAATCGCCGGTCAGAGCAAGCTGTCCGCCGGCGTATAGGCAAGGCCGAGCGCTTCGGCCACCGCGCGGTGCGCAAGCTTGCCGCGCGCCACGTTCAGCCCGTTGCGCAGGTGCTCGTCCTCGGCGAGCGCGCGTCGCCAGCCCTTGTCGGCCAGGGTGAGCACGAAGGGTAACGTGGCGTTGTTGAGCGCGTAAGTCGAAGTGCGCGGCACGGCGCCCGGCATGTTCGCGACGCAGTAGTGCACCACTCCGTCGACCATGTAAGTCGGGTCGGCGTGCGTCGTCGGACGCGAGGTTTCGAAGCAGCCGCCCTGGTCGATCGAGACGTCTATCAGCGCCGCACCCGGCTTCATGCGGCGGAGCAGAGCGCGCGTCACGAGCTTGGGCGCCGCCGCGCCGGGTACGAGCACCGCGCCGATCACCAGGTCGGCGGACACGACGTGCTGCTCGATCGCGTCACGGCTCGAATACACGGTCACCACGCGAGCGCCGAATTCACTTTCGATCCTGCGCAGTGCGTCGACCGAACGGTCGAGAGCGAACACACGCGCGCCCGACCCGACCGCGATGCGTGCCGCATTCGAGCCCACGACACCCGCACCGAGGATCGTGATCTTCCCGGCTGGCACGCCCGGCACGCCGGCGAGCAGCGTGCCCATGCCGCCGCGCTCCTTCTCCAAGCAGCCGGCGCCGACCTGGATCGACATGCGTCCCGCGACCTCCGACATCGGCGCGAGCAATGGCAGGCCGCCGCCGGGGCGCGTCACGGTCTCGTAGGCGATACAGGTTGCACCCGATGCGAGCAGATCGCGCGCCTGCTCCGGATCGGGTGCCAAGTGCAGATAGGTGAACAGCACCTGGTCGGCGCGCAGCCTCTTGCGCTCGGCGGGCTGGGGCTCCTTTACCTTGACGACGAGCTCGCTGCCGGCGAACGCATCCTCCACGATCGTCGCGCCCGCGCGCTCGTAGGCCGCGTCTGTGGCGCCGATTCCCTCCCCCGCTCCGCGCTCGACCAGCACCTCGTGGCCGTGCGCGATCAACTCGCGCGCCGAGGTCGGTGTCAGGCCGACGCGGTGCTCTTCGACCTTTATCTCGCGCGGGACGCCGACACGCATCGCGCTACTTCTAGGCGCGCTTCTTCGGCGCGACGGCCTCCGCCACCGTTGTCTGCTCGCCGATCTCGAGCTTGGCGATCTGGTTACGGTGCACCTCGTCCGGTCCGTCCGCGAAGCGCAGGGTGCGTGCGTGCGCGTAGGCCGCCGCGAGGCCGAAGTCCTCCGCGACACCGCCGCCGCCGTGGACCTGCATCGCCCAGTCGATCACCTTGCACGCCATGTTCGGCGCGAGCACCTTGATCATGGCGATTTCCTTCCGCGCCACCTTGTTGCCCACGGTGTCCATCTTCCAGGCCGCGTTCAGCACCATGAAGCGTGCGGAATCGATCATGATGCGCGCCTCCGCGATGCGCTCGCGCGTCACGCCCTGCTCGGCGACCGTCCGCCCGAAGGCGACGCGCGAGCTCGCGCGCTTGCACATCTTTTCCAGTGCGCGCTCGGCCTGACCGATCAGGCGCATGCAGTGGTGGATGCGCCCCGGCCCGAGGCGCCCCTGCGCGATCTCGAAGCCGCGCCCCTCGCCGAGCAGGATGTTGGCGGCCGGCACGCGCGCGTTCTTCAGCTCGATTTCCATGTGCCCGTGTGGCGCATCGTCGTAGCCGAAGACCTTGAGGTGGCGCACGATCCGGATGCCGGGAGTCCCGGCCGGCACCAGAATCATCGACTGCTGGCTGTGGCGCGAAGGATTGTCCGGCGAGGTCTTGCCCATCAGGATGTACAGCTTGCAACGCGGGTCGCCGGCACCGGAAGACCACCACTTGGTGCCGTTGATCACGTAATCGTTGCTCTCGCGCCTGATGTGCGTCTGGATGTTGGTGGCATCGGACGACGCCACCGCGGGCTCGGTCATGAGGAACGCCGAGCGGATCTTGCCTTCGAGCAGCGGCTCCAGCCACTCGTCCTTCTGCGCCTCAGTGCCGTAGCGCTCGATGGTCTCCATATTGCCGGTGTCGGGGGCGGAGCAATTGAACACCTCGGGCGCCCAGCCCACGCGGCCCATGATCTCGCACAGCGGCGCGTACTCGAGGTTCGACAGCCCCTCGGGCGCGCGCGGCGAGCGCGGCAGGAACAGGTTCCACAATCCGAGCGCGCGTGCCTTCGGTTTCAGCTCCTCGATGATCGGAACCGGCTGCCAGCGATTCGGCCCGTTGCAGTGGTCGTACCAGGCCTTCTCGTTCGGATAGATGTGCTCGTCCATGAACGCCTTGAGCTTCTTCTGCAGCTCCTTCACCCTGGGCGAATACTCGAAGTCCATGCTGTTCTCCTAGGCGGCTCGTTTCAGTATCTTCTCGACTTGCTTCCAGCCGAGCTCGGCGAGCAGCGGCGCCTTGCTACCCGCCTCCACGGCGTGGGCGCTCGCGGCGGTGCCGTCGACCACGCGCTTCTTGATACCCTGGGTGATCGCGGCGATGCGAAACAGGTTGTAGGCCATGTAGAAGTCCCAAGTCGTCGGATCGATGCCCGCCCGCCCGGTCCTCCTGCAGTACATCTCGACGTACTCGCGCTCGGTGGGAATGCCGAGTTCCTCGAGCGGCAGCCCCTCGATGCCGCGGAACTTACCCGGCGGAATGTGCCAGCTCATGCAATGGTAGGAAAAATCGGCCAGCGGATCGCCGAGCGTCGACAGTTCCCAGTCGAGCACCGCTAGAATTTTCGGCTCGCGCGGGTGGAAGATGGTGTTGTCGAGGCGGTAGTCGCCATGCACGACGCTCGTCATGTCGTCCGGCGGGATGTTCTTCGGTAGCCAGTCGATCAGGTTGTCCATCGGCTCGATGCGCTCCGTTTCGGAGGCGTGGTACTGCTTGGTCCAGCGCGCAATCTGGCGCTCGACGTAGCTGCCGGGCTTGCCGAAGTCTTCCAGTCCGACCGCTCGGTAGTCGATCGAGTGCAGCTGAGCGATCACGCGGTTAAGTTCATCCCAGATTGCGCGCCGCTCGGAGCGGGTCAGGCCAGGCAGGGCCTGGTCCCACAGCACCCTGCCCTCCACGCAATCCATGATGTAGAAAGCGGTGCCGATGATCGACTCGTCCTCGCACAGCACGTAGGGCCTGGCCACCGGGAAACCGACGCCGTGCAGTGCCTTGATGACGCGGAACTCGCGCTCGACGGCGTGCGCCGACGGCAGCAGCTTGCCGGGCGGCTTGCGCCGCAGCGCGTAATATCTCCCGCCGGCGCTCAACCGGTAGGTCGGATTGGACTGCCCGCCCCTGAACTGTTCGACTTCGAGCGGGCCTGAGTAGCCCACCACATGCGCCTGCATGTATTGGTCCAGCCGTCCGGCGTCGAACCGGTGTCGTTCCTCGACCGGCTTGGTGCCGACGAACTGATCGTACATGGGGGAAATCGAAGCCTGCGATCGGTGTCGCCGCAAGCTTACGCCCAATCGAGTGTCGGCGCCCGCACCTGCGCGAACCTCAGGAGCCGCCCGCAGGCGGGCAGCGCAGCCAGAAGGTCACTGGACCGTCGTTCACCAAGCTCACCTGCATGTTGGCGCCGAACCACCCGACGCTCACCTCGGGGACGAGCCCGCGGCAACGCGTAACGAAGCGGCCGAACAGCCGCTCGCCTTCATCGGGCGGCGCAGCGGAGGAAAAACTGGGCCGCGCGCCCTTCCCCGTATCGGCGGCAAGCGTGAATTGCGGGACGGCGAGCAGCGCGCCGCGCGCATCGGCAAGCGAGAGGTTCATGCGGCCCGCAGCATCCGGAAAGACGCGGTAGCCCGCGACACGCTCCGCGAGCCGCTCCGCCTCGCGCTCGCCGTCGTTCCGTTCGACCCCCACCAGCGCGAGGATCCCCGGACCGATGCGTGCAATCACGCACCCGTCGACCGAAACGCCCGCCTCGGCGACACGCTGGATCAGGGCGATCACGCGATGATGTCCGGGATCAGCCTGTTCTTTAGCAGCGCGATCTGGTCCTTGAGCAGCAGCTTTCGCTTCTTGAGACGCCGCAGCTGCAGCTGGTCCTGCACCGGGTCCTGAGCCAGTCGGTCGATGATGTCGTTCAGATCGCTGTGCTCGACTTCGAGCGCGCGAATACGCGCGACCAATTGCGATTTTTCCTCGTCGGTGAGAGAAAGGTTTGCCAAAGTCAGCTCCCACCACGGCTCGGGTGCGCCCGCATTACCGACCATGACAAATCCACCATTCTCATGGCGGCCCGGTCGTGAAAAAGGTCACCGCCCCTTCGCGGGATTTGGCACATCCTAGCGCTACTCGCCGACACGGAAAAGAGGCGCGGAGTGCACACAGACATCGCCGAGAGGGCAACCAAGTCGCAGCCGTCGGATCCGACGTGCTCGGGGCAAGAAGCGCCCGCTGCCTCAGGCATGCGTCGCAACGATTACGACGTCACGAACCTGGTGCAGACCACGGCGCCTACGGCGGTGTACGACGAGATCATCCGGCTGTTCCAAGGCTTGTACGAAGAGTCCCCGGGTCGATTGCTGCAGCGGGCGTTCCAGGACGTGGAGCGCCTGTATCAAGGCGAAGACGCCGAGTACTACCCCTGCGATACCAGCTATCACGATATCCAGCACGTGCTCGACGTAACTTTGGCGATGGGCCGGCTGATGGATGGCTATCAGCGCAGCCGGCGCAACGGGACCCCGGCCCTCCCCCCGGAGCTGTTCGTGCTCGGAGTGCTGTCGGCCCTGTTTCACGATTTCGGTTACCTCCGGCGCCGCAGCGATCGCCGGCACCGGTATGGCGCCGAGTACACGCTTACGCACGTCGCGCGGGGCGCGACCTTCCTGCGCCGCTACATGCGGCGCCAGGGTACCGGTCGGCTTGCGGAAATTGCGTCCAGGCTGCTGCACTACACCGGCTACGAGCGCCGCGCGGAATCGATCCGCATCGGCGACACGCTGCTCAGGCGCGTCGGTCACATGCTCGGGACTGCAGACATCATCGCGCAGATGGCCGATCGCTGCTATTTGGAGAAGTGCCGCGACCGCCTCTACCCGGAATTCGTGCTCGGCGGCCTCGCGCGGCGCCCGTTGACCGGCGCCCAGACCCACCTCCTCGTCGCCTCGGGCGAGGAGTTGGTGCGCCAGACGCCGAGTTTCTACCACAATGCGCTCAGGCGCCTGGACGTGCAGCTTGCGCGCGCGTACGAGTATGCCGCCTATCACTTCCGTGGACAGAACCTGTACCTGGAAGAGATGCAGAAAAACGTCCACTACGCGACGCTGCTCGAAGGCAGCGACAGCAGCGAGATGCTGCGTCGGACTCCGCCGGAGACGCTCAGTTCGGACGTCGAGTCTTACCCTCCTGATACCGTAAACCGCTAGAAGTCGATAGCGCACGCGGCGCGCGCATTCATCACAGTTCCTTGCACACAACTCCGAGCGGCCGAGCTACATTCTGATCGCAGCAAAGATCTCCTCCCTGCGATGGCTCGGCCCGGAAGCTTCCCGCTCCGGGCCTTTTTGTTTCTCTGTAAGGGCTTCGCCGCCTCGCTGCCTGGCAGCCAGGGCGATGACCAGGTCGCTGCGCTCGCGAAGGAATTTGCCGGGTACGCGCACGCCTTCGCCTGAGGGGTCGAGATATCCGATACGCACTCGCGCGCGGGCAGAAGTCGCTTCGGCAACCTGATGCTGCCGCGACCGACCGCGCGGCGTATCGAAGCCGACACTCAAGCCTGCGATCATCAGCCGCTCATCGTCGAGCTCGAGCCCTGAGAGCGCCCGCGTAAACCGGACGCACCACTCGAGCTTTCGGCTGCAACCGTGCGGATGTTAACATCGCCGCGCGAACGGCTCGGTCAAACTCTTGCCATCGCACTGGAGGATTTCCATGCTGCACATCTCCGCTCAACATCTCGCGGAACTGCTCTCGGGGATCGCGCGCGCGCAGACCGCATTGGTGCATGGAATCGAGTCGGCCAATCCTGGGACGCGCAGCAACTTCATCGTGCCCGCGATCCAGAACGCCGCGCACCTGCGCGATCACCCGCAGCCGACACTGACGGATCTGCCGGTGCGCATCCTGCTCACCTACATGGGACGCAGCGGTCCGGACATCGAGGCGGTCGCGCGCGACATCGAGCGATTGGTCGCGCAGCCCGCCCAAGCGGCCGACCCGGTCGGCGCACCCGAATCCTCCGTCACATCGAGCGAGCCGGAATCCTCGGCGGGCGAATCGCTCGATTTCAGTAATCTCTGAGGGCTAGAAGTCCTTCGGCTCGGGAGGGAACGAAGGCTTCCTTTTCTCGCGGTGCGAGGCAATGCCTTCCTGCACTTCGGGCCCGCTGAAACCCACGAATTCGAGCGCGAGCGAGGCATCGAAGCTCGGTCCCGCCATGCGCAGCCAATTGTTCAGGCTGTATTTGGTCCAGCGCAGCGCGGTCTGCGCGCCCGCAGCGAGCCTGCGCGCCACCTCGAGCGCTTTGGCCTGCAGCTCCGCCTCCTCGCAAACGAGCGACACCAGGCCGATGCGTTCGGCCTCTTCGCCGCTCACCTGTTCGCAAGTGAGCAGATAGTATTTCGCCTTCGCCATACCGCAAAGCAATGGCCACACGATCGCCGCGTGGTCGCCCGCCGCAACGCCGAGCCGGGTGTGGCCATCGATAATGCGCGCGTTTCTCGCTGCGATCGATACGTCGGCGAGCAGCCCGGCAACCAACCCGGCTCCGACTGCCGGCCCGTGCATGGCCGACACCACGAGCTTCGAGCAGTTGATGAGGTTGTAGACGAGGTCGCGCGCCTCGCGCCAGACGCGGGCGCGCGCCGCGAAGTCACGCGTGATCTCCTCGACCATCGCGAGGTCTCCACCGCCGGAGAAGCCCTTGCCCGCACCGCGCAGAATCGCCACCCGCGTCTCGGGATCCCGGTCGATATCTAGCCAGATCTGCGCCAGCTCGGCGTGCATGCGCGCCGTGGCGGTCGAGAGCTTTCCCCCCTCCTCGCCCATGACGACTTCGACGATACCCGGCTCGACGCGCCGGACTTTCAGGTCCTGGTATTTAGAGTAGTCCATGCGGACATTCTACAATCGGGCCATGACTTCGATTCTGCGGACGGCGGAGGAGCGGTTCGTCGGGCTTCCGGGCTTTTCCTGGGCGCCGCGCTATCTCGAGTGGCGCGGCATGCGCGTGCATTACTTGGATGAAGGACCGCAACGCGCGCCGGTCTACCTGTGCCTGCACGGCGAGCCGACCTGGAGCTACCTGTACAGGCGCATGATCCCGCCGCTGCTCGCCGCCGGCGCGCGTGTGCTGGCACCGGACCTGCTCGGCTTCGGCCGCTCGGACAAGCCCGAGGACGAAGCAACGTACACTTTCGAGTTCCATCGCGCCTTGCTACTCGATTTCGTCGAGCGCCTCGACCTGCGCCGCATCACCCTGGTCGTGCAGGACTGGGGCGGGCTCCTCGGTCTCACGCTTCCGATGGAAGCGCCTGAACGCTACCATCGGCTGCTCGTCATGAACACTGCGCTCGGCACCGGGGACGTGCCGCTGTCCGAGGGCTTCGTTGCCTGGCGCGACTACGTGAACAAGAATCCGGATCTGGCCTGCGGCAAGCTGCTCAAGCGCGCCTGCCCGCAGCTGAACGACGCGGAAGCAGCGGGCTACGACGCACCGTTTCCGGACACGCGCTACAAGGCGGGCGTGCGAAGCTTCCCGAACCTGGTGCCGGACCACCCCGAGGCGCCCGGGGCGGCGCTGTCGCGCAAGGCGCGCGAGTGGTGGCGCGACGACTGGCGCGGCGAGTCGTTCATGGCGGTGGGCGCACGGGATCCGGTGCTCGGAACGCCCGTGATGAATGAATTGCGCAAGTCCATCCGCGGCTGCCCCGAACCGTACGTCGTCGCCGAAGGCGGGCATTTCCTGCAGGAATGGGGCGAGCAGGTTGCGCGCGCGGCCCTCGCGCACTGGCGGAGCGCGGCGTGAAGCTCGCGGTTTCGTTCGAGGACGTCGCCGCCGCGCACGCGCGCATTGCGGGTCAGGCGCGGCGCACGCCCGCGCTGACCTCGAGCACTGTCGATGCGCTCACCGGCGCGCGCGTGTTCTTCAAGTGCGAGAACCTGCAGCGCATGGGTGCCTTCAAATTTCGTGGCGCGTACAACGCGCTTGCGCAACTTTCCGCGGACGAAAAGCGTCGCGGCGTCATCACGTTTTCCTCGGGCAACCACGCCCAGGCGGTCGCGCTCGCGGGCAGGATGCTCGGCGTGCCGGCGACCATCGTCATGCCGCAGGACGCCCCGGCGGTGAAGCTCGCGGCGACGCGCGGCTACGGCGCCGAGGTGATCACCTACGATCCGCGACAGGAGTCGCGCGAAGCGCTTGCGCGGCGCATCGGCGCCGAGCGCGGCCTCAAGGTGATCCCGCCGTTCGACCACCCCCACATCATCGCGGGCCAGGGTACGGCCGCCAAGGAACTGATCGAGGACGCAGGTCCGCTCGACATGTTGCTCGTGCCCTGCGGCGGCGGCGGCCTGCTCTCGGGCTGCGCAGTAGCGGCGCGCCACATGCTGCCCGGTTGCCGCGTGATCGGCGTCGAGCCGGCAGCCGGCGACGATGCGACGCGCTCGTTCAGGACGAGGACGCTGCAAAGCGTGCACAACCCGGACACCATCGCCGACGGCGCGCGCACCTCCTCGCTCGGCGAACTGACCTTTCCGCTGGTGCTGCAATACGTGAGCGACATGCTCACCGTGGAAGACGAAGAGCTGCTCGGCAGCATGTTCTTTCTGTGGGAGCGCATGAAGCTCGTGGTCGAGCCGACCGGAACGCTCGCGGCCTGCGCCTTGCTGACGAAGAAGGTCGACGCGCACGGCCTGCGCGTCGGCATCATCCTCTCGGGCGGCAACGTCGACCTGGACTGGGCCGCCGCGCAGCGCCTGCGAGCGGTCAAGGCAAAGGTCTAGGCCCGTCTCCGGCGTCGGGGCCCGAGCAAGCTGGCGAGCAGCACGCCGATCAATCCGCTCAGAAAGATACCGTCGAACTTCCCGGCACCACCGATCGACGCGATTGGCGCACCGAGGCCGGCCACCTTGCCGAGGTTGAGCAGGTCCGCGCCGATCAGCGTCCCGATGCTGCCGGCCACGTAAGCGAGCGGCGCCGCGCGCTTGCGGGAAAAGGCGAGGGCGGCAAGCGCCGCGACGAGCGGCGGAACGAAGATCGGCACGGCGATTCCCACTCCGGGCACCGGGTAGGCCAACGCGTGCACGACGAGCGTTACGACGGCCACCGCAGCCAGGCCGCTCAGGTAGAGCCTGTTCTTCAGGACCAGGTAGGCGGAGACCAAGGTCGGCACGACCGCGCCGCCCACGTTCACCGCGATCGCCGTACCCGGCCACTCGTGCACCACCGGCACCACGTAGCGCATGCCGAAAAAGCTGATGACCTCGTTCGAGTAGACATGCTCGGGCGGCAAGTGCGCCACCGTCACGTTGACGTAGCTTCCCAGAAACGACAGCAGCAGCAGCGCGAGCATATAGCGCGGGCCGATGCCGGCCTGCTCGTAGGCGAACTGCACGATGCGCAGCTCGATCAGGACGACGACGAACACGAACAGGAAGAACAGGCCGGCGAAAAACGGCAGAGCGAGAGGGAGGTAGTTCATCTGGGACCGAGCCGTGGTTCGCCGCGATCTTAGCGCGGGGCGTGGCGACGCGCATTTGCGCTAAGATCGCCCCCTTCTCAGCGAGCGAGCCTGCCATGCCACTACCCGACAAGATGCGCGCGGTCGAGATCGCGAAACCCGGCGGACCCGAGGTGCTCGTTCCGACGTCGCGCCCGCTGCCCGTTCCGAAGCGCGGCGAGATCGTGGTGAAGGTCGCCGCCGCGGGGGTCAACCGTCCCGACGTCCTGCAGCGCATGGGGTTGTATCCGGTGCCGGCGGACGCCTCCGACCTGCCGGGACTCGAGATCGCTGGCGAGGTGGTCGCCTGCGGCGCCGAAGCGCGCATGTGGAAGGTCGGCGCGAGCGTGTGCGCGCTCGCGCACGGCGGGGGCTATGCCGAGTATTGCGTCGTGCCCGAGGTGCAGGCGCTGCCGGTGCCGCGCGGACTGTCGATGGTCGAGGCCGCCTCGCTGCCGGAGACATTTTTCACCGTGTGGTCGAACGTCTACGACCGCGGGCGCCTCAAGCCCGGCGAGACCCTGCTCGTGCAGGGCGGCTCATCCGGCATCGGCGTGACGGCGATCCAGATGGCGAAGGCGATGGGCAACCGCGTGATCGCCACCGCGGGCAGCGACGAGAAATGCGCCGCGTGCGTCCGGCTCGGCGCCGACAAGGCCATCAACTACCGAACGCAGGACTTCCTCGCCGAGGTGCTCGCGGCCACCGGCGGCAAGGGCGTGAACGTTGTGCTCGACATGGTCGGCGGCGACTACGTGCCGAAGGAGCTCAAATGCCTGGCCGATGAAGGGCGCCTCGTGTTCATCGCCTTCCTGCGCGGGCCGAAGACCGAGCTCGACATCAACGAAGTGATGCGCAGGCGGCTGGTCCTGACCGGCTCGACGCTGCGGCCGCGCCCCGTGGAATTCAAGGGCGCTGTCGCGCGCAGCCTGCGCGAGCACGTCTGGCCGCTGATCGAGGCGGGCAAGATCAGACCGGTCGTGTTTAAGACCTTCCCGCTCGCCGAGGCGGCCGAAGCGCATCGCCTGATGGAATCCTCGCAGCACATCGGCAAGCTGGTGCTCACCGTATAGCTTTTCCGCCGCGCGGCTCCTCGGACGCGGCCTCGGCGCGCAGCCAGGCGAGAAACTGCGCCACCTCGGGGCGCGACACAGCAGTCTTCGACACGATCGCGAAATACGCGCGCGCCGGATCGGCGCTGCGCTTGAACGGCGCGACCAGCTCGCCCGAGGCGAGCGCCTCGCGCACCAACGGGCTCCTGCCGAGCGCCACGCCGTTGCCGGCGATCGCCGCCGGGATGATCTGCTCGTAGCCCGAGAAGAGCAGGCTGCCCGCGGGCCGCAGGTCGGTGAGCCGCTCGACCTCGAGCCAGGTCTTCCAGTGCAGCCACGGATGGCGTCCGTCCGGGTCGTCATACTGCAGCAGCACGTGGTGGCGTAGATCGGCAGGCTGGCGCAGCGGTCGCTTCGGGTCGGCGAGCAGCTTCGGGCTGCATACCGGGAACACGCGCTCGCCGAACAGCCGGAGCGCGTTCGGGCCCGCGAGCGAGGCCGCGCCGTGGCGGATCGCGATGTCCAGGCCCTCGCGCTCGAGGTCCTGCACGCGCGTATCGGCGGCGATGCGCACGTCGACGCCCGGGTGCCCGCGAGTGAAGCGCGCCAGGCGCGGAATCAGCCACAGCGCGGCGAACGAATGCGTCGTGGTGACCGCGAGCGCGCGCCGCGCGGAGAGCGCGCGCAGGCGGTCGGTCGCGGCGCGCATCGCCTGCAGCACCTGGGCGGCGGCCGGGAACAGCGTGCGCCCGGCCTCAGTCAGCGCGAGCGCGCGGTGGCGCCGCTCGAACAGGGCCACGCCGAGCTGCTCCTCGAGATCCTTGATCTGGCGGCTGACGGCCGACTGCGTGAGGTGCAGCTCCTCGCCCGCGCGTGTGAACGACAGCAGGCGCGCGGCCGCCTCGAAGCCCTTCAGCAGGTCGAGGGACGGCAGGCGTGGTGTCGCCTTCGCATTCCCGTTAGTCATGCATATCCTGAGAATTAAGCGTTTGTAGTCACTCTCGCCATGGCGCAACATGCGCCTCACGAAGCATGCGCTTTCCGCATGCCGTACACAAGGAGTGGACCATGCGCATCGAACTCGACGCCGACAAGCTGCGACTCGCCCAGGGGCAAACGCTCAGGCTGCGGGATGGCGCGGGCGGCACGGTCTGCTGCCGCGCGGGCACAGTCTGGGTCACCGAAGAGAATCAGCCGCGCGACGTTGTGCTCGAAGCAGGCGCCTGCCACCACCTGTCGCAGCGCGGCGTGGCGCTGGTGCAGGCGCTCGGCGACGCCCTGATTTCTTTTTCCTGACCCCCAAGAGCCGGGATGACCGACATGCTGCAACTCGACATCGATACCTGGCTCATGGACCCGGCCGCGGACCTGCGCGTTCACGCGGCGGCGCGCCGCGCGCGCGCCGAGCTGGCCCACGACCTGCTCGTGCGCTTACGCGCGCGGCTAGGACGTAAAATGCGCGTTCCTGCAAGCTGGAGCGCGCATGTTCAAGGAAGGGCTGCTCGAGGGTAAACGCATCCTCATCACCGGTGGCGGCACCGGCCTGGGCAAGGAAATCGCCGCCAAGTACCTCGAGCTCGGCGCGGAAGTGTGGATCGCCGGGCGGCGCGGCGGCGTACTCGAGCAAACGGCCAAGGAGCTCGCCGCGAAGTTCGGCGGCACGGTGCGCACGCACGCGGTCGACATCCGCGACGCGCAGTCGGTCGATGCGATGGTGCAGCGCATCTGGGACGAAGCCGGTCCGCTGACGGGACTGGTGAACAACGCCGCCGGCAACTTCATCAGTCCGACCAAGGATCTGACGCCGAACGGCTTCAACGCGATCGCCCACATCGTCTTCCACGGCAC
Organism: Sphingomonadaceae bacterium; assembly: GCA_050257375.1. Classification (GTDB taxonomy): domain Bacteria; phylum Pseudomonadota; class Gammaproteobacteria; order Burkholderiales; family SG8-39; genus DAHVFK01. The sequence goes on from JBLMWT010000060.1 coordinate 44,082, forward strand.
GTTCTACGTCACACACGCGGTGGGACGGCGTTGGATCGCCGGCGGGCACAAGGGCTCGGTCGTGTCGATCCTCGTCACCTGGGTGTGGACCGGCTCGCCCTACGTCGTGCCCTCGGCGATGTCGAAGGCGGGCCTGCATGTGATGACCAAGTCGCTCGCGGTCGAGTGGGGGCGTTACGGCATCCGCCTGAACGCCATCGCGCCCGGCGCCTTTCCCACCGAAGGCGCGTCCAAGCGGCTGCGCCCCGACGGAAGTTTCGAGGACGCGACCGGCTCGATCCCGATGCGCCGCTTGGGGCGGATGCCGGAGCTGCAGCGCCTCGCGACCTTCCTCATGGCCGACGGCTGCGATTGGCTGACCGGAGAGACCATCGCGATCGATGGCGGCGGCTACCTGGCGAACGGTGCCTCGTTCAGCGAGCTGGACAAGCTGAGCGATGCCGATTGGGAGCGCATGCGCGCGCTGATCAAGGCGCAGAACGAGAAGGATCGCACCGGACGCACCGCATGAAGCCCGTTCCACGGCCCGCGGCGACCGTCGTCCTGATGCGCGAAGCAGCGGTTGGCCCCGAGGTAATGTTGCTCCAGCGCACCAAAGGCGCGGCATTTCTCGCCGGCGCCTACGTGTTTCCCGGCGGCGCGCTGGATGCCGCCGACGGCGACGCGCGCACGCTCGCGCGCGTGACCGGGCTGTCCGACGCCGATGCGAGCCGCCTTCTCGGGGTCGATCGAGGCGGGCTCGCCTACTGGGTGGCGGCGATGCGCGAATGCTTCGAGGAGGCGGGCATCCTGCTCGCGCACGACGAGCACGGCCAGACGGTGAGCCCGGCGCGCGTCGAGCAGCTGGCGCGCTTTCGAGCGCCGCTGAACGCCGGCGAAGTCGCGTTCGCCGACTTTCTCGAAAGCGAGGGCCTGACGCTGCCCGCAGGCGAGCTCGCCTACATCGGCCACTGGATCACCGCGCCGGGACGGCCGCGGCGCTTCGACACACGCTTCTTCGTCGCGGCCGCGCCGCAAGGCCAAAGCGGCTCGCACGATGCCTCCGAAACCATCCATCACCTGTGGATCCGCCCGCAGGATGCGCTCGCGCGCGGCGAGCGCGGCGAGATCGAGCTGGTATTCGCCACCCAGCACACGCTCGCCGAGCTGGCGCAGTTCGAGCACCCGCAGCGCGCCATGGACTACGCGCGCGCGAAGCCGGAAATCGAGACCAACCGCGCCTGCTGGGCGCAGGGCAGCCAGGGCCCGAAGCTCTTCCGCCGCGCCGATCCGCAATACTTCGAGATCCACTGGTGCGATCCCGAGGAGACGGGCGAGTCGAGCTACGAGATCGTTCCCGGAAAGCCGAAGCGGCTCGATCGGCTGGTGACGCGCATCACCGCCCCCAATCCCGGCATGATGACCGGGCCCGGCACCAACAGCTACCTGGTCGGCGAGCGCGAGCTCGCGCTGATCGATCCGGGGCCGGCCATCGACTCGCACGTTCAGGCGCTTCTTGCTGCGGGTGCGGGCCGCATCCGCTGGATCCTGTGCACGCACACGCACCTCGACCATTCGCCTGCGGCCGCCGCGCTCAAGGCCGCGACCGGGGCGACCGTGATCGGCCGGCCGGCGCCGCAGGGCGCGAGCCAGGACCAGGGTTTCGCGCCCGAGCGCATGCCGGGACACGGCGAGCGGCTGGAGCTCGGCGGCTACGTGCTGCGCGCACTGCACACGCCGGGACATGCGTCCAATCACCTGTGCTACCTGCTCGAAGAGACGAAGATGCTGTTCACCGGCGACCACGTGATGCAGGGCTCGACGGTGGTGATCAATCCGCCAGACGGCGACATGCGCGCCTACCTGCTCGCGCTCGAGGGTCTGCTCGAGGAAGACGTCGAGATCTTCGCGCCCGGCCACGGCTTCCTGATCGGGCAGCCCCAGCGCGAGCTACGGCGGCTGATCGCGCACCGCCTGGCGCGCGAGGCAAAGGTTGTCGCGGCGCTCGCGCGACTCGGTCGCGCCACGCTCGAGCAGCTGGTGCCCGCAGTGTACGACGACGTGCATCCAAGGCTGCACGCTGTCGCGGCGCGCTCGCTCACCGCGCATCTCCAAAAGCTCGTCGCCGAGGGCAACGTGCGCGCCCAGGACGGGTGGTACCATCCGGCCCAAGAAGAAATGCGAGAGCGCGGGTGATGAGCAGGTACGACAAGACCCTCGAGCCGGTCGAGATCGACCCGCCCGACCTCGAGTAACCTGCACACGACTTTTTTGCCTGACGTGGCGCGCTTCGATTTCGACCTGTTCACCATCGGCGGCGGCTCCGGCGGAGTGCGCGCCAGCCGCTTCGCCGCACAGTACGGCGCGCGCGTGGCAATCGCCGAGAGCGACCGCTTCGGTGGCACCTGCGTGAACGTCGGCTGCATCCCGAAGAAGCTGTTTTCCTACGCCGCGCATTTCCGCGACGATCTCGAGGACGCGCGCGGCTACGGCTGGAGCGTCGGCGAGCCTGCCTTCGACTGGCCGAAACTCGTCGCCGGCAAGGACAAGGAGGTGGCGCGCCTGAATGCGGTCTACGAGCGCCTGCTCGCCACCGCGGGCGCGGAGATCCTGCGCGGACGCGCGGTGATCGTCGATCCCCACACCGTCGAGGTCGCGGGGCGCCGCTGGAGCGCCGAGCACATCCTCGTCGCCACCGGATCGCGCCCGCAAATTCCCGATATCCCCGGCAAGTCGCTCGCGCTCACCTCGGATGACATCTTCCGCCTCGAGCGCCTGCCGCCGCGCGCGATCGTCGTGGGCGGAGGCTACATCGCGGTCGAGTTCGCCTCGATCTTCAACGGCCTTGGCGTGCGCACGACGCTCGCCTACCGGCGTCACCGTCTGCTGCGCGAGTTCGACGCCGAGCTCGGCACGCGCCTGGGCGAAGAGATCCAAAAGAAGGGGGTGATGCTGCATTTCGGCGCCGAGCCGGTGGCAATCGAGCGGCAGCCGGACGGTGCGCTCGAAGTTACGTACGGCGATGGCCAGCACGCGCGCGCCGAGCTGGTTCTGTTCGCCACCGGGCGCGTGCCGAACAGCAAGGGCCTAGGCCTGGAGGCCGCGGGCGTGAAGCTCGGGCCGATCGACGAGGTCCTGGTCGACGCCTATTCCAGGAGTTCGGTCGAGTCGATTCACGCCATCGGCGACGTCACCAACCGCATCAACCTGACTCCCGTGGCGACCGCCGAGGGCGGCGCACTCGCGAAGACCCTGTTCGGCGGCCAGCCGACGGCGCCCGACCACGAGAACGTGCCGACCGCCGTGTTTGCGAATCCGAACCTGGCCACCGTGGGGCTATCGGAAGAGCAGGCGCGCGAGCGCCATGGCGCGATCGAGATCTACAAGACCAGCTTCCGCTCGCTCAAGCACGCGCTGACGGCAGGCGAGGAAAAGATATTCATGAAGCTGGTCGTCGAAACCGCGAGCGGCAGGGTGCTCGGCGCGCACATGATCGGCCCGGAGGCCGCCGAGATCATCCAGGGCATCGCTATCGCCGTGAAGCTGGGCGCGACCAAGGCGCAATTCGACGCCACGCTCGGCATCCACCCCACCGCCGCCGAGGAGTTCGTCACCCTGCGCGAGCCGGTGGTATCCTAAATTTACTATGCTGCTCGAATCCCGTGTCAAGAAAGTGATCGCCAGGCTGCGCGCCAATGCGAGCCTGCCGGTGGCGATCGAGCTGTGGAACGGCGAGCGCTACGAGCTATCGCCCGCGCCGACCGTGACGCTGAGGATTCCCTCGGCCTCGGCGCTGCGCTACTTCGCCAACCCGGACCTCGGCAAGCTCGGCGAGGCCTATGTCGAAGGCCGTGTGGACGTCGAGGGACCGATCACCGAGGCGCTGCGGGCCGCCGAAGGCCTGTCACGCCATGCCGGGCAGGCAAAACGCGGGCGTCTGCCGGTGCTGCGCAACCTGCACACCCGGAAGGTCGACGCCGCATCGATCCAGTACCACTACGACGTCTCGAACGATTTCTACGCGCTGTGGCTCGACCGCAACATGGTTTATTCCTGCGCGTACTTCAAGACGGGCGACGAAACGATCGATGTCGCCCAGGAGCAGAAGCTCGACCACATCTGCCGGAAGCTGCGCCTGCGCCCGGGCGAGAAACTGCTCGACATTGGCTGCGGCTGGGGAGCGCTGGTGCGCTGGGCGGCCAAGCACTACGGCGTGGACGCGACCGGCATCACGCTATCGCACAACCAGCACGCGCTCGCCAACCAGCGCATCGCCGACGAAGGTTTGGGCGCGCGCTGCCGCGTGCTGCTGCAAGATTACCGCGACGTGCCCGGCGAAGGGGTCTACGACAAGATCTCCTCGGTGGGCATGTTCGAGCATGTCGGCCTCAAGAACCTGCCGCTCTACTTCCGCAAGGTCCACTCGCTCCTGCGCGAAGGCGGCCTGGTTATGAACCACGGCATCACCTCGGTCGACCCGGACAGCCGCTCGGTCGGCCTGGGCGCGGGCGAGTTCATCGGCAAGTACGTGTTCCCGCACGGCGAGCTGCCGCACGCGTCGCTTGTGCTCAAGGAGATGGCGCGCGCCGAGCTGGAGGTCATGGACGTCGAGACGCTGCGACAGCACTACGCGCGAACACTGTGGCACTGGAGCGAACGCTTCGAAGCGAATCTCGATGCCGCGCGCCGGCACGCCGGCGAAAAGCGCGTGCGCATCTGGCGCGCCTATCTCGCCGGCTGCGCGCACGCGTTCGAGCAGCGCTGGGTGTCGATCCACCAGGTGCTCGCGGCGAAGAGCTCGGATCCCAAGGCCAAGCCCCTGCCCTGGACGCGCGCCTGGATCTACGAATGACGAGCCCTACCGCGCACTGGCACGCCGAGCATGCGAACTTCACCAAATTGCTCGACGTGCTCGACCGGCAGCTGGCGCTCTTTCGTGCCGGCGAGAATCCGAACTACGAGCTGATGCTGGATATCGTCAGCTACCTGCGTCATTTCCCGGACCGCCACCATCACCCGCGCGAGGACGTGGCGTTCACGCGTCTCGCTGCGCGCGATCCGGCGATGCAGGTGAAGGTGAACCGTTTGCTGCAGGAACACCGCGTGCTCGCCAAGGCGGGCGACGACCTGCTCGCGCTGCTGAACCAGGCCGCCGACGAGGCGATCATCGCGCGCGCCGAGGTCGAGGCCACGGCCGCGACGTACCTGATCTACTACCGCCACCATATCGCGAGCGAGGAGCGCGACATCCTGCCGCGCGCGGCCGAGCTGCTCACGCCCGAGGACTGGAGCGCGGTGGCCGCGGCCGTGCCGCCCGGACACGACCCGCTGTTCGGCGAGCAGTCCGAAGAGCGCTACCGCGAATTGCGCCGCCTGATCGCGCTCGCCTCGAGCTAGGCGAGCGCGCGCGCGACGAGCGAGGCTCCGCTTGCGAGCAGGAGCGGCGCGACCGCGCGCATCAGCGTCTCGCGCCGCAAGCGCATGAAGAGGTGCGAGGCGACCGAGATGCCGACCCAGGCCGCAGGCAGCGCGAGCGCCGCGCCGAGCCACACCCGCGGATTGCTCATCAGGCCGGTCAGCACGAACGCGGCAAGCCGCAATGAGATGCTCGCCACCGAAGTAAGCGCAAGCGTGGCGCGGAACGACTCCTTGGACAGGTTGCGCTGCGCGAGGTAGATCGCATATGGCGGCCCGCCCGCGCCGAACAGCGCGCTGGTCACGCCGCCGGCGAGGCCGGCGGGATAGGCCCAGCCGCGCCCGACGGTGCCGCGCGGGCCGCGCGCGGCGAGCGAGTAGAGCGCGAAGGCGACCACGAAGCAACCGAGCGCCAGCATGCCGGCCCGACGCGGCATGTTGACCAGCAGCGAAGCGCCCAGCGCGGTGCCGACCAGGATCATCGGCACCAGCCGCGCGACCTCGCCACGTACGACGTGCTGCGGCGCCTCCAGCCCGAGGCGCAGCGAATTGGAGAGGTCGACGAGCACGAATACCGCGAGCGCGAACGGCAGCGGCACGAAGTGCGTCGCGAGCGGAATTGCGATCAGCGCTGCACCGAAGCCGGTGATGCCGTAGACGAGCGCGGCCGCGAGCGCAATCGGCGCCAACGCGAGCAGTGCCGCGGTTCCCCCGGGCACAAGCGCCGCTTAGAGCTTGACCGAGAGGTTGAGCGAGAAACGGCCGGTGAGCTCGGCGCTATCCAGCACGTGCCCCTCGATCGCCGCGAGCAGCTCGGGGCCTTTGAACGCGCCCGACACGGGGCAGTTCGGCACGTCGAGCGCGTACAGCGTGAAAACGTAATGGTGCACCAGCGGATCGTTCCAGGGCGGACAAGGACCGTCGTAGCCGAAGTAGTTGCCCGCCATGTCCTTGTCGTTCGCGAACCAGGAAGTGTAGTCATTGACGCCTTGGCGTGCGCCGCGCGCGGCCTGCGGACCGGGCTTGCCCCGCGGCGTGACGCCGTTCGAGAACTCGCCCTCGGCGATCGGCCCGTCGAAGGGTTTCAGGTCGACGAGCAGCCAGTGATGGAAATTCACGCGTGGCAGCGTTTTCGGAACCTGCCGATCCTCCTTGTTGACGTCGTCGGGCCGCGAGGGCACGTCGCGGTCGTGGCACACCAGCACGAGCGAACGCGTGCCGGGCGGCAGATCGCTCCATGCGAGCTGCGGATTTCGATTGTCGGACAGCCGGACATGTGTCTTTGCATCGGGTACCGCGAAGGCGCAGCGGCCCGGAATTTTCCCCATGTCGGAAAAGCTCTCGCTTGTCAGCTTCACGGTCATTCTCCATTCATGATCCGGGCCATTATAAGGTCGCCACCTGCGCTCGGATTCATGCGCCCCAGCGCAGCAACGTAGCGGCGAAATGGAAGCGCATAGCGAGCCTCCAGCCCTTCGGCGCGCACGCGCAACGCGCGCCACGCCGCGCGCTCGGGATATCCCTTGAGCGCGATCGCGATCAGGTTGGGATCGGAGAGCGCCGGCATGCACAGCACCGCACCGCCGAAGGCCCGCTCGAGCCGCTGCAGGTAGCTGTCGAGCCGAGGGTCGTCGCTCATGTAATTGGCGACCAGCACGCCCTTCGCGGCGAGCGCGAGGTAGCACGCGTCGTAGAACTCGCTGGATGCGAGCCGCGGCACCTGCTCGCCGTCGTCGAAACCGTCCACCATCACCAAGTCGCAGCATTCCGGCTCGAGTGCCTCCGCCCCGTCGCCGATCTCCACCTGCAGGCGCGCATCGTCGGGCGGCAGTGCGAAATGCTGGCGGGCGGCCGTGAGCACGCGCCGGTCCCGCTCGATCACCTTCACTCGCGTCGCTCGGAGGAAACGATGGAAGTACTTTGGCAGCGAGCCACCCCCGAGGCCGATCATCAGCGCGCGCCGCGGCCGTGGGTGAAACAGCAGGAACGCCATCATGCAGCGCGTGTAATCGAGCGCGAGCGCGTACGGGTCGTCCAGGCGCATCGCGCTCTGGATCGCTTCGCCGCCGATGTGCAGCTGGCGCAGGCCGCGTCGCTCGCTCACCGCCACCGCCGGGGAGCGCTTCACGGCGCAACCGCGCGCACGTGCCGCATCAGCACGAGCACCAATCCGGCGCCGGCAAAGGACAGCGCTGACGCCGCGAGGATCGGCGCGGCATAGCTGCCCCACGCGTCGTAGGCCGCACCGGCGAGCGGCGGACCGACGAGCGTACCGACGCCCGGTGCGGTGTACAGCAGGCCGATGATGCCCGATACCGCGCGCGGCCCGTACAGGTCCATGATGAGGGTCGGCGCCAGCGCGACGAAGCCACCGTAGAAGGCGCCGAACAGCAGCGCGAACGCCACTAGCAGCCAGTAGCTCGTGGTGAGCCACCAGACGATCAGCATCGCGCCGAGCCCCACGTACATCACCGCGAACGACGGCACTCGCCCGAGCCGGTCGGCGACGCCCCCGATGGTGAAGCGACCGAGCAGGCTGCCCAGGCCGATGAGGCTCACCAGCGCCACGCCCTGGGCCTCGCTGTAGCCCGCGTCCTGCGCGTAGCTTGCAAGGTGCACCATGGGCACGAACAGGCCGACGCACACCAGCATGCTCGAGAAGTACAGTAGCCAGAAGGCCTTCGTGCGCAGCGCCTGCCCGAGCGTGGCGCCCGGAAGCGTGGCGCGGTCGGTGCGCGTGGCCCCGCGCGCGCCGTGGCGCGCCGGATCGTCGTCGATCGCCAGCGCCGCTGCGCCGGCGAGCAACAGCACGACGGCCGCGAGCACCTGGTAGGCCGTGCGCCAGCCGACCAGCCCGATCAGCCAGGTCGCCGCCAGCGGCACCAGGAAGTTGCCGGCGCCGATCCCGGCGACTGCCAGCCCCGAGGCGAAAGCGCGGTTTGCCAGGAACCACGGTTGCACGGCCCCCACGGACGGCACGTACGTCAATCCGATGCCGATGCCCAAGCCCACGCTGTAAGTGACGTACAGCAGGTCCACGGACCGCGCGACGCTCGCCAGGCCCAGCGCCGCCACCATGCAGGCCACGCCCGCCAGTGCGACCCGGCGCGGACCGAAGCGGTCGGCGAGCATGCCTCCCGGTGCGCCGAGCGTGAACCACAGAAACGCGCTCACCGAGAACACCAAAGACACGTCGGCGCGCGAGGCGTCGAACTCGGACTGGAAAGCCTTGAAGAAGGCGGCGAAGGAATACGCCGCGCCGAAACCCACGAACATCAGGGTGAACGCCGCCGCCACCACGACCCAGCCGTAGTACATGCGCCGCCGCACGCCGCGCCTCAATAGATCGCGCCGCGCGCCGCGATCGGCCACAACGCCTCGACCGCGCCGCCGCGCACGCACACGTACCAGTCGTGCAGATTCACCGTGGGATCACAGTGCCCTGGTACGAGCATGAGCTTTTCTCCGAGCGCCGGCGCCTGCGCCCCGGGCGCGATCTCGATGACGCCGTGCTCGTCGGAGGCGCGCACGTAGCGCAGCCCCGGCCGCTGCCACACGACCGGCAGACCGGAGTCGACGCTCGAGGCTTTGAGGCCCGCATCCAGCACGGCGCGCTCCGCGGTCGGCCGGCTCATCACCGTGGACAGCACGAACAGCGCGTGCTCGAAGCGAGGCAGCGGCGCGGCCCACTCGTTTCTCGCGTAGTCCGCGTCCATGAAGACGTAGGAGCCCGGCTGGATCTCGTCGAAAGCATGCGATTCGATTTCGAACGCGAACGTGCCGCTGCCCCCGCCGGTGACGATCGGGCAGGCGATGCCCGAGGACTCGATGAGCGCGCGCGTATCGCGCGCGGCGCGCGCGGCGGCCTCGATTGCGGCGCGCCGCTCGGCCGTCGGGCGCATGTGCTGGGCGGCGCCATGGTAGGCCTGCAGGCCGGCGAAGCGCAGCGCCGGTTGCGCGGCAACCTCGCGTGCGAGCGCGAGCGCCGCCTCGCCCGGCGCGACGCCGCAGCGCCGCGCGCCGATGTCGATTTCCACGTACGCGTCGAGCCGGGCACCTGCCGCCGCCGCGGCGGCGGCGAGGTCGCGCACGTTGCCCGCGTCGTCGATGCACACACCGATGCGCGCGCGCGTGGCGAGCGCGGCCAGGCGCCCGAGCTTCGCGGCGCCGACCACTTCGTTCGATACGAGCACGTCGGAAATGCCGCCGTCGACCATCGCTTCGGCCTCGGATACCTTCTGGCAGCACACGCCGACCGCACCCGCGGCGATCTGCCGCTTAGCGATCTCTGGACACTTGTGCGTCTTGGCGTGAGCGCGCACGCGGACGTTCTTGCCTTGGACGCATTCAAGCAGCGTCTTCTGATTCCGCTCGAAAGCGTCCAAATCGATAACCAGCGCCGGGGTATCGACCTGCGCAAGGTCCTGGCCCGGGCTCGCCGGCGGCAGCATGGTCACGCCGCAGCCGGCCGGCTCGCGCGCTGCTGCAGCGCAAGCCACACGATCGCCGCCATCACGATGACGATGAGCGGCAGCGCCGCGTAGTTGATCCGGCTCCAGCCGCCGTTGGTGACGATCAGCCCGGAGGAAAACGAAGACACGGCCATCATGATGAAGATTGCGGAGTCGTTCGCGCCTTGCGCCTTGGCGCGCTCCTCGGGTCGGTAGGTCTCCGTCAGCAGGGTGGTCGCGCCGATGAAGAGGAAATTCCAGCCTACGCCGAGGAGGACGAGCGCGAGCCAGAACTCGGTCAGCGCGATGCCCGACAGCGCGATGCCGACCGACGCGGCGTTCAGCACTGCGCCCCCGAACATGACGCGCAGTGCGCCGAAGCGCCGAATCAGCCCGCCGGTGATGAACGAGGGCAGGTACATGCCGACCACGTGCGAGGAAATCACGAAAGTGGCGGCTTTGTAGGGGTGGCCGCAGATCTCCATCGCGATCGGCGTCGAAGTCATGAGGAAGTTCATGACCCCGTAGCTGATCGCCGCGCAGGCCACCGCGACGATGAATTTGGGCTGCGCCGCGAGCTTGGACATCGGCCGGCCGGTCGCTGCCTGCACGGCCGCCCCGGCGTGCGGAATGCGGATGAAGTTGAGCACCGTCATGGTCGCTAGCGATACCAGGATGAGAGCAAGGTAGGCGCCAAGGAACTTCTCGGGCAGCAAATCGACCGTGATGCGGCTGGTCGTTGGCCCGAGGATCCCGCCGACCAGGCCTCCGGCGAGCACGAGCGAAATCGCCGTGGGTCGATATTGGGCGCTTGCGACGTCCGCCGCGGCGAAGCGATAGTACTGGCCATAAGCGTTGTACACGCCGAACACCAGCGTCGCGAAACACAGCAGCCAGAAGCTGTGCACCCGGATCGCGCCTGCGCACAGCAGGGCGCCGGCGACGCCCCACAGCGTGCCCAGCATCAGGCCGCGGCGCCGCCCGACACGCTTCATGTGCAGGGAGGCAAGCATCGTCGCGGACGCGCCGCCGAGCACCCAGAATGTCACTGGCAGCGTGGCGAGGCTGCGATTCGCCGCCAGCGAGAGCCCTGCCAGGCCGTTGATCGCTATCAGCGTCGAATTGTTGGTCATCAGCAGCGCCTGGCAGGCAGTGAGCAGGGCGACATTGCGCCGTTCACTGATCATATATACAGTATCGGCAACGAAGAGCGAAGACTCGATTCTACCGGTGAGCGCAATGCCGGACGACGCAAAGAACGAAACACGCTCGATCGCGAGCTGTGCATCGCACGTGCTGCTCGAGCACAAGTCGCGCGGCGCGCTGTCGCGCCCGCAGGGGCGTTTCGAGCGCGAGCAGCGTACGCCCTTCGACGACGGCTGGACGCGCGACGACGAGCCGCCCGCGACACTCCGGACGAGCGTGACCGAAGAACGAGCGCGCTCGATCATCCAGACGAACGATTCGCCCGACCTGCCCTTCGACCAGTCGATCAATCCGTACCGCGGCTGCGAGCACGGCTGCGTGTACTGCTACGCGCGGCCGAGCCACGCCTATCTCGAGCTCTCGCCGGGGCTCGACTTCGAAAGCCGGCTGTTCGCGAAGGTGAACGCGGTCGAAAGGCTTCGTGCCGAGCTCGCGCGTCCGGGCTACGTGCCCAAGCCCATCTCCCTCGGCGCCAATACCGACTGCTACCAACCGATCGAGCGCCGCTACCGCATCACGCGCGACCTGATCGAGCTGCTCTCGCAATGCAGGCATCCGCTCACCATCGTCACCAAGTCGGCGCTCGTCGAGCGCGACCTGGATCTTCTGGGACCGATGGGCCAGGCGGGTCTCGCCAAGGTGTTCGTCTCGCTCGGCACGCTCGACCGCGAACTCGCGCGCCGGCTCGAGCCGCGCGCGGCGAGCCCACAGCGCCGGCTCGACACGATCCGCGCGCTCGCCGCGGCAGGCGTGCCGGTCGGAGTGATGGTCGCGCCGGTCGTGCCTGCGCTCTCGGACAAGTCGCTCGAGGAATCGATGGGCGCCGCGGCGGCGGCCGGCGCCAGCATGGCCGGCTACCAGCTGCTCAGGCTGCCGAACGAATTGAAGTCCCTTTTCCGAGAGTGGCTCGCCACCCACTACCCCCTGCGCGCGGAGCACGTCATGAGCGTGCTCCAGCAACTGCGCAGCGGGCGCGACAACGATCCACGCTTCGGCACGCGCATGACTGGAACGGGCAATTACGCCGAGCTGCTCGCAAAGCGCTTCGAGATCGCGTGCCGGCGCCTCGGGCTGAACGGCGAGGAGCGCGGCGGCGTCGCGCGCCGCGCGCTCGACCGCTCGCAATTCGTGCCGCCCTCTCCCGGGGGTCAGATGCGGCTGCTTTAGTGATGTTGCGCAGGCTCTGGATCGGGGTCGGCTGGGCGCTGGTGGCGGGCGTCATATACGGCTCGCTGATGCACTCTCCCCCGTCGCTCGGCTTCCAGCAGGGAGACAAGCTCGAGCACCTGGGCAGCTATGGCCTTCTGATGTTCTGGTTCTGCCAGCTGTACGTGGAGCCGCGCGTCCGCCTTGGCTACGCGCTCGGCTTCGTGGCCCTCGGGGTGGCGCTCGAGTTCGTGCAGGGCTGGACCGGCTACCGCGACTTCGAGGTCGCCGACATGTTCGCCGACGCGGCAGGCGTAGCGCTGGGCTGGGGCGCGGCGCTCATCTTCCCTAAAGCGCTGCCAGGAGCGGAAACAGGAACGCGCTCGACAGCCCGTTGAGGCCCATCGCCTGGCCGGTGAAACGCGCGCCCGGGCGTTCGGCGCCCTGCTACGCTGGCGCGATGAGCGTTGTCGCCACCGACCGGCGCACTGAGCGCCTGCTTAGCGCGCCGATCCTGCCTGCCCTGCTGCGCCTGTCGGCGCCGGGCGTGCTGCTCGTGGTGTTCCAGACGATGATCTCGATCGGCGACACGTATTTCGTCAGCCGGCTCGGCACCGATCCGCTCGCGGGGCTGGCGCTCGTGTTCCCGTTGATCATGCTGCTGCAGATGACTTCGGCCGGCGCGATGGGCGGCGGTGTTGCGTCGGCGATTGCGCGCGCGCTCGGGGCGGGCGATCTCTCCGCCGCGCGCCGGCTGCTGGTGCACGCGATCGCGATCGCGCTGGCGCTCGGACTCGCCTTCACGTTGCTCTTGAGCACCCTCGGACGGCCGGTCTATGCGCTGCTCGGCGGCCGTGGCGCGACTGTCGAACATGCGCTCGCCTATTCCAACGTAGTGTTCGGCGGCGCGATCATGGTCTGGCTCGCCAATACGCTGGCGAGCGTGCTGCGCGGCACCGGCAACATGCTGGTCCCCGCTCTCACTCTCAGCGCTGCGGCCTGCATCCACGTGCCGCTTTCGGCGTCGCTGGTGCTCGGCCTCGGACCGATGCCGCGCCTGGGCATCGCCGGGGCGGGCGTGGCCTACGTGACCACCTTCAGCCTCTCGTGCCTGGCGATGAGCGCAGTCGTTTTCAGGCCGGCGAGCCTGCTGCGGCCGGGAATCGGAGACTTCCGCTTCGAGCGCCGTCATTTCCGCGACATCCTGCGCGTGGGCGGGATCTCGGTGATCTCGTCGGCGCAGACCGTGCTCACCGCCGTGGTGCTCACCGGCTTCGTCGGGCGCTTCGGCGCGCCGGCGCTCGCCGGATACGGCGTGGGACTACGCGTCGACCTGCTGCAGATGCCGCTGGTATTCGCGGTCGGCCAGGCGATGGTGGCGCTGGTCGGCGCGCACGTTGGCGCCGGCCGCGCGCGGCGGGCGAAGAGGATCGCCTTCACCGGCGCCGCACTTGCGTGCGTGCTCAGCCTCGCGATCGGCATCGCGGTGACCGTCTATCCCCAGGGCTGGGTCGGCCTGTTCAGTGCCGATGCCGGCGTGCTGGATGCGGGCACGCGCTATCTGCGCACGGTGGGGTTGTGTTATCCGTTCCTCGCGATCGGCCTCGCGCTGTACTTCGCCTCGCAGGGAGCGGGCGAAGTGCTGCTGCCGGTGCTTGCGGGGACGGTGCGCCTGGCGATCGTGATCGGCGGCGGCGCCGCGGTATTCGCGTTCGGCGCCGGGCTCGCGTCGATGTTCGGCGTGGTTGCGGTCGGCATGGTCGCCTTCGGCACGCTGACCGGCCTCGCAGTGAGCCGCGCGGTGTGGGGCGTGCGCTAGCCCAGGAACTCGACGAGGGCGTCGAGC
>JBLMWT010000061.1:0-4512 GCA_050257375.1 Sphingomonadaceae bacterium
TCGGTGAACTGACTGCGCGATTACCGCAGGGAGTGGCTGCGATTCGACGTGGTCGCCGGCCTGACCGCGGCGGCGGTCGTTCTGCCGAAGGCGATGGCCTACGCGACAATCGCCGGGCTTCCGTTGCAGGTCGGCCTCTACACCGCGCTCGTGCCGATGGTCGTCTATGCGCTGCTCGGCACTTCGCGTCCTTTGAGCGTGAGCACGACGACCACCATCGCGATTCTCTCGGCGGCCGCGCTCGGCCAGGCACTGCCGAACGGTGGTGCTCACGGCGAGTTGCTCGTCGCGAGCGCGACGCTCGCGATGCTCACCGGCGGAATTCTCGTGGTCGCCTTCGTGCTTCGCCTGGGCTTCGTTGCGAACTTCATCTCCGAGCCGGTGCTCACCGGCTTTAAGTCCGCGATCGGCCTGGTGATCGTGGTCGACCAGGTGCCGAAGCTGCTCGGCATCCACATCGACAAGACCGGCTTCCTGCGCGATGCCTTCTCCATCGTGCGCGCGCTGCCGCACGCGTCGCTCGCCACGCTGCTCGTGTCGGTGCTGCTGCTCGCACTCATCTACTTGCTCGAGCGCTTCGCGCCGCGCTGGCCGGCGCCGCTCATCGCGGTCGCGGCCGCGATCGCCGCGTCGGGTCTGTTCCACCTGGCGGCGGGGGGTGTCGCGACCGTCGGCGCTGTGCCGCGGGGACTGCCCGAGCTCACCTGGCCGCGCCTCGATCTGGCCATGCAGCTCTGGCCGGCCGCGGCCGGCATCGCGCTCATGAGCTTCACCGAGACGATCGCCGCGGGGCGCGCCTTCAGCGCCCAGGGCGAGCCGCACCCGGAGCCGAACCGGGAGCTGCTCGCGCTCGGGCTCGCCAACGTCGCCGGCGGCTTCCTGGGCGCGATGCCGGCGGGCGGCGGCACGACGCAGACCGCGGTGAACCGGAAGGCGGGCGCGAAGACACAGCTCGCGGAACTCGTCACCGCGGCCGCCGCGCTCGCGACGCTGCTCGTGCTCGCCCCGCTCATCGGCCTCATGCCGCAGGCCGCGCTCGCGGCGGTGGTCATCGCGTATTCGCTCGAGCTGATCCGGCCGGCGGAGTTCGCCGAGATCCGCCGCGTGCGCCACGTCGAGTTCTACTGGGCGCTCATCGCATTCGCCGGCGTGGTCTTCCTCGGCACGCTGCAGGGCATCCTGGTCGCGGTGATCGCGTCCCTGCTCGCGCTTGCGCAGCAGACCTTCAACCCGCGCGTGTACGTGATGGGTCGCAAGCGCGGCACGGACGTCTTTCGGCCGCTGTCCGCGGAGCACCCGGACGACGAGACCTGGCCCGGCCTGCTCATCGTGCGCATCGAAGGGCGCATCTTTTTCGCCAACGCGCAGCGCGTGTTCGACCGGGTCCGACCGCTGATCGAGCAGGCGAGGCCATCGGTCGTGGTGCTCCATTGCAGGGCCATTACCGACATCGAGTACACCGCGGTCAAGATGCTCGACGAGGCGGAAGAGCGCCTGCGCGCCGAAGGTATAGAGCTCTGGCTCACCTCTCTCAACCCCGAGGCGCTGGCGATGATCCGGCGCTCGAAGCTCGGCGAGCGGCTCGGCCGCGAGCGCATGCTGTTCAACCTGGAGGTCGCGGTCGAAAAGTTCGAGCGGCGAGCGACCGCGTCATAGGCCGCCGCCCCAGCGGCGCTGCCAGGCGATCCCGAGGAAGTCGAAATCGTTGCCGGTGCGCGAGGCCACGCCGCGGCTCGCCGACAGCTTGATCGAGTCGAGGCGGTCGATGGGCAGCGCGAGCGTGCCGCCGAGCCGCCAGTTCCGCTGCAAGTCGTTCGACAGCACGCCGTCGATCGCGCTGCGCCCGCCTGCGAACCAGGTGACATCGAACGAGCCCCAGGCGCCCGAGCGGAAGCCGTAGATCAGGTGCGCCTGCGTCGCAAAGAGCGGGTCCTGCGTGCGCGTGTGCCCGCCGTAGAAGTCCCGATTGTCGGTGTAGAACGTGACCGCCTGCGCGAGCTCGAGCGTCCACGGGCCCATCGCCTTGGACGCGCCCAGCTCGGGCTTGAACCACCAGCGGTGGCTGCCGATGTTGACCAGCCGGCTCGGGTCGTACTGGCCGGTCGGCGCCGAGACCTGCAAGCTCGCCCCGAGGATCAGGTCCTGCTCGTAGGATCTGAATGCGGGCAGGCGGAGCGCCGGCGCGCCATAAAAATTCCACGACAGGCGGAAGCGCGCGTCGGCAAGCCCGTTCGCCTCGCGCTCGAGCGGTTGCCGCTGGTAGTCGGCCGAGCCGGAGAGCGAGGTATACGGCAGGATCACGTCGAACTTGGCGGACCGCCCCAACAGATCGAGCACGCGCGCGTAGGCGAGCAGCGCATTCGAGGTGCGCAGGTCGGGATTCGTCACGGGCAGCGACGGGTCGAAGGCGACTCCGCCGCGCGTCGCGGCGAAGCCGGCGATCAGGAAATTCACCCCTATGGGCGCATTGGAATATGCGCGCGGCTCGATGTCCTGCGCGCGCGCTCGCGAGAACCCGCCGGCGAGCGCGAGAAAAACGAGCAGGATTTTGACCGAGGTCAAGCGCACGACCGCGCGAGCGTAGCATCGTTGGCGGCTCGGACAGGGAGCGCAACCATGAAATCCAAGTCGGAAGGCAAGGAAAACGGCAGGCTGAAACGCGACGTCTACGAAAAATCGCTCAAGAAGCTGCACGTCGAGCTCGTGCGGCTGCAGCAGTGGGTGCAACACAAGGGGCTCAAGGTGTGCGTCGTGTTCGAGGGCCGCGATGGCGCCGGAAAGGGCGGCACAATCAAGGCGATCACCGAGCGCGTCAGCCCGCGCGTATTCCGCGTGGTCGCGCTGCCCGCGCCGACCGAGCGCGAGAAGAGCCAGATGTACGCGCAGCGCTATTTGCCGCACCTGCCGGCGGCCGGCGAAGTCGTGATCTTCGACCGCAGCTGGTACAACCGCGCGGGCGTGGAGCGCGTGATGGGCTTCTGCAGCGAGGAGCAGGCGAAGGGCTTTCTGCAGGTGGTTCCACTGTTCGAGCAGCTGATGGTCAAGTCGGGAGTCATGCTGCTCAAGTACTGGCTCGAGGTGAGCGCCGAGGAGCAGACGCGGCGCCTCACCGCGCGCATCGACGACGGGCGCAAGATCTGGAAGCTCTCGCCGATGGACCTCAAGTCCTACAGCCGCTGGTACGACTACTCGCGCGCGCGCGACGAGATGTTCCAGGCGACCGATACCCCGTGGGCGCCCTGGCATTGCGTCGACTCGAACGACAAGCGGCGCGCGCGCCTGAACATCATCACGCACCTGCTCAAGCAGATTCCCTACAAGACCGCGCCGCGCGAGAAGGTCGTGCTGCCCAAGCGCCAGAAGCCGGGCGGGTACCGGGACTCCGGCTACGAGTTCAAGTTCATCCCGGAGGTCTTTTGATCTAGGTCATGAGCTCGAAGATGGATTGGCCTAGAGTCCTTTGGTGCAGCGCACCATCGACCCCCTCCCTCGGAGCCTTCCCATGGCCGACATCGGCAAGCAACTCTCTGACGCGTCTGAAGTTTCCACCAAGGTAGGCGTCGTCCTGCAAAAGCGTCTGCAACTTGCGCAGACGCGCTTCCGCGAGCGTGCGGCGAAGGCCGCGGCCGACTTGCAGGCGCGTGCGTCTGTGCGGCCGACATCGCCCTGGGAGGCCTGGACGAGCTGGACGCAGTACGCGACCGACCTCGGGCAGCGCACGGTGCTCTTCTGGGACACGCTGCGCCAGCGCGGCAACCAGTACGTCGAGCACGTACAGGCGGGCAGCCCGCCGGTGCTCCACTTTGACTACGAGATGGTGCTCGATGCGCGCACCTTCCGCCGGCCGGTCAACTACGCGCTGGTGAAGATCGTGCCGCCCGCGGGCGTGACGGTCGACCCGAAGCGCCGGCCTTACGTGATCATCGATCCGCGCGCCGGGCACGGGCCGGGCATCGGCGGCTTCAAGGACGACTCGCAGGTGGGCGTGGCGCTGCGCGAAGGCCACCCGGTGTACTTCGTCATCTTCTTCCCCGAACCCGCGCCCGGTCAGACGCTGCTCGACGTGTGCGCGGCCGAGAGCAGCTTCGTGCGCCGCGTGCGCGAGCTGCACCCCGACAGCCCGAAGCCCGCGGTCGTCGGCAACTGCCAGGGGGGCTGGTCGGCGATGATGCTCGCCTCTTCGAGCCCGGAGGACACGGGGCCCATCGTGATCAACGGTGCGCCGATGTCGTACTGGGGCGGCGCGTGGAGCAGCGGCGCGGGCGACAACCCGATGCGCTACGCCGGCGGCATGCTCGGCGGCAGCTGGCTTTCTTCCTTGAGCGCCGACCTCGGCAACGGCGTGTTCGACGGCGCGCACCTGGTGCAGAACTTCGAGAACCTCAACCCGGCGAATACCTTCTGGGACAAGTACTACCACCTGTTCGCGAACGTCGACACCGAGCCCGCGCGCTTCCTCGAGTTCGAGCGCTGGTGGGGCGGGTTCTACCTCATGAACCGCGAAGAGATCGA
>JBLMWT010000062.1:0-8447 GCA_050257375.1 Sphingomonadaceae bacterium
ACGCCAGCCCCAGCCGCTCGACGAAACGGCGGCAGAAGCGCTCCCAGTCGAGCCCCGGATAGGCGACCACGTGCGCGTTGTAGTTGCCGACCGCGCCATTCACCTTGCCGAGCATGGCTACGGCGCCGATTCGCTCGCGCGCCCGGCGCAGGCGGTGCACAAAATTGGCCATCTCCTTGCCGAGCGTGGTCGGAGAGGCGGGCTGGCCGTGGGTGCGCGACAGCATCGGCAGGCGCGCGTAACGGTGCGCCATGGCGGCGAGAGCGGCAATGAGCTCGTCCAGACGCGGTAGCATCACGTCTGCGCGCGACTCGGCGAGCATGAGGGCGTAAGAGAGGTTGTTGATGTCCTCCGAGGTGCAGGCAAAATGAATGAACTCCAGCGAGCGCCGCACCTCGGGGTTGTCGCCGAGCCGGCCCTTGAGCCAGTACTCGATCGCCTTGACGTCGTGGTTGGTCTCGGCCTCGATATTCTTGATGTGCTCGCCGTCGCGCTCGGAAAACTCTGCGACCAGGCGGCGCAGCGCCGCCGCGGTCCCCGCCGAGAACGGCTTCAGCTCCCTGATCGCCGGCTCTGCGGCCAGGGCGCGCAGCCAGGCGATCTCTACCCGTACCCGCGTTCGGATCAGGGCATGCTCGCTGAAGTAGGGGCGCAGGCGATCGGCGGAGCTTGCGTACCGGCCGTCGAGCGGCGATAGCGCGGTGAGCGGCGAGGGCATCGGGCGGCACGGATGGTTCTTGTGGCCCTATTATAAGGCCCGTACAGGTATAATCCGCCGCCGCACTCGCCAAGCATGAAGCTGCTCGTCTCGCTCCCCAGTCCCTACGGCCGCAAGGTTCGCGTGGTTCTCGCCGAAAAGCGCATCGAGTGCGAACTCGAGCTGGTCGACGTTGCGCCGGAGGATTCTCCAGTCATCGCGCACAATCCGCTCGGCAAGGTGCCCACGCTCGTGCTCGACGACGGCATGGCGCTGTACGACTCGCGCGTCATCGTCGAATTCCTGGACAACGTGTCGCCGATCAGCCGCCTGATCCCGCAGGACAAGCGCGAGCGCGTCGCCGTGCGCCGCTGGGAAGCGCTCGCCGACGGGGTGATCGAGGCGGGCGCGCTGCTGCGCGCCGAGACGCTGCGCCCGGAAAACGAGCGCAGCGCGGCCTGGATGCGCCGCCAGCAGGGAAAGATCGAGCGGGGGCTCGCCGTGCTCGCCGCCGACCTGGGCGGACACCACTGGTGCAATAACGACCGCTATACCCTCGCCGACATCTCGCTCGGTTGCTGCCTCGGCTGGCTCGCCTTTCGCCATCCGGCGATCGACTGGCGCGGCCGGTATCCGAATCTCGGAGACCTGTACGACCGGCTTTCGGATCGGCCCGCCTTCGCCGACACCGCGCCGCGATAGTCGCTCAGGCGATGATCGCCCCGCCGAGGCAGACCTCGGCGTCGTACAGCACCACCGACTGACCGGGCGTCACGGCCCACTGCGGCTCGGCAAATTCCACCGCGATCTCGCCGTCGTCGACGCGCGCCAGCGTGCATGCGGCGTCGGCCTGCCGGTAGCGCGTCTTCGCGCTATGGCGCGAACGCGCGGCCGGCGCCTCGCCCGCCACCCAGCTCGCGTCGAGCCCCGCGAGCGAGGGGCGCATCAGCAGCGGATGGTCGTGGCCCTGCACCACGGTGAGCGTATTGCTCGCCACGTCCTTGGCGGCCACGTACCAAGGCTCGCCCGCGCCGCCCAGGCCGATGCCCTTTCTCTGCCCGATCGTGTAGAAGGCAAGGCCGATGTGCTCTCCCACGTGCCGGCCCTCGGGCGTCACCATCGGCCCCGGCGAATGCGGCAGGTAGCGGTTCAGGAACTCGCGGAACGGCCGCTCGCCGATGAAGCAGATGCCGGTCGAGTCCTTTTTGGCATGGTTCGGTAGCCCGGCCTCCAGCGCCATGCGGCGTACCTCGAGCTTCTGCAAATCGCCTACCGGAAACAGCACGCGCGCGAGCTGCGCCTGGCTCAGGCGGTGCAGGAAATAGCTCTGGTCCTTGGCGCCGTCAGCGCCGCGCAGGAGCTCGAAGCGCCCGTCGCGCGCGCGCACGCGGGCGTAGTGGCCGGTCGCGATCTTCGCCGCGCCGAGCCGCAGCGCATGGTCGAGGAACGCCTTGAACTTGATCTCGGCATTGCATAGCACGTCCGGATTGGGCGTACGGCCGGCGGAATACTCGCGCAGGAAATCGGCGAATACGCGCTCCTTGTACTCTACGGCGAAGTTCACCGCCTCGAGCGGAATGCCGATCACGTCCGCGGCGGCCGCCGTGTCGACCAGGTCCTGGCGCGTCGAGCAGTACGCGTCGTCGTCGTCGTCCTCCCAGTTCTTCATGAACAGGCCGACCACGTCCCACCCCTGCCGCTTGAGCAGCAGGGCGGCGACGGAGGAATCGACACCTCCGGACATTCCAACGACGACTCTTTCGGCCATGGCAGGACGGACAGCGTCCGCTCAGGAAAATTCCCGCGAGAACACGTCGAGCGGGAAGCGTCGCCCCGCCAGGTAGTCCGCCACGCAGCGCTCGACCAGGGGCGAGCGGTGCTCCGCGCGCCGCGCGGCGAGCTCGGCGGGGGTGAGCCAGCGCGCCGCGACGATCTCCTTGTCCAGGCGCCGGCCCTCCTCGAAGCCTTCGAGCCGGCCCGCGAAGGCGAAGCGCAGGAAGGTCACGTCCGCCGCTTCGTACACCCAGCGGTAGATGCCCACCAGCGCGGTGGGCGTGAAGCGGTACGCGGTCTCCTCGAGCGTCTCGCGCGCGCAGGCTGCGACCAGGCTCTCGCCCGGGTCGAGATGTCCCGCGGGCTGATTGAGCACCCGGCGGCCGTCGGCGATCTCCTCCACGAACAGGAACTTCCCGTCGCGCTCGACCACCGCGGCGACCGTGGCGCTCGGGCGCCAAACGTCGCTCATGCCGCCTTCTTCGTGTTCTTGCGGATGAATTCCGCCATGCGCGCGACGCCCCGCTCGATCGCCTCATTGGATGCCGCGTACGAGAAGCGCACGTGCTGGCCTTCGCCCGGCACGCGCGCGCCGAAGTGGATGTCCGCGAGTAGCGCCACACCCGCCTCGTTCAGCAGGCGCTTGCGGAACTCCTCGGAGTCCGCCGCGCCGATCATGCGGCAAGCCTCGGTGACGTTCGGCCAGACGTAGAACGCGCCACCCGGCACCTGGCAGGTGACGCCGGGCACCTGCGCGAGCAGGCGCACGATCAGGTCGCGCCGCGCGAGAAAGCTCGCGCGCATCGCCTCGGCCGCGTCCTGCGGGCCGCTTACCGCCTCGAGCGCCGCCCACTGGCTGATTTGCGAGGCGCAGCTGTCCGTGTTGGTGATCCAGCGCGTGAACACCGGCGCGAGCGCCGGGTTCGCCGCGAAGCCGATCCGCCAGCCGGTCATGGCCCAGGTCTTGGATGCGCCATCGGAGATGATCGTGCGCTCGTACATGCCGGGAACCTGAGCGATCGAGAAGAACTCGCCCGCATACACCAGTCGGCTGTAGATCTCGTCCGCATACACCCAGACCTGCGGATGCTTCTTCAGGATCGCGGCGATCGCCTCCAGCTCCTGTCTCGACAGCAGCCCGCCGGTCGGGTTGTGCGGGTAGTTCAGGATGAGCAGCCGGGTGCGCGGCGTGATCAGCCGCTCGAGCTCCGCCGGATCGAACGAGAAGCCGCGCGACTCGCGCAGGTGGATCGGTACCGGGCGCGCGCCGCTCGCGACGATCTGCGACTCGTAGATCGGGAAACCGGGGTTGGGATAGATGACTTCGTCGCCCGCGCCGTAGTCGGTGGTCGAGAGGATTGCGTAGGCGATGAAAGGCTTCGCACCCGCTCCGACGACGACGTCGTCGGCCCGGAGCGGCAGCCCGCCGCGCTGCGCCGAGAGATATTTCGCGGCCGCCTCGCGCAGCTCGCTGATGCCGGCAGACGGCGTGTAGCCGTGGCGCCCTTCGCGGATCGCGCGGATGCCGGCCTGCTGGACGTTCTCCGGTGCCGGGAAATCCGGCTGCCCGATGCAGAACGAGATGATGTCCTTACCGCGGCGCACGAGCTCGTTCACTTCGGCGAGAACGACGAACGCGTTCTCGGTGCCCAGGCTGGATGCGCGCTTGCTGATCTCGGGCATGGGAGCCTCTCGATTCGGTGAGCCGCCAATTCTAGCGGATGGCGCTATGATTGCCGCATGCTGGTCAACTGCGTCGCCTACCAGGACGGCAGGAAGATCGCCGAGATCGGCAAGGGCGAAATCCGTTCGTACCTCGCGCGCAGCGGCTGCTTCGTGTGGGTAGCGTTGCGCGATGCGAGCGAAGCGGAGCTCCTGGAAATGCAGGCCGAGTTCGGCCTGCACGAGCTCGCGATCGAGGACGCGCGACACGGCCACCAGCGGCCCAAGATCGAAGAGTACGGCGACTCCCTGTTCGCGGTGGTGCACACCGTAGAGGTCGTCGGCGAAGAACTGAACGTCGGCGAGATCGCCATTTTCGTCGGGCGCAACTACGTCCTGTCGGCGCGCAGCCGGAGCGAGCAGGGCTTCCAGAACGTGCGCGCGCGCTGCGAGCGCGAGCCGGAGCTGCTCGGTCACGGCGCGGGCTACGTGCTGTATGCGCTCATGGACGCCGCGGTCGACCGCTACTTCCCGGTGCTGCACGCACTCGAGACGCGCCTCGAGGCGATCGAGGAGCAGATCTTCGCCAACAAGTCGCCCAAGGCGAACCTCGAATCCCTATACACCCTCAAGCAGCAGCTGATGGTGCTCAAGCACGCCGCCGGCCCGCTGGTCGAGGCGGTCGGCCGCCTGCACGGCGGGCGCGTGCCGCAGGTGTGCGCGGGCCTGGGGGAGTATTTCCGCGATGTCTCGGACCACCTGGTGCGCCTGAACCAGTCGATCGACTCCGCGCGCGACACCATCACGACCGCGATCTCGGTCAACTTGTCGATGATCACCATCGGCGAGAGCGAGGTCACCAAGCGCCTTGCCGCCTACGCCGCGCTCGTGGCCGTGCCGACGCTCATTGCCGGCATTTACGGCATGAACTTCTCGCACATGCCCGAGCTCGCCTGGCAGTACGGCTATCCGGTCGCGCTCGGCGCCATGGCCGGCATCGACGTGTACCTCTGGGCGCGCTTCCGCAGGGCCGGCTGGCTGTAGCTCAGGCGACGGTCGCGAGCACTTCCGCGACCGTGCCGAACATCTGCTCGAGGTGCTGCGGCTCGGCGATGAGCGGCGGGCAAAAGCCGAGCGCGTCGCCGATCGGGCGAACGAACACCCCCTTGTCCCAGCATTTCTCGAAGGCCTCGAAGGCGCGCGCGCCCGGCGCGCCGGGGCGCGGCGCGAGCTCGACCGCGCCGATCAGCCCGAGGTTGCGGCAGTCGATCACGTGCGGCAAGCCCTTGAGCGCGTGCACGCCGTCCTCGAAGCGGCGCGCGAGCGGGCCCGCCGCACGCTCGAAAAGCCGCTCCTCGGCGTAGGTGTCGAGCGCGCCGAGCGCGGCGGCGCACGCGAGCGGATGCCCCGAATACGTGTAGCCGTGGAAGAATTCGACGCCGCCGCCCTTGGCCTGCATGAACGTGTCGTAGATCGAATCTTTCACGATCACACCGCCGAGCGGCACCGCGCCGGAAGTGATGCCCTTGGCGAAGGTGATCAGGTCGGGCTGGATGCCGAAGTACTGCGCCGCGAACGGCGTTCCCAGGCGCCCGAAGCCGCAGATCACCTCGTCCAGGATCATCAGGATGCCGTGCCGCGTGCAGATCTCGCGCAGCCGCTCGAGATAGCCCTTGGGCGGCACCAGCACGCCGCCCGCGCCGGATACCGGCTCGACGATCAGCGCGGCGATGTTCTCGGCGCCGTGCAGCGGGATGATGCGGTTCTCCAGCTCGTCGGCGAGCTCGGCGCCGCCGCGGTCCGCACAGCCGCGCACGAATGCGCGCGTCTCCAGGTCCTGCGTGTGCCGCAAGTGGTCGACCGCGGGCAGGAGCGCGGCGCCGAACGCGCGGCGGTTCATCGGCACGCCGGAGACCGAGATCCCGGCGAGATTCACTCCGTGATAGCCGCGTTCGCGGCCGATGAAGCGGGCGCGCGTTCCTTCGCCGCGAATCCGGTGGTAGGCGAGCGCGATCTTGAGCGCGGTATCGACCGCTTCCGACCCGGAGTTGGTGAAGAACACATGCCCCATGCTCTGCGGCGCGATCGCGGCCAGGCGCTCGGCGACGCGAAACGGCAGCGGATGGCCGAGCGAGAACGACGACGCGAAATCGAGCTCACCGGCCTGCTTGCGGATCGCCTCGACCACCCTGGGGCGGCAATGCCCGGCGTTCACGCACCACAGGGTCGCCAGCCCGTCGAGCACCTGCTTGCCCTCGTCGGTGACGTAGTACATGTCCTTCGCCGACACGATCATCTTCGGCGCGCGCTTGAAGCGCCGGTTGTCGGTGAACGGCATCCAGTAGTGCTCGAGCTCGAGCGCCTGCACGGGCGTATCCATCATGCTATGTTAGCGCAGACAGCCATCATGGTCCTCGAACTCCGCCCGCTGCATCCGAGCTTTGCCGCCGAGGCGGGTCCGATCGATCTGCGCCAGGCGCGAGACCGCGCGACGCTCGAGGAAATCCGCGCGGCGATGGACCGCCACCTGGTGCTGGTATTCCGCGACCAGGCGTTCGGCGACGCCGAGCAGCTCGACTTTGCACGGCGCTTCGACGGCACCCTGCATACCAAGACCGGTGCCGCAGCGCTCGGCGCGAACCGCTTCGACGACGAGGCGCTCACCGATATCTCGAACCTCGGCGCCGATGGTGCGATCCTCGCGCGCGACGATCGCCGGCGGCAGTACGCGCTCGGCAACCGGCTGTGGCACACCGACGCCTCGTTCCAGGACCCGCCGGGGCGCTACTCGATGCTGCACGCGCGCATCGTGCCTTCGTCGGCCGCCGATACCGAGTTCGCGGACCTGCGCGCCGCCTACGAGACGCTCGACCAGGCCACACGCGCGCGGCTCGAAGGGCTGCGCGTGCACCATTCGATCGCCTACTCGCGCCAGACGCTCGGCTTCGAGTTCTCCGCGGAGGAGGCCGAACTCCTCAAGGGAGCCGTCCATCCGCTCGTGCGCGTCAATCCGCGTACCGGCAGTCGTTCGCTCTACCTCGCGTCGCACGCTTCGCGCATCCTCGACTGGCCTTTGCCCGAAGGGCGCCTGCTGCTGCGCGACCTGATCGAGCACGCGACGCAGCCGCGATTCGTCCATCGCCACGCGTGGCGCGTCGGCGACCTGGTCATCTGGGACAATCGCGCCACGATGCACCGCGCGCGCCCGTTCGACGACGCCAGGGAGCGGCGCGAGCTGCGCCGCGTCACGACGCTCGACCTCTAGTCGCCGAGCCGCAGCTCGGCGCGCACTGCGTCCCAGCCGACCGCCACCGCCGCGGCGCCGCGGCGCTCGACCAGTCCGAGCTCGACCAGCCGCTTCACGTCGCCGTGCACGTTCTTGTAGTCGCGATCGAGCCGCTTCGCCAGCTCGTACACCGACAACGGCCCTTCGGCGCGCAGCCGGGCGACGAGCGCCCAGCGCGCCGGCGACAGCTCCTTGAGCAAGGCGGGCAGGTCGGGCAGCGTGAGCACCGCGAGCGGCAGCGCGCGCCCGCCTTCCAGCCTGCGATTCCACGCCGCCTCGAAGCGATCGAGCGCGTCGCCGGCGCCGCCCAGCCGCAGCTCAAGTCGCTTCGCCAAGGCGGCCTCCCTGCTCCTCCACGTCGCGCTCGAAGTCGTAGCGCAGCTGCTCGACCGAGCGGAACTCGTAGGGCAGCGACCGCCCGCCCAGGCGGCGCCGGCCGTTCGCGTACTCGACCAGCTCGCCGTAACGCAGGCGATAGTCGCCGCCGGAATCGAGCTCGATCTCGAGCAGCGTTCCGCCCGCGAGCAGCACCTTCTCCTGAAGGAGCATCATATATGGCCTAAGATACCATAGTCGGACTGGGCTAAAATGCTTGCATGGCGACCCGGGAAGACTTCTTCAACCTCTACCGGCACGGGTTCGTGCGCGTCGCGCTCGCGACGCCCGCGCTGCGCGTCGGCGACCCCGGATTCAACGCGCGCGGCACCGCCGATCTCATGCGCCGGGCGGCGCGCGAGAAGGCGCTGCTCGCGGTGTTTCCCGAGCTCGGGCTGTCGTCCTACACCTGCGAGGATCTGTTCCACCAGCAGGCCCTGATCGCGGCGACCGAGTCGGCGCTCGCCGAGCTGATGCACGCGACGCGCGCGCTCCCGCTCGCCGCGCTGGTCGGCCTTCCGGTGCAGGTGGACGGACTTCTCTACAATTGCGCCGCCCTCATTTGCCGCGGCCGCCTGGTGGGCGTTGCGCCCAAGAGCTTCCTGCCGAACTACCGCGAGTTCTACGAGCTGCGCCAGTTCACGCCGGGCGAAA
>JBLMWT010000063.1:0-5931 GCA_050257375.1 Sphingomonadaceae bacterium
GGCAGGACGCAGGGCGTAAACGCGAGCAGCAAGCCAAAGCCGAGGAAGCTAACGATGACCAGCGACAGACTGCCCTCGAACAGGGCGGCGATGTCCCGGTCGCTTGCGAATATCGAAAAGCGCGGTGCCGGTGCGACGGCGCGCGCGCCTTGCGAGAGCGCGGGCGTGCCCCCGTCCGCCCCGCCCGCACCGGCCGCAGCGAGCTGGATCGTCGCCTTGGAGTCCATGGGCACGTAGCACACGCCGACGTCGGCGCAGCCCTGCGACCGCACGCTCAGCTCGAGCGTGCGCGCCGTGCCCGCTTCCACCGGGATGCGAATGTCGACCTGCTTGCGGTAGGTCTCCATCTCGCCGAAGAATTCGTCTTTCTTTTGGATTCCTGGCGGGAATTCCGGCGCCCCGAGCGTGACGCCCGGGGGCGAATCCACCCTGAAGCGGAATTTGTCGCGATACAGATAGTAGCCGTCGGCGATCGCGAAGCTCACCTCGATCGACTTCGCGTCGAGCGCGCGCGCCGAGAACTGGAATGCCTTTTCGGGCTCGAGCAGATTGTCCGACGAAGCGCCAAGGTTGAGCTGCGCGAGCGCTGGCGCGGCGACGAGGCACAGCACGACCGGGAATAGGCGGATCCAGGCTCTCATACGGGGCGCGTCTCGCTCTTCACCCAATCGAGGTACGGGGCCAGTCCGCGCTCGATTGGGACCGCGATGACTTCCGGAAGTTCGTAAGGGTGGGCGGCGCGGATGGCCTGCTCGAGCGCGTCGTAGCGCTCGGCAGTAGTCTTGATGAGCAGCGGATGCTCCTCCGCGCGCTCGATGGCGCCCTGCCAGCGGTAGACGGAGCGGCAGGGCGCCAGGATATTGACGCACGCCGCGACGTGCTCGACGACCAGTCGCTCGGCGAGCCTCTCGGCGGCAGCGCGGTCGGGCAGGTTGGTCAGCACGAGCAGTGCGCTCATGCGGGCGCCGTGGCGGCGCGCAGGCCGTCGTTCACCGTTGGGTAGCGCAGTCGCACGCCGAGCAGTTCCTTCATCTTGCGGTTGTCCAGGCGCCGCGACTCGCTCATGAACGAGAGCAGCGCAGCCGGGATTCTACCCGCGGCATCGCGCCGCGCGACGCGCGGCGGAGGCGGCAGCCCGAAGCGCTCGGCCACGAGATCGAGCCATTGCCCCATTTTCAGCTCGCTGTCGTCCGAAGCGTTGTACGCGCCGGGCGGCGCGTCGGGGCGCAGCGCGCGCAACGCGATCGCGGCGAGGTCGTCGGCGTGCACATGGTTGGTGTAAACGTCGTCCTCGTCGCGCAGCGCAGGGGTGCCCGCGCGCAGGCGCTCGAGCGGCAGGCGGTCGGCGGCGTAGATTCCCGGCACGCGCAGCACGACGAGCGCGACGCCGCGCGCGGCGCACCAGGCGCCGAGCAGCGCCTCGGCCGCCGCGCGACGCCGCGCGCGCTGCGATTGCGGCGCAAGTGTGCGCGCCTCGTCGACCCGTGCGCCGCCGCAATCGCCGTACACGCCGCTGGTGCTGATGTACACCAGGCGCGCTGGTAGAATGCCGCGCTCCAGGATCGTGAGGAGGTGCGCCGTTCGTGGGTCGTGGTCGCCGGTGTTCGGAGGCGGCGCGCAGTGCAGCACGGCATCGGCCCAGCCGGCGAGACCTGCGAGCGTTTCCGGCCGGTCGAGATCGTATCCTTCGCTGCGTGACACGCGTCGCAGCGCCACCTCGGGCGGAAGCAGCGGCAGCAGGCGACGCGCAACGTCTCCGAAGCCGACGATCAGCAAGCGCTTCATTCGGCCATTTTAGCCAGCGTTCACAGTGAGCCACTACAAGGTCACCCTGCAGCCGAGCGGTCACCAGTTCGAGGTCGAGGAGGGCGAATCGATCCTCACGGCCGCCCTGCGCCACGGCTTCGTGCTGCCGTATGGCTGCCGCAACGGCGCGTGCGGAAGCTGCAAGGGCAAGATTCTCTCGGGCAGCGTCGATTACGGTACCTATCAGCTGAAGGCCCTTCCGGATGTCGAGAAGAAGGAGGGCAAGGCGCTTTTCTGCCAGGCGAAGCCGCTTGGCGACGTGGTGGTCGAGGCGCGCACGGTCGGTGCAGCGAAGGACATTCCCATCAAGACGCTGCCCTGCCGCGTGCAGAAGATGGAGCGCCTCGCCGACGACGTGATGGTGCTTTACCTCAAGCTGCCCGCGAACGAGCGGCTGCTGTTCCTCGCGGGCCAGTACATCGAGTTTCTGCTGCGCGACGGGTCGCGCCGCAGCTTTTCGATGGCCAACGCGCCGCACGACGACGAGCTCATCCAGCTGCACGTGCGGCACGTCGCGGGAGGACAGTTCACCGATCACGTGTTCGGCAAGATGAAAGAGCGCGACATCCTGCGCTTCGAGGGGCCGCACGGCACGTTCTTCCTGCGCGAGGATTCCGCCAAGCCGATCGTATTCGTCGCCTCGGGAACGGGCTTTGCGCCGATCAAGGCGGTGATCGAGCACGCCTTCTACGAAGGCATCGACCGGCCGATGACGCTCTATTGGGGTGGGCGCCGGCCCAAGGATCTGTACATGAGCGCGCTAGCCGAGAAATGGGCGGCCGAACACCCGAACTTCCGCTACGTTCCGGTGATCTCGGATGTGCTGCCCGACGACGGCTGGCAGGGTCGGACCGGATTCGTGCATCTCGCCGTCATGCAGGACTTCCCCGATCTCTCCGCTTATCAGGTGTACGCCTGCGGGGTTCCCGTGATGGTGGACTCTGCCCGGCGCGACTTCGTCCAGCAGTGCGGCCTGCCCGAGGAGGAGTTCTTCGCAGACTCCTTTACCACGCAGGCCGATCTGGCTCAGCCGGCCCCTTCGCCCAAGTAGGCCTCGCGCACGCGCGGATCGGCGAGCAGGCTGCGCGCATCGGCGGCGAGCGAGATCGCGCCGGATTCCATCACGTAGCCGCGGCTGGCGATCTCGAGCGCCAGCCTGGCGTTTTGCTCGACCAGCAGCACGGTGACGCCCTGGCGCGCGATTTCGCGCACCACCTCGAGGATCTTCGCGACCAGCATCGGCGCCAGTCCCATCGAAGGCTCGTCGAGCAGCAGCAACCGAGGCCGGCTCATCAGCGCGCGGCCGATGGCGAGCATTTGCTGCTCGCCGCCCGAAAGCGTCCCCGCGGTCTGGCTGCGCCGCTCGCGCAGCCGCGGGAACAGGTTGTGCATACGCTCCAGGTCCTGCGCGACTGCTGCATCGCGCCGCGTGTACGCGCCCATCGCGAGGTTCTCCGCGACGGTAAGCTGGGGAAAGATGCCGCGGCCCTCGGGTACGAGCGCCAGCCCGCGGCGCGGCAGCTCGTGCACCGGCAGGGCGGAGAGATCCTCGCCGGCATAGCGCACACTGCCCACGCGGGTCGGCACCAGGCCGCAGATCGCTTTCAGGGTTGAGCTCTTGCCCGCGCCGTTCGCACCGATCAGGCAGACCAGCTCGCCCTCGTTTACCTCGAGGTCGATCCCCTTGACGGCGCGGATGCCGCCGTAGCGCACTTCGAGCGCCGCGACCTCCAGCAGGCTCATGGCGTCGCGGGCACCCCGAGGTAGGCCTCGATGACCTTGCGATCCTGCTGGACTTCCGCCGGGAGCCCTTCGGCGATGCGAATGCCGTAGTCGAGCACCAGCACGCGATCGCAGACTTTCATCACCAGGCGCATATCGTGCTCGATGAGCAGCACGGTGAGCCCGCCATCGCGTATCCGCTCGATCAGTCCGCCGAGCGCGAGCCGCTCCGAAGGGTTCATCCCGGCGGCAGGCTCGTCGAGCGCCAGCAGCTTGGGGTCGGTCGCGAGGGCGCGCGCGATCTCGAGCCGGCGCTGATCGCCGTATGGCAGGCTGCCGGCCGGGTCGTTGGCGCGAGCGCGGATCCCGACGTACTCGAGCAGCTCGAGCGCGCGCCGCTCGATGGCGCGCTCCTCGGCCTGCGTGCGGGAGTCGCGCAGGATCGCGCCGAGCACACCGGCGCGCGTGCGCACGTGACGCCCGATCATGACGTTCTCGAGCGCCGAAAGATTTCCGAACAGGCGGATGTTCTGGAAGGTGCGCGCGATGCCGCGCGCCGCCATCTGGTGCGCCTTCAGTCCGGCGAGGGATACCCCGTCGAACGAGATCGTGCCCGCGTCGGGCGCGTAGATGCCGGTGAGCACGTTGAAGAATGTCGTCTTGCCGGCGCCGTTCGGGCCGATGAGGCCGTAGATCTCGCCGCGGCGAATCGAGAACGATATCTCCGACAAGGCCTGCACGCCTCCGAAGCGCTTGCCTACGTTGCGCGCGACCAGCAACTCGCTCACGTGCGCTCCGTGAGCTCGCGCTTGCGCACTGCCGAGGGCAGCAGGCCCGCCGGGCGGAAGAGCATCACCAGTACCATCGCGAAGCCGAACAGCAGCATGCGGATGACCTCGGGCTCGATCAGCATGCGGCCGAATAGCGCCTGCTGCACCGGCGCCACCGAGAAGCGCAGGATTTCAGGCACGAACGAGAGCAGCACCGCGCCCAGAACCACCCCCCAAACGTTGCCCATGCCGCCCAGCACGACCATCGAAACCACCAGAATCGACTCGACGAGGACGAAGCTCTCCGGCGAGATGAACTCCTGGATGGCCGCGAACACGCCGCCTGCAAGCCCGCCGAAGGTCGCGCCCATCGCGTAGGCGAGCAGCTTGAGGTTCGTAGTGTTGAGGCCCATTGCGCGCGCGGCGATCTCGTCCTCGCGGATCGCCTCCCAAGCTCGGCCGATGCGCGAGTTCTGCAGCCTGAGGTTGATCCCGATGATCACCGCAACGAACACGATGAGCAGGTAGTAGTACTTGATCGGTCCGGAGAATTCCAGGCCGAGGATCTTCTGGTTGGTGGCAAAGTTCAGGCCGTCGATGCGGAACGGGTCGATGCGGTACACACCTTGGGGACCGTTGGTGATATTCACCGGCTGCGCGAGATTGTTCAGGAATATCCGGATGATCTCGCCGAAGCCGAGCGTCACGATGGCGAGGTAGTCGCCGCGCAACTTGAGCGTAGGAGCACCCAGCAGAACGCCGAACAGCGCGGCGATCGCGGCGCCGATCGGCAGGATCAACCAGAACGGCAGATGCAATCCGAACTGCGGGCTCGCGAGCAGCGCGTAGGTATAGGCGCCGACGCCATAGAACGCGATGTAGCCGAGATCGAGCAGCCCGGCGAAGCCGACCACGATGTTCAGGCCGAGCGCGAGCATCACGTAGAGCAACGCAAGGTTGGTGACGCGCACCCACGTGGTGCCGATCTGCGTCACGGCGAACGGCAGCACGATGAGCACGGCGGCAGCGAGTGCGAGGCCGCCCCAGAACAGCGCCCCTTTGCGGCGCGCGCGCAGCCTCATGCCCGGTCACCCACTCGCTCGCCGAGCAGCCCGGAAGGCCGGAAGACGAGCACCAGGATCAGCACCGCGAAGGCGAACACGTCCTGATAGTTGGAGCCGAACAGCACGAAGTGCCCCCCGCCCGCGCAGCGCGCCCCGATCCAGCCGGAGATGGCGGGATAGCTGCAAAGGTCGGTAAGACTGCCGATGTATCCCGCGCCGAGCGCCTCGACGACCCCGAGCAGCACGCCGCCCAGCATCGCGCCGGGAATGTTTCCGATGCCGCCGAGCACGGCGGCGGAAAAGGCCTTCAGGCCGAGAATCGAGCCCATGGTGTACTGCGCCACCCCGTAATAGGTACCGACCATCACTCCGGCGATCGCAGCGAGTGCTGCGCCGATGAGAAAGGTCGTCGCGATGACGCGGTTCGCGTCGATGCCCATCAGACCCGCCACCTGGGGATTCTGCGCCGTGGCGCGCATCGCGGTGCCAAGGCGCGTCCGGTAGACGAGCCAGGCCAGCGCGGCCATGAGCGCGACGGAGGACACGAGGATCACGATCTGCACGTTGGT
>JBLMWT010000064.1:0-3052 GCA_050257375.1 Sphingomonadaceae bacterium
GTGAAGCGCCCGTCGCCCAGTCGCTCGACGGTGAACTCGCCGTCGAACGGCGCATCGCCGGCGATGCGGGAGCGCCCGCCGAGCGAGAAGGCGAGCGTCGCGCCCTGCCCCGCTTCGTGCGCGCGCGCGGCCGCCTCGCGGTCGATCAATAGCCCGAGCAAGGCGTCGCGCGCGCTCTGGCGCACCAGCGCGGCGAGCAGGCCTGTCGTGTCGCCGTTGCCGCCCGCGCCGGGATTGTCCTGCGTGTCCGCCAGCACCATCGGCCGGCCCGGCTCGCCGCCCTCGCGCGCCAGCCGCACCGCTTCGTCGGGCGCGTGCAGGTCCATGGCGAAGTCCTTCTCCGCGCCGGCGACCGCCTCGCGCAGCCGCTCGACCGCGGCGCCGACCTCTCGCCCATCGCTCCCGTAGCCGAACACCGACATGCCGCATTCCTCGAAGTCGGCCATCGGGAAGCCCGGGGTGAAGGACAGCACCACGTCGTACCGGTTCTCGATCTCGCCCAGCTCGCGGTACAGCCCTTTGCAGGGGTCGATGAACGAGGACTGCGACGGCAGCCCGGTGAGGAAATCGAGACTGCGGCACGCAGAAGCGAGGCGCGAGCCCGTCGTCAGCATCCGGTCGAGCAGGCGCGCCGCGCGCGCCCCGGTCTCGGCCATGTCGACATGCGGATAGGTGCGGTAGGCGACCAGCGCGTCGGCGCGCTCGGTCATGGCGCGCGTCACGTTGGCATGCAGATCGAGGCTCGCCGCGATCGGCACCCGCGGCCCCACGACCTCGCGCACCCGGCGCAGGATCTCGCCTTCGCCGTCGTCGTGGGCCTCCGTGACCATCGCCCCGTGCAGGTCGAGGTACACGCCGTCGACCGGCAGCGCGGCCTCGAGCTGCTCGATCAGGCCGCCGAGGATGCGCTCGAAGGCTTCGTTCGTGACCTGAGCCGAGGGACTCGCCGCCGCCCAGGCGGTCGCGACCAGCTGGTGGCCAAGCGCGCGCAGCGCCTGGATCGCACCCGCCGCCGGAATATTGGCCCCCTCGACCGCCGCGAACAGAGGCTCGCCGTACTGCACGCCGGGCCAGCCGCCGCCCGCCTCGAAGGCCGCGTAATCGGCTTTCGACGGAGCGAAGGTGTTGGTCTCGTGCTGGAAGCCGCCGATCGCGATGCGCGCCATGTCAGGTCCTTGCCGGAGCGAAGGGGTTCAATTATCGTTCCTGACGCCTCACTTCAGGGAGACGGAAATGATCTCATTTCGCAAAGCCGCAGGAATTGCCGCGGTGCTCGCCGCTGTCGGGGTCGCGACCGGCGCACCCGCCGCGGACAAGGTGTTGCGCGTGGTACCGCACTCCAACCTCGCCGTCCTCGACCCGATCTGGACCACGGCGTACATCACCCGCAACCACGGCTACATGATCTACGACACGCTGTTCGGCACCGACGCCGACAGCCACATCAAGCCGCAGATGGTCGACACCTGGACGATGTCCAAGGACGGCAAGACCTGGACCTTCAAGCTCAGGAAGGGCCTCGCGTTCCACGACGGCGCGCCGGTGACGAGCGAGGACGTGGTCGCGTCGCTCAAGCGCTGGGGCGCGCGCGACACGATGGGCCAGCAGTTGATCACTTTCGTCGAGGCGATGGAAACCCCCGCGCCCGACACCTTCGTCATGAAGCTCAAGGAGCCCTGCGGCTTCGTGCTCGAGGCGCTCGGCAAGCCGTCCTCGAACGTTCCGTTCATCATGCCCAAGCGCGTTGCCGAGACCGATCCCTTCAAGCAGATCGACGACTACACGGGCTCGGGTCCCTACATCTTCAAGAAAGACGAGTTCAAGCCCGGCGACAAGGCGGTGTACGTGAAGAACATGAAGTACGTGCCGCGCAAGGAGCCCGCCTCGGGTACCGCCGGCGGCAAGCACGTGTACGTCGACCGGGTGGAACTGAACCTCGCGCTGCGCGATCCGCAGGCCCAGGTGAACGCGCTTGCGAAGGGCGAGGTCGACATCATCGAGCGGCCTGCGTTCGAGAGCTACGGGCAGCTCAAGCAGACCAAGGGCGTCGAGCTCGTCAATCGCGACCCCCTCGGCTTCCAGTACATGTGCCGCTTCAATGCGCTGTGGCCGCCGTTCGACAAGCCGGCGATCCGGCGCGCGGCGCTCGCCGCCTTCAACCAGGAAGCCTTCCTCAAGGCGCAAGTCGGCGTGAAGGAGTACTACCACAGCTGCCCGTCGATGTTTACCTGCAACACGCCGTACGCGAGCAGCGCCGGCAGCGACATCATGGCGAAATCGAACATGAAGAAGGCGCGCGAGCTCTTGAAGGCCTCGGGCTACGACGGCACGCCGGTGGTGCTGATGAAGCCGACCGATCTCGCCGCGATCCAGAAGCTGCCCGACGTCGCCGCGCAGCTCATGCGCCAGGCTGGCTTCAAGGTCGACCTGCAGGCGATGGACTGGAACACGCTCGTCTCGCGCCGCGCCAAGAAAGATCCGCCTGCGCAGGGCGGCTGGAACATGTTCTGCACCGCGTGGGTCGCCCCCGACATCTGGAGCCCGCTGAACAACGCCGCGCTCGACGCCAAGGGCGAGAAGGCCTCCTGGTTCGGCTGGCCCAACGATCCGAAGATCGAGGAGCTGAAGGCGCAGTTCGCGCGCGAGCTCGATCTCGCCAAGCGCAAGAAGCTCGCCGCCGAGATCCAGGCCGAGGCCTTTGCCTACGGCACTCACGCTCCGCTCGGCGAGTACATCAACCCTGTCGCGGTGCGTAAAGGCGTCAGCGGCCTGGTCAAGGGACCGGGCGACTTTTACTGGAACGTCAAGAAGGACTGAGCGACTGCGCTACGATGACGGCTCCGGGCAACGCGCCCGGAGCCGTCTTTTTTTGGACTCTGCGTGTACCCATTCATCGCCCGACGGCTGCTCGCGACGATCCCGGTTCTGGTGATCGTCGCCGTGCTGGTGTTCCTGCTGCTCAGGCTCACGCCGGGCGACCCCGCGGCGATTCTCGCCGGCGACGCCGCGAGCCGCGACCAGATCGCCCAGATCCGCGTCAGCCTCGGCCTGG
>JBLMWT010000065.1:0-9411 GCA_050257375.1 Sphingomonadaceae bacterium
TCTTCGCGCTTGGTGCCGCGCAACAGCACCCCGATGTTGTCCCCCGCCTGCCCCTGGTCCAGGAGCTTGCGGAACATCTCCACGCCCGTGCACACCGTCTTCGTGGTCGCCCTGAGCCCCACAATCTCGATCTCCTCGCCCACCTTGATCACCCCGCGCTCCACGCGCCCCGTGACCACCGTGCCGCGCCCCGAGATCGAAAACACGTCCTCCACCGGCATCAAAAACGCCCCGTCGATCGCCCGCTCCGGCGTCGGAATGTACGCATCGAGCGCCTCGGCCAGCTTCAGTATCGAGCCCTCGCCCTGCTCGCCCTTGTCGCCCTCCAAGGCCTTCAACGCCGAGCCAATCACGATCGGAGTCTTGTCCCCAGGAAAATCGTACTTCGACAAGAGCTCGCGCACCTCCACCTCCACCAGCTCCAGGAGCTCCTTGTCATCGACCATGTCGGCCTTGTTCAGGTACACCACGATGTAGGGCACCCCCACCTGGCGCGCCAGCAATATGTGCTCGCGCGTCTGCGGCATCGGCCCGTCGGCCGCCGAGACCACCAAAATCGCCCCGTCCATCTGCGCCGCGCCCGTGATCATGTTCTTGATGTAGTCCGCATGCCCCGGACAGTCCACGTGCGCGTAGTGGCGCTTGGCCGTCTCGTACTCCACGTGCGCCGTGTTGATCGTGATCCCGCGCGCCTTTTCCTCCGGCGCCGAGTCAATCTGATCGTAGCTCTTGGCCTCGCCTCCGTACTTCTTCGCCAATATGCTCGTCATCGCCGCCGTCAGCGTCGTCTTGCCATGGTCCACATGCCCAATCGTGCCAACGTTCACGTGCGGCTTGGTCCGCTCAAATTTGCCTTTTGCCATGACGATCTTCCCCGGATCTTGTGGTTACTTCTTACTGCTGATGACAGCCTCCGCGACGCTTCTCGGCGCTTCGGCGTAGTGTTTGAACTCCATCGTGTACGTCGCGCGACCCTGTGTCAGCGAGCGCAGCGAAGTCGAATATCCGAACATCTCTCCCAGCGGCACCTCGGCCTTGATCGCCTTGCCCCCGGGCAGGTCGTCCATGCCCTGGATGATGCCGCGACGGGCAGACAAATCGCCCATGACGTCGCCCATCTTCTCTTCGGGCGTCTCGACTTCGACCGCCATCACGGGCTCGAGCAGCGCGGGCGAGGCCGCGCGCATCCCGTCTTTGAAGGCGAAGATCGCGGCCATCTTGAACGCGTTCTCGTTGGAGTCCACCTCGTGGTACGACCCGTCGTACAGCGTGACCTTGACATCGACCACCGGATAGCCGGCGAGCACGCCGTCCTGCAGCGCCTCCAGCACGCCCTTCTGGACGGCGGGAATGAACTCGCGCGGAACTGAGCCGCCCTTGATCGCGTCGACGAACTCGAAGCCCTTGCCGGCGGGCTGCGGGTCCAGGCGCAGCCAGACGTCGCCGTATTGGCCGCGGCCGCCCGACTGCTTGACGAACTTGCCCTGTTGCTCGACAGGCTTTCTCAGCGTCTCGCGGTAGGCCACCTGCGGCTTGCCGACCGACGCTTCCACGCCGAATTCGCGCTTCATGCGGTCGACCAAAATCTCCAGATGCAGTTCACCCATGCCCGAAATAATGGTCTGACCGGATTCTTCGTCCGTATGCACGCGGAAAGACGGATCTTCCTGCGCCAGTCGACCCAGCGCCACGCCCATCTTTTCCTGGTCCGCCTTCGTCTTGGGTTCCACCGCCTGGGATATGACAGGGTCGGGGAACTCCATCTTCTCGAGCACGATCACTTTGTTGACGTCGCAAATCGTCTCGCCGGTGGTGACCTCTTTCATCCCCACCGCGGCGGCGATGTCGCCCGCACGCACTTCCTTGATTTCCTGGCGCTCGTTGGCATGCATCTGCAGCAAACGCCCGACGCGTTCCTTCCTGCCGCGGATCGACGTATAAACGGTGTCGCCCGAGCTCAGCACTCCCGAGTACACGCGGATGAACGTGAGCTGCCCGACGTACGGATCGGTTGCGATCTTGAACGCAAGGCCGGCGAACGGTTCCCCGTCCTCGGCCTTGCGCACGTCCGGCTCGCCGTTCTCCTTCTGCCCCTTGACGGGGGGGATGTCGACCGGCGAGGGCAGATACTCGACCACGGCGTCGAGCATCGCCTGGACGCCCTTGTTCTTGAACGCCGAGCCGCACAGCATCGGGACGATCTCGTTGTTGATCGTCCGGATGCGCAGTCCCTTCTTGACCTCCTCGACAGAGAGCTCGCCCGACTCGAGATACTTGTTCATGAGCTCTTCGTTCGCCTCGGCCGCGACCTCGACCAACTTCTCGCGCCACTCCTTGGCCGGCCCGACCAGTTCGGCAGGAATCTCCTTGCGCTCGAACTTCATCCCCTGCGTCGCTTCGTCCCAGTAGATCGCCTGCATGGCTACGAGGTCGACCACGCCCTGGAACTTGTCCTCGGCGCCGATCGGCAGCTGGATGGGGACCGGATTGCCCTTCAGGCGCGCCTTCATCTGGTCGTAGACCTTGAAGAAGTTCGCGCCGACGCGGTCCATCTTGTTGACGAACGCGAGGCGCGGCACGCGGTACTTGTTCGCCTGCCGCCACACCGTCTCGGACTGCGGCTGCACGCCGCCCACGGCACAATAGACCATGCAGGCGCCGTCGAGCACGCGCAGGGAGCGCTCGACTTCGATCGTGAAGTCGACGTGCCCCGGGGTGTCGATGATGTTGATTCGGTGCTCGGGGAAGCTGAGGTCCATCCCCTTCCAAAAGCAGGTCGTAGCAGCCGACGTGATGGTGATGCCGCGCTCCTGCTCCTGCTCCATCCAGTCCATGGTCGCGGTGCCTTCGTGCACCTCGCCCAGCTTGTGGTTCACGCCGGTGTAGTAAAGGATGCGCTCGGTGGTCGTGGTCTTGCCCGCATCGATGTGCGCACTGATGCCGATGTTGCGGTAGCGCTCAATTGGAGTCTTACGTGCCACGATGTTGCCCATCCTTTGCCGATCCGGTGACCCTTAAATGCGGGCTGCAACCCGGAAAACCAGTCCTCAGAACCTGTAGTGCGAGAAAGCCTTGTTGGCTTCCGCCATGCGGTGCACTTCCTCTCGCTTCTTCATCGCTCCGCCGCGCCCTTCCGCCGCCTCCTGCAGCTCGCCGGCCAAGCGTGCGGTCATCGACTTCTCCCCGCGCTTTTGCGCCGCCTCGCGGATCCAGCGCATCGCCAGGGCCACGCGCCGCACCGGACGGACTTCGACCGGAACCTGGTAGTTCGCGCCGCCGACTCTGCGGCTCTTGACTTCGACCATGGGCTTGACGTTCTGCACCGCCTGGGTGAACACCTCGACGGGGTCCTTGCTGCCCTTGGATCGGATCGTGTCGAAAGCACCGTACACGATGCGCTCGGCGACCGATTTCTTGCCGCGCGTCATCAGGACGTTGACGAACTTCGCGACGTCGATGTTGTGAAATTTCGGATCCGCCAGGATCTCGCGCTTCGGAACTTCTCTGCGACGGGGCATGCTGTCCTCTGTCTCGACTCGATCAAGCCGCAGGCTTGGCGCGCTTGGCGCCATACTTGGAGCGGCTCTGCTTGCGGTCCTTCACTCCCTGCGTGTCCAGCGAACCGCGCACGATGTGATAGCGCACGCCCGGAAGGTCCTTAACGCGGCCTCCGCGGATCAGCACGACCGAGTGCTCCTGCAGGTTATGCCCTTCACCGCCGATGTAGCCGATCACCTCGAAGCCGTTGGTGAGCCGCACCTTGGCGACCTTACGCAGTGCCGAGTTCGGCTTTTTCGGTGTGGTGGTGTAGACGCGCGTGCAGACCCCGCGCTTCTGCGGCGAACCGGCGAGCGCGGGGACCTTCGATTTCGGGCGCCGCGCAATGCGTACGCCGCGGACTAACTGATTGACGGTAGGCATCTTTTCCAGATTCCAGAAACGAACCGGGCGACCGCGGAAGCAAACCGCTGTCGCCCCAGGTGCAAAAAAGAGGCCGGATTATAAAGGGGTTTTTTGCAGAGCGTCAAGGACGCTACTGCGGCCGCGCGCTCGGTTCAGGGACGCGGATCTGGCTTGAAGCCGAAGCGCGCTGGTACCTCCCGGCTGGCGATATGGCCGAGCGCTATCCGGGTAGCGGCAAAGTCGAAGAACCTCGCGCGCTCGAGGGACTCCACCAGCGCCCCCCGCTCGTCGCGCAGCCGCTCGCTCGCTCCGGCCAGATCCCGGTCCTCGAGCACTCCGACGCCCGGGGGCGCGAGCAGCAAGATTGCACCCTGCTCGTCCAGCCATGCGCCTTGCGGCGCCCCGGCGCGTCGTCCGCAGTGGTCGACGAGGGTGTCCTTATCCAGCCGATACACCAGCGGCGTATACGCGAGCCGCACGTACACGCGCTGAGGACCGTTCTGGAAATACCAGCAGCCACGCGGGTCGCACTCGTAGTTGCGCGCAATAAACTCGCGCAACGCGGCGTTCCCGATGCGCTCGAAGGCTTCGCTCGACGGATTTCGCAATAGCCAGTTGCCGCGCACATCGAGCGCGAGCCAGCCGTACACGGCCGGCACGGCCGGCCATCTCGCGAGACTGCGCATCACCGACGTGTCCACGTCCGAGATTTTAGCGGCGCGATCGCGGCTAGAATGAATCAAGGAGGAGAATATGGACGCGCTAGGGCAGTACCTTGCCAAGCCGTGGCTTGCCCATTACCAAGCAGGCGTTCCAGCGACCGTCGAAGTGCCTCCGGAATCCGTTCCGCAGGCGTTCGACAATGCGACCGCGCGTGCGCCTGGACGTCGGGCGGTCGTGTTCTACGGGCGCGACATCACCTATGGCGAGCTGCGCGAAGCGACAGACCGGTTCGCCTGCGCGCTAGCCGACCTTGGCGTGCGCAAGGGCGACCGCGTCGCACTCTACCTGCTGAACAGCCCGCAGTTCATCATCGCCTACTTCGCGGCACTCAAGTGCGGCGCCGCCG
The DNA here is from genome assembly GCA_050257375.1 of Sphingomonadaceae bacterium. Classification (GTDB taxonomy): domain Bacteria; phylum Pseudomonadota; class Gammaproteobacteria; order Burkholderiales; family SG8-39; genus DAHVFK01. The sequence continues at coordinate 4,973 of JBLMWT010000065.1, forward strand.
TCACGCCCATCAGCCCGGTCTACACGAGCCACGAGGTGCGCTATCAGCTCGAGAACAGCGGCGCACGCGCGATCGTTTGCCAGGACATCCTGTACGACAAGGTGGCGAAGTGCGGTGCGCCGCTCGACTTGGTCGTGCTCACGAACGTGGGCGAGTACCTGCCGAAGCTGAAGCGCATCCTCGGGAAGGGCCCGTTCGCGAGGCTCTTTTCAGACGTGAACCTCGGCTCGCCCGAAATCCCCTCCGCACCGAACCTCCACTGGCTGCAGGACCTGCTCGCGAAGTATCCGGCGAGCGCCCCGGGCATCGAGATCGATCCGCGCCGCGACGTCGCCGCGTTGCCCTATACCGGGGGCACCACCGGTCACCCCAAGGGCGTGATGCTGACGCACTACAACTTGATCGCGGCGCAAGCCGGAGCGCAGGCCGCTTTCCCCGGGTTCGAGCAGGGCAAGGAGGTGATCATGGCCTTTCTGCCCTTCTTCCACATCTACGGGCAAGTCGTGATCATGCTGAACGGCATTACGCAAGGCAACTTGCTCGTGCTGTTCACGAACCCCGACACCGAGGCGATCCTCGCGGCGATGGAGCGCTACCAGGCGACGGTGTTCTACGGCGTGCCGACCCTTTTTGAATACCTCAAGGACCACAAGGACACCGACAAGGTGAACTGGCGCCGGCTGAAACTCGTTCTCTCGGGCGCCGACACCCTACACGAGTCGACCATGAAGGACTGGGCGCGGCGCACCGGCTCGAACATCATCGAGGGCTACGGCCTGTCCGAGACCTGCGCCACCAGCCACGTCAATCCACTGCACCGCCCGAAGACCGGCTCATTCGGCTGCCCGGTGCCGAACATGCTCGCGGCGGTCCTGAACCCGGAGACGATGCAGTTCGTCCCAGCGGGGGAGACTGGCGAACTCGTGCTAAGCGGTCCGAACGTGATGGCAGGCTACTGGCAGCGCCAGGATGAAACGGCTCAGGCATTCATCGAGCGCGAAGGCATGCGCTGGCTGCGCACCGGCGATATCGTGCGCATGGACGACGAAGGCTACTTTCATTTCTACGACCGCTCCAAGGATCTCATCAAGTACAAGGGCTACTCGATCTTCGCCAAGGACGTCGAGGACGTGCTCTACTCGCATCCGCAGGTCAAGGCCGCGGGAGTGATCGGCGTCCCCGACCCGTCGGTGGGCCAGCTGATCAAGGCGATCGTCGTGCTGCAGGGCGACGCGCGCGGCAAGCTTACCGAGGAGGACATCAAGACCTACTGCCGCGGCCAGCTCGCGGAATTCAAGGTGCCGCACATCGTCGAGTTTCGCGGCGAGCTTCCCAAGACCGACGTCGGCAAGGTCTCGCGTCGCGAACTGCGCGACGAGAACGCCGCCCACTGAGGCAGCGAGGGTCAGGGCCCGGCCTGCAGCTCGTCGATCAGAACGGGACGGGCGATGCCGAAACCCTGCGCATAGTCGACTCCCAGCCCGCGCAGCTTCTGCAGCACGTCCTTTTCCTCCACGCATTCGGCGACGACACCGGCTTTGATCAGCTTGCCCACCCGCACGATCGTCTGCAGCTTGTTCAGGGCTCGCTCGCTGCGCAAGATGTTGCGCGTGATTGAACCGTCGACCTTGATGAAATCCACCTGCATGGTCTTGAGCGGCGCGAACGAAGTCGCGCGATAGCCGAATCCGTCCACCGCGACCCTGCACCCCAGGCTGCGCACCGCCGCCGCGAATCCCGCGGATACAACCGGTCGTGCCAGCACGTCGCTCTCGTCGATCTCGAAGCACAACGCGTCGGGGCGCACGCCCGCGTGCAGGAGATCCTCGAGCACGAAGCCCGGCACGTCGGTGCGCCCGAGAGTCTGGCTCGCGACGTTGATGTTGAAGCGCCGCAACGCACCGTGTGGGCGCTGGCCAAGGCGCTGCACGGTGCGGCTCACCACCCAGCGGTCGAGCTCCGGCATCATGTGGTAATGCTCGAACGTGGGTAGAAAATCGCCCGGCGGCAGCAATTTGGCCTCCTCCTCGCGCAATCGCACCAGAATCTCGGCCATGGCGAACCGATTCGGTGCCAGAGCGAGGATCGGCTGCGCGTAGAGCTGAAGCTCGTTCTTGGCGAGCGCTTCGCGCAGGCGCTGCTTGGGTTGCTGCCAGCCGACGAAGTCCCGGTGCGCCTCGTCCAGAAGCGCGTCTTCGTCCGCTGCGGACTGCGTTCCCTTGGCTTGCATTGGCGCGGGCACCCAGCGCTAATGTATGCCAGCGCAGGCTGCAAAACGCGACAATTCGGCTAACATCGGACCGGCAGATAAGACGGGGTGGAATTTCTGCATGGCAGCGCCGTTTTTTTCGGTTGAGCACCTCACCAAGCGCTTCGGCGGACTGACCGCCGTGGACGACGCCGGGTTCACTTTGCGGCGCGATCAGATCGTCGGGCTGATCGGACCCAACGGCGCGGGCAAGACCACGTTGCTGCGGCTGATCACCAAGATACTGCGCCCCGACGCCGGCCGCATCGTGTTCAACGGCGAGGACATCACTGCGCTGCGCCCCTGGGACGTAGTGAACCGCGGCATCGCGGGAACGTTCCAGAACACCCGTCCGTTTCGCCACTTGCCGATCATCGCCAACGTCATGGTGCCGCTCATGGCGCCGCGCGCGAGGAGCCGCGGCGAATGGGTCAGGAAGATCGAGGCCAAGGCAATGGACGCGCTCGAGTTCGTCGGAATCTCCGACATGGCTCTCGAACCGGCTTCCGCGCTGTCGCAAGGCGACTTGAAGCGCCTCGAGGTGGCGCGCGCAATCGCCACGGAGCCGGACTTGCTGCTGCTCGACGAGCCGCTGGGAGGGCTGAACCCGGCCGAATCGGAGCTGCTGGCGAAATCGATCCGGCGGCTGCACAAGGGCGGACGCTTCGGCCGGCTGCACTCGGAAGGTCCCGCGGTGCTCATGGTCGAGCACAAGCTCAAGGAACTGATGGCGATCGTCGACCGCGTGATCGTCGTGAATTACGGCGCGATCATTGCGGACGGAGCGCCCGCCGAAGTGGTCAAGAATCCGAAGGTGATCGACGCCTACCTGGGATCCGAGAATGCCGTTGCTTGAAGTGCGCGATCTGGCCGTCCGCTACGACAAGGCGGTGATCCTGAATGGCGTGTCGCTGTACAGCGGCGAGCGCGAGTTCGTCGGCGTCGTGGGACCGAACGGCGCGGGTAAATCCACCCTGCTGCGCGCCATATCGGGCCTGGTGCGATTCGAGCGGCGCATGAAGCGTGGGACCACCGGAGAGATTGCGCTCGAGGGCGAAGTGCGCTTCGCAGGCGAGCGCATCGACCAGCTCCCGGCGCACGAGATTCGCCGGCGCGGATTGGTTCATTGTCCGGAGCGGCGCCGGCCCTTCCGCGAGCTCACGGTGCTCGAGAACCTGCGCGCGGGCGCCTACCTGTCGCGCGACTCCGCCGCCACGGCTCGCCAGCTGGATCGTTGCTTCGCGCTATTTCCGCGTCTCGCCGAGCGCAAGGACCAGGTCGCGGGCACGCTCTCGGGCGGCGAGCAGCAGATGCTCGCCACGGCGCGCGCGCTGATGTTCGAGGCCAAGCTCCTCGCGATCGACGAGCCCTCTCTCGGGCTCGCGCCGCGCATCCGGGAAGAGCTGTTCGCGGCCATTGCGCACATCCACGCCGACGGCGTCGCGGTGCTTCTGGTGGAGCAGGAAGTAGCACAGGTGTTCAAGATGGCCGCGCGCAACTACGTGCTCTCCCAGGGACGGGTGATCGCCGCGGGCACCGCGGCGCAACTCATGGCCGACGAAACGCTGCGCGCGGGTTACTTGGGGTTGTAGTCCGATGCGGCGGGGCGCGCAAAGTACGCGCGACGCAGGTGGATATAGAGGGCGAACCCCCACCAGCAGGCGACGAAGCTCGCATACAGTACGGTAACGAGCAGCACCAGCGCATCTTGCGGCACCGCTTGCGCGAGCTGTGGATCGAGCGACGTTATCGCCTGCCCCACGTAGCGTCGCACGCTCTCGCGTGCGAGCAGGAACTGGACCTTGTCAAGCGTATAGAGAGCCGACGTCGCCATGACGGCCCAGTAGCCCCACGGCCGCGCACGCCAGAGCCCGATGCCGACGAGCAGGAAAGCGACGACGTAGATCAAGTGGTAGGCGCTCATTACCGGACCGCCGCGCACCCCCCCGAGGAGCACTACCTCGGAGTTGATCGATAGCAGTTCCAGCAGCGCCGACGCGAACATTAAGACGGCGGTAATGCGGATGGTGAGCCGGCCCTTCACCTTCGCTTCGCTCACGTCACACCCGCGTCGCCGCCGCGAGCGGCGCCGCGCACAGGCGGCAGGCCGAGCGCCAGGACGCGTTCCTCTGCTTGCAGCGCGGGCATTGCGTCTCGATCTTGTCGCGCACCCAGGGCGTCAGCCCGCGCG
>JBLMWT010000066.1:0-7250 GCA_050257375.1 Sphingomonadaceae bacterium
AGCGTACCGAGCGAGCCGGCGAGCAGCCGCGAAATGTCGTAGCCGGCGACGTTCTTCATCACCTGCCCGCCGAAGGACAGCACCCTGCCGCGGCCATCCAGCAGGCGCGCGCCGAGCACGAAATCGCGCAGCGAGCCGGCGCTCGCGCGGCGCGGGCCGGAGAGCCCCGTCGCCACGCAGCCCCCGAGCGTCGCCCCTTCACCGAAGTGCGGAGGTTCGAACGGCAGCATCTGATTCGCTGCGGCCAGCGATTGCTCGAGATCGGCAAGCGGCGTGCCGCTGCGCGCCGTCACCACCAGCTCGCTCGCTTCGTGGCGCACGATGCCCGCGTAGGCGCGCGTATCGAACGGCTCGCCCGCGAGCGCATTGCCGTAGAAGTCCTTGGTGCCGCCGCCGTGCAAGCGCAACGGCTGCCCGCGTTCCACCGCCGCGTGCACGCGGTCGGCCATTTCCCGCAGCACGGCATCCATCAGAAGCGCGGCAGGTCGGGGAATTTCGGCGCCGCGGAGTGCACGCGCATGCGCCCGAACTCGGCGCAACGCACCAGCGTGGGAATCGCCTTGCCGGGATTGAGAAGCCCGCGCGGGTCGAACACGCGCTTCACCGCGTGGAACGTCTCCAGCTCCTCGGGCTGGAACTGCACGCACATCTGGTCGATCTTCTCGACGCCCACCCCGTGCTCGCCGGTGATGGTGCCGCCCACCTCGATGCACTTCTCGAGAACCTCGGCCGCAAACCGCTCGGTGCGCTGCAGCTCGTCGGCATTGTTCGCGTCGAATAGGATCAGGGGATGCAGGTTACCGTCGCCCGCATGGAAAACGTTCGGGCAACGCAGACCGTACTTGTCCTCGAGCGCGGAGATGAAGCGCAGCACCTCGCCCAGGCGGCGTCGTGGGATCGTGCCGTCCATGCAGTAGTAATCGGGCGACAGGCGCCCCACCGCGGGAAACGCCGCCTTGCGCCCCGACCAGAACTTGAGCCGCTCACCCTCGTCGCGCGACACCCTCATGTGCGTCGCGCCGGCGCGCGCGAGGACGTCCTTGATGCGGGCGATCTCTTCCTCGACCTCCTCCGGAGTTCCGTCCGACTCGCACAACAGGATCGCGGCCGCACCGGTATCGTAGCCGGCGCGCACGAACTCCTCCGCCGCGCCCGTCGCCTGCCGATCCATCATCTCCAGACCCGCCGGGACGATCCCTTCGGCGATCACGGCGGCGACCGCGGCGCCCGCCTTCTCCACGTCGTCGAACGAGGCCATCACGACGCGCGCAAGCGGCGGCACGGGAAGGAGCTTCACGGTGACCTCCGTAATCACCGCGAGCAGCCCTTCGGAGCCGATGGCGAGCGCGAGCAGGTCGTAACCCGGCGCATCGAGCGCTTCGGAGCCGAACTCCACCGGCTCGCCCGCGATGGTGTAGCCCCGCACGCGCATGACGTTGTGCACGGTGAGCCCGTACTTCAGACAGTGCACCCCTCCCGAATTCTCCGCCACGTTGCCGCCGATCGAGCACGCGATCTGGCTCGACGGATCGGGCGCGTAGTACAGCCCGAACGGCGCCGCCAGGTCGGAGATCGCCGCGTTGCGCACGCCGGGCTGCACGACCGCAACGCGCGCCTGCGGATCGATGCGCAGCACGCGCATGAACTTCGCCATCGACAGCAGGACGCCGTTGGCAAGCGGCAGCGCCCCGCCCGACAGGCCAGTGCCGGCGCCGCGCGGGACGACCGGAATGTCCATGGCGGCGCAGGTGCGCAGCACGTGGCGCACCTGTTCCTCGTCCTCGGGCAGCGCGACGACCATTGGAAGCCGCCGGTAGGCGGTCAGGCCGTCGCATTCGTAGGGTCGGGTGTCTTCCTCTTCGTGCAGCACCGCGCGCGCGGGCAAGCCCGCGCGCAGCGCCTCGGCTACCGCCCGCCGCCGGCCGGTGTCGATATGCTCGACAGGTACGGCATCGCCCATGTCAGACCTTGCAGGGTGTCACCGGCGGGATTGTATTCGCAGCCGATGGCCCCGGTATAGCCGACGCGGTCGATGTGCGCGAGCAGAAACGCGAAGTTGATCTCGCCGGTTCCCGGCTCGTGGCGGTCGGGCACGTCGGCGAGCTGCATATGGCCGATACGCGGCAGGAGCCGCTCGATCGTGCGCGCGAGATCTCCCTCCATGATCTGCATGTGGAAGATGTCGTACTGGAAAAAGGCATTGTCGGCTCCCGCGGCCTCGAGCGCCGAGATCGCGTCGCGGCTCGTGGAGACGAAAAACCCCGGGACGCTGCGCGTATTGCACGCTTCGAGCATCAGCTGCATGCCTTCGCGGCGCAGCGCATGCGCTGCGTAGCGCAGGTTCTCGACCAGCGTATCGAAATGGCGCGCGCGCGGCGCGTCGCGCGGGACGATGCCCGCCAGGCAGTTCAGGCGCCTGCAGCCGGTCGCCCGCGCATATTCAATGGCCCGGCCCACGCCGTCGCGAAACTCGTCCCGGCGCTCGGGCAGGCAGGCGATTCCGCGATCGCCATTGGCAAAGTCACCGGCAGGCAAATTGTGCAGCACCACCTCGACGCCGGCCTCGCCCGCACAATCGGCGATCTGTAAGGCGTCCCACGCGTACGGGAATTGGTACTCGACGCAGCGAAAGCCGGCGCGCGCTGCCGCCGCGAAGCGATCCCGGAAGTCGAGCTGAGGAAAGAGGAGCGATAAATTCGCGGCGAGCCTTGGCATAAGCGAGCCTTATCCCGATACTAGGAGAGGGACGGCGGGGCGGCAAGCGCACCTTGATAAGATACCCGCGTCTAGGAAATCCCGATCCGCGTCGTGCTCGCCAAGCCGCTGCTGCACCGGCTGTTCCCGTTCGTCGCATGGTGGCCGCGCGTCGATCGCAATTCGCTGCGCGCCGACGCGATCGCCGGACTGGTCGGCGCGGTCGTGGTGCTGCCGCAGGGCGTCGCCTACGCGACGCTTGCCGGCCTGCCGCCGGAATACGGCCTTTACTGCGCCATGGTGCCGACCGTCGTCGCGGCCCTGTTCGGCTCGTCGCTGCATGCGGTGTCCGGGCCCACCAACGCCGTGTCGCTGATGGTGCTGACGGCGCTGACTCCACTCGCTGCGCCCGGCTCACCCCTATTCGTATCGATGGCGCTCACGCTCTCGCTGATGTCCGGCCTGCTCATCCTGGCAATGGGTTTCTTTCGCCTGGGTGTGCTGGTGAACTTCATTTCCAACGGCGTCATCATCGGCTTCACGGCCGCAATCGGCATCATCATCATCGCCAGCCAGCTCGCGCAGCTGTTCGGCACGCACCCGGGCCATGCCACAGCCTTCTTCGAGATGCTGCACAACACCATCGCTCATCTGAACGAGGTGCACCCGTGGGCGCTGGCAGTCGGCGTGCTCACTATCGTCGCGGGCGCGCTCACCAAGCACTACGCGCCTCGCCTCGCGCCGATGCTGGTGGCAACGGCGGTCGGCGCCGTCGCTGCGCACGCGATAAACTTCGCGGTGGGAGCTGCCAACACCGGCATCCGCACGCTGGGCGCGCTTCCGGGCGCGCTGCCGCCGCTGTCGCTGCCGGACGTGAACGGGCTCACGCTCAGCAACCTGCTGGCGCCCGCGCTAGCGGTGACGATCCTGTCCGTCACCCAGGCAATCGCCATCGTGCGCGCGATTGCGATCCGCTCGGGCCAGCGCATCGACACCAACCAGGAGCTTGTCGGCCAGGGGCTGTCGAACATCGCCGCCGCGTTCTTTTCCGGCTACCCGTCGTGCGCCTCCGTCAACCGCTGCGGCATCAACTACGAGTCCGGCGCGCGCACGCCCGTTTCCGCCGTGCTGTCGGCCGTCTTCCTCGTCCTGCTCTTGCTCGTGCTCGCACCTGTGGCCGCGCTGCTGCCGCATCCGGCGATCGCCGGACTGCTCGTGCTCGCCGGCTGGGGCCTAATCGACTTCGGTCAGATGCGCATGTACCTGCGCACCAGCCCGCAGGAAGCGGCGGTGGTGGCCGCGACGCTCATCGCCACGCTCGTGATGCCGCTCGCGTACGCCATCCTGGTGGGTGTGATGGCCTCGCTGGTCGTCTACCTGCACCGTACCTCGCGCCCGATCATGCGCAGCCTGGTGCCCGATCCGCGCCACAGCGAGCGCAAGCTTGCGCCGGCGAGCGAAGGGTTGCTCGAATGCCCGCAGCTCAAGATCCTGAGTGTCGAAGGCTCGATTTACTTCGGCGCCGTGGACCACGTCGAGGCGCACTTCGAAACGCTGCGTCAGCTCACGCGTGAGCAGCGCCGCCTGCTGCTCGTATCGCGCAACATCAACTTCGTGGACGTCGCGGGTGCCGAAACGCTGGTGCGCGAAGCGCGCAAGCGGCGCTTGGAGAACGGGCAACTGTTCCTGCAGGGTTTGCGCCAGCCGGTCGAGCAGGTGCTCAGAAACAGCGGCTTCATCGACGAGCTCGGGCCGGAAAACGTCTTCCGCACCAAGCGCGAAGCGATCGCCGCCGTGTTCGCCCAGCTCGACCGCTCGATCTGCGCACGCTGCCGCGCGCGGATCTTCGATGAATGCGCCGCCCTGCCGCCGGCGCGCGAGAATTGACGCGCGCGTGCCGCCTGACTTGGTCCGCTACCTGCCCTTCCTCGGCTGGCTGCCGCGCCTGACGCGCGCGGACCTGCGCGCCGATGCCGTCGCGGGCGTCACGGTCGCGCTGGTCGCGATTCCCCAGTCGCTCGCCTACGCCCAGCTTGCCGGCCTGCCGCCCTATTTCGGCCTGTACGCGGCGCTGGTTCCGACGCTCATCGGCGCGCTCTTCGGCTCCTCGTCGCAGCTCTCGACGGGCCCTGTCGCGCTCACCTCGCTCCTGACGGCGGCGAGCATCGCGCCGCTCGCAGCCAGCGGCAGCGAGAAGTACGTGGCCTGCGCGATCAGCGTCGCGTTGCTCTCCGGCCTGTTTCAGCTCTCGTTCGGCGTCATGCGGCTCGGTGTGCTGATGAACCTCCTTTCGCATCCGGTGTTGATGGGGTTCGTGAACGCGGCGGCGATCCTGATTACCCTGTCGCAGGTGCCGGCGCTGTTCGGAGTCGCGCCCCCCGCGAAGGGCCACGCGCTGATCGACACCTGGCACGTGCTGGTGAATGCCGCCGAATCGCACGGCCACTCGGTGCTTTTCGGCGTGACGGCGATCGTGCTGCTGATCGCGTTTCGCCGCTTCGCGCCGCGCCTCCCCGGCGTGCTCATCACCGTCGCGCTGCTCACCGGCGCGAGTTACCTGACCGACTACGCGAACAATGGCGGGCGCATCGTAGGAGTCATCCCGCCCGGCCTGCCGACGCCGGCGCTGCCGCCGCTCGATCTTGACGCGTGGATCGAGCTTGTTCCCGCATCGTTCGTGATCGCGGTGATCAGCTTCATGGAAGCCATGTCGAGCGCCAAGATCGCGGCCATCAAGACCGCCAGCAAGTGGGACGAGAACCAAGAGCTCATCGGCCAAGGGCTGGCCAAGGTCGCGTCCGCCTTCAGCCAGACCATGCCGGTGAGCGGCTCGTTCTCGCGTTCGGCCCTGAACCTCGCCTCGGGGGCGCGCTCCGGGGTGTCCTCGATCGTCGCGGCAGCGTGCGTGCTGCTCACCCTGTTGTTCTTCACGCCGCTGCTCAAGTATCTGCCGTTGCCAGTGCTCGCCGCGATCATCGTCATGGCCCTCACCAGCCTGATCAACCTGCGCAGCCTGCGCAACGCCTGGCGTGCGAGCAACGACGACGCCATCGCCGCGCTACTGACCTTCGCCGCAACAATTGCGTTCGCGCCGCAGATACAGAACGGCATCTTCGCCGGGATCCTCGTGTCGCTCGCGCTCTTCATTTACCGCCGCATGCGGCCGACCATGGCGGTCGTCGAGCCCGCCTCGGCGCAGCTCGCGCAGGAGGTGCCGGCGGACATGCCCGAGGCCCTGCGCGGCGCAGTTGGCATCGTGCGCTTCGACGCGTCGCTCGTGTTCGTCAACGTGTCGTATTTCGAGGCCGCGGTGCTCCAGCTCGAGCGACGCCACCCCGGACTTCGCTTCGTGCTCGTGTCTGCCGCCGGCATCAACGGCCTGGATGCCTCCGGGGTCGAGATGCTCGGGTCCCTCGGCGACGGGTTGCGCAAGAATGGCGTCGTCCTGCTCTTCAGCGGCGTCAAGCCGCGCGTGCGCGCCGCGCTGGAGCGCACTGGCCTCGCCGAGCGCATCGGCGCCGACAACTTCTTCCCCAGCGACCACGCCGCGTACCTCGCGCTTGCCGTGCGCGAGGACAGCGGCGCCGCAAGCGGTCATGGCCGACACGGCTAGAGGTAGGACGCGCGCAACGCCACGAAATCCTATTCCCGTGCTGTGCTCGCGGTTTCTTTCGCCGCAAGCGACATGCGCGTTGTCACGCGGCGGCGCCATCTACTAGAATTCGCCGGACCTTTGATCCGCCGAGAGGAACCGACAATGGAACACAAGCTCCCACCCCTTCCGTATCCGATGGACGCTCTCGTGCCGCACATTTCCAAGGAGACGTTCGAGTATCACTACGGCAAGCACCACCAGGCCTACGCAACCAACCTCAACAATCTCATCAAGGGCACCGAATTCGAGAACGCCTCGCTTGAAAACATCGTCAAGAAGGCGTCTGGCGGCGTGTTCAACAACGCGGCGCAGGTTTGGAATCACACCTTTTTCTGGACCAGCATGAAGCCGGGCGGCGGGGGCAAGCCGTCGGGGGCGCTCGCCGCGGCGATCGACAAGAAGTGGGGCTCGTTCGACGCTTTCAAGGAGGCGTTTTCCAAGAGCGCGGTGGGCAACTTCGGCTCAGGCTGGACATGGCTCGTGAGGAAGCCCGACGGCAGCGTGGACATCGCCAACACCTCGAACGCCGGTACGCCGATCACCGGCGCCGACAAGCCGCTATTGACGATCGACGTCTGGGAGCACGCTTACTACATCGACTACCGCAACGCGCGCCCGAAGTTCGTCGAGGCGTTCCTGGCGAGCCTCGCGAACTGGGACTTCGCGGGCAAGAATTTCGGTTGACCCGATCCGGCTGCGCTGCCGCGAGCGGTCGCGCCCGCCGCGGCGCGCTCTAGCTCAGCGGTTCTCGCGTGCCAGTCCGCCGAGCTTCATCCCCGGGCGCACGCCGTGCTGCGCGAACCAGCCCTGTTCCATCTCCAGCGCGTAGCGCACGGGACGGGCCGCGCAGTGCGGGTCTTCGGTCTGCGGCTGCATGTCGGCGATATTGACGATAGTGCCG
>JBLMWT010000067.1:0-3215 GCA_050257375.1 Sphingomonadaceae bacterium
TCCTGCTGTGCCGGTTGATGACGCTCGAGGGCTGCGCCGCCAGGAAATGAAACGATGCGGCGTTCCGCAGGATTCGCGAATTCGAAGTTGTCGTCTGCTCGCCGCCCTCCGGACGTCGACGCCAACCGACGTCCGCTCGGCATCTGGAACATCCTCGGGAGTTGGTTGAATCAGCAACTGCAATATGATCTCTGGCGGGCTGAACAACGGCGTCGAGAGCCGCGCGTCAAGAAGCTTGCCGCATAAAGATCGCCAAGACGCCCCCCCGTCGCTGGCTGACTCCTTTTCGTTTGCTGCCTGTGGCGTAAACATGCCATCGGCCAGATTCCGTGCGCCAACTCGTGACGCGCACACACGGTCCGCATACGCCTCAGGCATCGAGGTCTGGCGGCGGCACCACGACGCCCCCCGTCCGCACCAAAGCTTGAACTACTCGACCCGCGTCGCATTCCAAGCAGCACGATCGGTCCCAATCCGTCTTTCGATCCCGAGCCATCCCCCACGAACAAAGCGTCCCAAATCGCCAACGCCGGTCGGTTTCGAAGGCCTCGAATCATCGCGCCTCCTCGAGTGCGCTGGCGCACGGACGGGGCGCGCGTGCGGACGTTAATCTTCGGCAGCGACGGGGCAACCACCCGGCCGTCCGCGGTCCGGGACACGGCAGGGCTGTCGGCACCGGTCGACATACCGATCGGCAACGACGACATCCAGATCACACCCGTCGAACGAGCCGGATTGGTCGAACGGAAACAGCGGCCCTCATTTCGTCTCGGCGGATCGCGTCCGAGGATGCGCGCCGCATCGCGCGGACGATTGCCACCAGGAAAGATTCGCCGATCGTCGTGGCCGTCGCCCATCTTCGCTGAATCGCCATGCAAGGAGTCTCAGGATGCAGCTCGGAATGATAGGGTTGGGCCGCATGGGCACCAACATGGTGTGCCGCCTGATGAAGGCAAGCCACGAATGCGTGGTCCATGACCTGCACGCAGAGGCCATCGAGAACCTGCAGGAAAGCGGCGCCGTCGGAGCATCCTCGCTTCACGACCTGGTCGCACGGCTGGCGAAGCCTCGTGCGGTCTGGTTGATGGTCCCTGCGGCGGTGGTCGATCGGGTGCTGGCGCAACTGGCGCCGCTGCTTGAGGCCGGCGACACGATCATCGACGGCGGCAATTCGTATTATCACGACGATATCCGACGCGCTGCGGAGCTGAAGCCGCGAGGAATTCATTACGTCGATGTCGGTACGAGCGGTGGTGTGGCCGGACTCGATCGAGGCTACTGCCTGATGATTGGTGGTGAAGGAGACGTCATCGAGCGTCTTGCGCCGATCTTTGCGACGCTGGCCCCAGGCGTCGACGCGGCCCCGCCGACACCCGGAAGAAAGAGTCGCGATGGCACTGCCGAACAAGGCTATCTACGTTGCGGCCCCACCGGCGCGGGCCACTTCGTCAAGATGGTTCACAACGGCATCGAGTATGGCCTCATGGCGGCTTATGCCGAAGGGCTGAACATCCTGCGCAACGCCGACGCCGGCAAGCGCGTGCGCGATGCGGATGCCGAGACGGCGCCGTTGCGAACCCCCGAGTATTACCAGTACGAGCTGGACCTGCCGGAGATCGTCGAGGTCTGGCGCCGCGGCAGCGTCATCGGCTCGTGGCTGCTGGACCTCACTGCGGGCGCGCTTCAGCATGACCCAGGACTGAACGACTACGCGGGTCGCGTGTCGGACTCTGGCGAAGGACGATGGACGATCGCCGCCGCCATCGACGAAGCGGTGCCGGCCCCGATCCTCAGTGCCGCGCTCTACGAACGCTTCAGCTCCCGCGGCGATGCGGATTTCGCCAATCGGGTGTTGTCTGCGATGCGGAAGCAGTTTGGCGGGCATGACGAGAAGAAGAAGGCGAGGAGCTGAGATGGAGGGCACCCGCGAGAGCACGGCACGATCCGACGCGCTGGTGCTGTTCGGCGTCACCGGCGATCTGGCGCACAAGATGATCTTTCCGGCGCTCTATGCGATGGCGAAGCGGGGCGTCCTCGACGTTCCGGTGATCGGTGTCGCTTCTTCGAAGTGGAGCCTCGCGCAGTTGCGCACGCGCGCCGAGGACGGCATCAGGACGTCAGGAAGGATCGATGACCGGCAGGCCCTGCGCCATCTGCTCTCGGTCCTGCGCTACGTGAGCGGCGACTACAGCGACCCGGGCACCTTCAAGGCGCTCAAGAAGGCGCTGGGCGATAGCCGGCGCCCGGCGTACTACCTCGCGATCCCGCCCGCGCTCTTCGCTACGGTCATCAAGGGGCTCGGCGCCGCTGGGCTGGCCGATCGTGCGCGCGTCATCGTCGAGAAGCCTTTCGGACGAGACCTGGCTTCGGCGCGGGAGCTCAACCGGATCGCCCGATCGGTGTTCCCGGAAGACTCGATCTTCCGCATCGATCACTTCCTCGCGAAGGAGGCGATCATGAACATTCTCTATTTCCGCTTCGCCAATTCGTTCCTGGAGCCGATCTGGAACCGCAACTACGTGGCCAGCGTTCAGATAACCCTATCGGAGGATTTTGGCGTCGAGAACCGCGGTGCGTTCTACGAGACCGCCGGCTGCCTGCGCGACGTGGTCCAGAACCATCTCTTCCAGGTTGTCGCGCTGCTTGCGATGGAGCCGCCGACCTACAGGGGCTTTGGAGCCGTGCACGGCGAAACCGCCGATGTCTTCCAGGCAATGCGCGCGCTGAAGCCCGACGACGTGGTGCGCGGCCAGTACGCCGGCTACCGTGACGAACCGGGCGTGGCGAAGAATTCCGACGTCGAGACGTTCTGCGCTCTGCGTCTTTTCATCGACTCATGGCGCTGGGGTGGGGTGCCGTGGTACCTGCGCTCGGGCAAGTATCTGGCCCAGACCTCCGCCGAGGTGCTGGTCCAGTTGAAGGCGCCGCCGCAGCAGTTGTTCGCCGACTCGGCGCCCCCGGCCGGTGCGGCCAACTATCTGCGCTTCCGTCTTTCCCCCAGGTCCGCCATCGCTCTCGCCGCTCGCGTCAAGCGCACAGGGAAAGAGTTCGTCGGCGACCAGCGTGAGCTGTACCTGCTTGATGCACAGCCGGTAGAGGAGGCGCCGTACGAGCGGCTTCTGGGCGACGCCATGGCTGGCAACGGCGCGCTGTTCACCCGCGAGGACGCAGTCGAGGCCGCCTGGGCGGCGGTCGACCCGGTGCTGAAGAACCAC
>JBLMWT010000068.1:0-4974 GCA_050257375.1 Sphingomonadaceae bacterium
GGGCACCGCGCCCGGGGGACTTCGGCTGGGTGGTGCAGCGCCACGGCGAGCTGTACGCCGCCGAGTTCGGCTGGGACGAGCGCTTCGAGGGCCTGGTCGCCGGCATCGTCGCGCGCTTCATCGCGCGCTTCGACCCGCGGCGCGAGCGCGCGTGGATCGCG
Organism: Sphingomonadaceae bacterium; assembly: GCA_050257375.1. Taxonomy (GTDB): domain Bacteria; phylum Pseudomonadota; class Gammaproteobacteria; order Burkholderiales; family SG8-39; genus DAHVFK01. The sequence continues at coordinate 162 of JBLMWT010000068.1, forward strand.
GAGCGGGGCGGTCGGCGCGTAGGCTCGGTGTTCCTAGTGAAGAAGTCGCCGCGCGTCGGGCAGCTGCGCATGCTGCTGGTCGAACCCGGGGCGAGGGGGCTCGGAATCGGCGAGCGGCTGGTCGCCGAGTGCATCGCCGAGGCGCGGCGCCGCGGCTACTCCAAGCTCGTGCTCTGGACACAGGCCAACCTGACGAGCGCGCGCCGGATCTACAAGGGGCTCGGCTTCCGGCTGGTGAAGAAGGAGCCGCACGCCGACTTCGGACGCCGCCTCGTCGGGGAGTACTGGGAACTCGTCCTGGGTTCTTCCTGAATCTTTGATTGGAAATAAGATTCTTGTTGCGAGGGCCGACTGCTCGGCCTAAGATTCGAACGATGGTTCAAGTTTCGAATCTCAGTTCTACTCCCTCCGCCGACCGGCTGCAGCGGCGCAGCGAGGCGCGCCGCGCGGAGATCCTGCGCGCCGCGGCACGCGTGTTCCGCCGCATGGGCCTGGGCGCTGCGGGCATGCGCGAGATCGCCGAGGAAGCCGATCTGTCGATCGGCAACCTCTACTACTACTTCAGCGGCAAGGACGAGATCCTGCTCTATTGCCAGGAGCGGACGCTCGAGCACATGCTCGCCGCGGTCGAGGCCGCGCGTTCCATGCCCGCAACCTGCGCCGATCGGATGCGCGCGGTGCTGCGCGCGCACGTGCACGCGATGCTCGACGATCTCGAGGGCGCCACCGCGCACCTCGAGGTCGAGGCGCTGCCGGAGAAGCTGCGCGCGCCGGTGATCGAGAAGCGCGACCGCTACGAGCACGCGGTGCGCGCGCTGGTGGCGGACGGCATGCGCGCGGGCGAGTTCGCGCGCGTCGACGCGGCGCTGGTGACGCGCGCGATGCTTGGCGCGGTGAACTGGAGCGCGCGCTGGTTCCGGCCCGACGGGCCGCAGACTTCTGCCGAGGTCGCGAACGCGCTCTCGGACTATCTCGTGAAAGGACTGCTCAAATGAATGCCGTTCCGGACCGTGTCCACATGAAGCTGCGCGTCAACGGCGAGGAGCTGCCGGTGTCGTTCGCGCCGTACAAGACGCTGCTCGAGGTGCTGCGCGAGGACCTGCACCTTACTGGCACCAAGCACGGCTGCGAGCTCGGCGAGTGCGGCGCGTGCGCGGTGCTGGTCGACGGTGAACCGCTGCTGTCCTGCCTGGAGCTCGCGGTCGACTGCGAGGGGCGCGATATCCAGACAGTCGAAGGCTTGGCGCGGGGCGGCGAGCTGCACCCGCTGCAGGCGGCCTTCGCCGACCTCGGCGGCTCGCAGTGCGGCTACTGCACCTCGGGCATGCTGATGACCGCGAAGGCGTTGCTCGACAAGGAGCCTGCGCCGAGCCGCGAGCGCATCAAGGAGGCGATCGCGGGGAATCTCTGCCGCTGCACCGGTTACCAGCAGATCTGGGAGTCGATCGAGGAGGCGGCGCGCGTGATGCGGGAGGCGAAGCCGTGAACGCTCCCGAGAAGACCTTTGCCAAGAAGCGCTTCGACACCATCGGCAAGCCGCGCCGGCGGGTCGACGGGCGCGCCAAGGCGACCGGGCAGCTGTGCTTCGCCGACGACCTGACGCTGCCGCGGATGCTGCATTGCAAGCTGCTGCGGTCGCCGCATCCGCACGCCGAGATCGAGTCGATCGACGTCTCGCGAGCGGCACAGCACCCGGGCGTGCACCTGGTGCTCACCGGCGAGCAGTTCCCGGTTCCCTACGGCATCATGCCGGTGTCGCAGGACGAGCACCCGCTCGCGCGCGGGCGCGTGCGCTTTGTCGGCGATCCGGTGGCCGCCGTGGTGGCGGTGGACGAGCAGACCGCCGCGGCGGCGGTCGAGCTCATCGAGGTCAAGTACCGCCCGCTGCCGACGATCGCCGGCCCCGAGGAGGCGCTCGCCAATACGGAGCCGCGCATCCACGACTACGGCGAGCGCGGCAACATCCACCGCAACCAGTCCTACGAGTTCGGCGACGTGGAGGAAGCGCTGGCGAAGTCGGACCACGTGTTCGAGGACCTGTTCTTCTACGAAGGCAACACGCACCTGCCGATGGAGCAGCAGGCTTCGCTCGCCTCGCTCGAGGGCGACGGCAAGCTGCTCCTGCAGACGAGCACGCAGAACCCGCACTACCTGCACCGCCAGCTCGCGCGCGTTCTGCAGATGCCTGCGGCGCACATTCGCGTCATCGCCACGCCGAACGGCGGCGGCTTCGGCGGCAAGTGCGATCCGGGAAACCACGAGTTCGTGGTCGCCAAGGCCGCGCTCGTGCTCGGCCGGCCGGTCAAGATCTGCCTGACGCGCGAGGAGGTCTTCTACCAGCACCGCGGACGGCATCCGGTGCTGATGAAGTTCCGCACCGGCGTCACGAAGGACGGCAGGCTCACCGCGATCCACCTGCAGACCTTGCTCGACGGCGGCGCCTACGGCTCCCACGGCCCGGCGAGCACCTTCTACACGGGCGTGCTGACGCCCGTCACCTATCACCTGCCACGCTTCAAGTTCGAGGCCTGCCGCACCTTCACCAACAAGCCGGCCTGCGGCCCGAAGCGCGGCCACGGCACGCCGCAGCCGCGCTTCGGCCAGGAAGTACAACTCGACAAGATCGCGGAGAAGCTCGGCATCGATCCCGCGGAGCTGCGCCTGCAGATGGTCACCAAGCCCGACTCGCTCACCGCAAGCTGGCTGCGCGTCGGCTCGACGGGGCTTGCCGACTGCATCCGCAAGGTGGTCGAGATGTCGGGCTGGAAGGAGCGGCGCGGCAAGCTCGGGCACGGCCGCGGACTGGGGCTCGCCTGCTCGACCTACATGTGCGGCGCGGGCGTGTCGATCTACTGGAACAAGTTGCCGCACTCGGGCGTGCAGCTGCTGCTCGACCGCAGCGGCCAGGTGACCGTGTACTGCGGCGCGACCGAGCTCGGCCAGGGCTCGGACGACGTGCTCGCCTCGCTCGTCTCGGAGGCGCTCGGCATCGATCCGTCGTTCGTGCGCTGCGTGACGGGCGACACCGGGATCACGCCGATCGACCTCGGCTCCTACTCGAGCCGGGTCACGATCATGATGGGCAATGCGGCGCTGCAGGCCGCCGGGCGTGCGCGCGAGCAGCTCGCCGCCGCGGCGGCCGAGCAGCTCGACACGCTGCCCGAGCGCGTCCAGTTCTCGCAGGGCCGCGTGTACGCCGCGGAGGATCCGGGCAAGACGATGAGCTTCGTCGAAGCGGTCGCGCTCGCCGAGCAGAAGTTCGGCACGCTGTCGGCGGTCGGCTCCTACGCGCCGCCCAAGCCGCCGGGCAGGTACAAGGGGGCAGGTGTTGGCCCGTCGCCCGCCTACAGCTTCTCGGCCTGCGTCATCGAGACCGAGGTCGATCCGCACACCGGCTGGGTGCACGTGCCGAAGATCTGGATCGCACACGACATCGGCCGCGCGCTCAACCCGGTGCTCGCCCGCGGCCAGGTGATCGGCGGCGTGTACATGGGGCTGGGCGAAGCGCTGATGGAGGAGCAGGCGTTCCGACGCCTGCCGCCCAAGCTCTCGAGCGCGCTCGTGCACCGCACGCCGTCGATGCTCGATTACAAGAGCCTCACGTCCCTGGACATGCCCGAGGTCGAGGTGGCGCTCATCGAGGATCCGGACCCGAACTGCCCGTACGGCGCGAAGGAGGTGGGGCAGGGGCCACTGCTGCCCGTCATGCCCGCGCTCGCCAACGCGGTGTACGACGCCGTGGGCGTGCGCATCGACGAGGTGCCGGTCACGCCGGACAAGATCCTGCGCGCGCTCGAGAAGAAGGCGAAGGGGGAGGCGCCGCGCGTCGGCCCGGAAAGCTTCCCCGCGGTCCCCTACCCGGAGCCGACCTTCGTGCTGCCGCCGTGGGAAGGCGGCGACGGCAACGAGTTGAAGCGCGAGCCGAAGGAGAAAGCAGCATGATTCGCATGCCGTGGTTCGCCTGGAAGAGTCCCGCGACGGTCGCCGAGGCGGCGAAGATCCTCGCCGCGGAAGGACCGCAGGCGATGCTGATCGCGGGCGGCACGGACCTGGTGCCGAACATGAAGCGCCGCCACCAGACGCCTGCGACGCTGGTGTCGCTGCGCCGTGTGCCAGAGCTGAAGAGGCTCGCGAACAGCTCCGGGCTCACGCTCGGCGCCGGACTCACGCTCACCCAGCTCGTCGACTCGCCGCAGGTGCGCGAGAAGTACCGCGGCCTGTGGCAGGCGGCCGCGCAGATCGCGACGCCGCATCTCAGGAACATGGGCACGCTCGGCGGGAATCTCTGCCTCGACACGCGCTGCACCTACTACAACCAGAGCCACGAGTGGCGCAAGGCGATCGACTTCTGCCTGAAGAGAGAAGGCGAGACCTGCTGGGTGGCGACCGCGAGCAAGCGCTGCGTGGCGGCGTCCTCCACCGACTCGGCGCCCGCGCTGATCGCGCTCGGGGCGACAGTGAAGCTGGTCTCAAGCTCCGGTGAACGCGAGGTTCCGCTCGCCGAGCTCTACAAGAACGACGGCATCGACTATCTCGCGCGCAGACCGGACGAGATTCTGACCGAAGTGATGCTTCCGCAGGCCGAGGGCTGGAGGAGCACCTACTGGAAACTGCGCCGCCGCGGCTCGTTCGACTTTCCTGTGTTGGGGGTCGCCGCCGCAGTTCGTTTTGGAAAAGACCAGACCGTCGAAGAGGCGAGAGTCGCCCTCGGGGCAGTCGCTTCGCGCCCGTTCCTCGTCGACAAGGCGGGTGCAGCGCTCGTGGGCAAGAAGCTCACCGACGAGGTGATCGAAGAGGTCGCCGCGACGGTCGC
>JBLMWT010000069.1:0-4625 GCA_050257375.1 Sphingomonadaceae bacterium
TCTCGGAGCGCCTCGGGCGATTCACAGCGGGGCGCAAATCATGCGATCATCTGCGCCGGCCGATGAGAGTGGAGTACGCAGTGGAATTTAGCATAAAAAGCATCTCGCCCGAGCGCGCCAAAACCGGCTGCCTCGTACTCGGCGTGCACACTGGCGGCGCGCTGACGCGTGCTGCGCTGCTCGCGGACCGCGCGGCGCGCGGCGCGCTGCGCGCCGCGCTCGCGCAGGGAGACCTGTCCGGCAAGCCGGGCTCCACGCTGCTGCTGCGCGCAGTCGCGGGCCTCGCTGCCGAGCGCGTGCTGCTCGTGGGTCTCGGCGACGAGAAGGATCTCTCCGAATCGGCGTACCGCGACGCGCTGCGCGCCGCCGCGGGCGCGCTGAAAGAGCTCGGTGCGCGCGACGCGTTCCTCTACCTCACGGAGACGAAGCCGACCGGGCGCGACGCCGCATGGAGCCTGCGCCAGGCGGTGCACGCCGTGAGCGAGGCTTTCTACCGCTTCGACCAGCTCAAGACCCAGAAGAAGGCCCCGGCGCCGGCGCTCGGCGCCGTCGCGCTCGCGCAGAGCACGGGGCCCGTCGCGCGCTCGACGCGGCATGCGCTCGACGAGGCGGTCGCCGTCGCCGAGGGCGCGGCGCTCGCGCGCACGCTCGGCAACCTCCCCCCCAACATCTGCACTCCGAGCTACCTCGCCGACGAGGCGAAGAAGCTGGCGCGCCGCTTCAAGCTCGAGCTCGAGGTGCTCGAGCGGCGCGACATGGAAAAGCTCGGCATGGGAGCGCTGCTCGCCGTGACCAAGGGCTCGCACCAGCCGCCCAAGCTGATCGTGCTGCGCTACCACGGCGCGGCCAAGGCGAAGAAGCCGGTGGTGCTGGTCGGCAAGGGCATCACCTTCGACACCGGCGGAATATCGCTCAAGCCGGCCGGCGAGATGGACGAGATGAAGTTCGACATGTCCGGCGCGGCGAGCGTGCTCGGCGCGCTCGCGGCGCTCGCCGCCATGAAGGCGCCCGTGAATGCGATCGCGCTGGTGCCGACCTGCGAGAACATGCCGGGCGGCGGCGCCTCGAGGCCCGGCGACGTGGTCACCACGCTCTCGGGGCAGACGGTCGAGATCCTGAACACCGACGCCGAGGGGCGGCTGATCCTGTGCGACGCGCTCACCTATGCCGAGCGCCTCCAGCCCGAAGCGGTCGTCGACGTGGCGACGCTCACGGGCGCCTGCGTGGTGGCGCTCGGGCACGTGGCCACCGGCCTGTTCGCCAACGACCAGCGCCTCGCGGACGAGATCCGCGCCGCGGGCGAGGAATCCTGGGATCGCGTCTGGCAGATGCCCCTGTGGGACGACTACCAGGAGCAGCTGCGCTCGAACTTCGCCGACATGGCGAACATCGGCGGGCGCCCGGCGGGCAGCGTCACGGCGGCATGCTTTCTGTCGCGCTTCGCGAAGAAGATGCGCTGGGCGCACCTGGACATCGCCGGCACGGCCTGGAAAGGCGGGCGCGAGAAAGGATCGACTGCGCGGCCCGTGCCGCTGCTGGTGCGCTTCGTGCTGCGGCATGCGCGCGTCAAGTGACGAGCATCGATTTCTACTTCAACGCCCAGGACAAGCTGCAGGTCGCCTGCCGCCTCGCGGCCAAGGCGCTCGCGCAGGGAAAGCGGCTGCTGATCTACGCGCCGCAGCCCGAGACGGCGCAGCACATCGACCGCCTGCTGTGGACCTGGCCGGCCACCGGCTTCGTGCCGCACTGCCTGGCGCACGATCCGCTCGCGGCCGACACGCCGGTGCTGATCGCCGCGGACGAGGAATCGCCCGCGGATTGCGGCCTGCTGCTCAACCTGGCGGCCGCGTGTCCGCCGCATTTCGAGCGCTTCGAGCGACTGCTGGAAATCGTCGCGCGCGACGACGACGAGCGCGCGAGCGGCCGCGCGCGCTACCGCTTCTACCGCGACCGCGGCTACGCGATCAGCGACCACGACCTGACACGGGAGGCGCGCGGTGAATGAAAACCGGCGCCCGGAGCAGAATCCGCTGGTCGAGCGGGTCGACGCGCTGCTGCGACGCCACCAGAACGGCAGCGGGGCGGCGCCCGCACGCGCGGACGACGACGTACCGGTGCTCACCGAGGTGGTCGACCCGGAGGCGCGCGCCGCAGGGGCGCAGCAGGTGGACCAGAAGCTGGTGGAGGTGTTCGCGAACGAGCTGGAGACCGCGGTGCTGCTGCGCCTCGCGCCCGAGCTCGATCGTCTTTTCGAGGAGCGCCTCGCCGGCAGGCTCGGCGAGATCCTCGAGCAGGTGCTGAACGAGATGCGCGCCGAACTGAGCGCGAACGTTCACCAGATGGTGCGCGAGGCGATCGCCGCCTCGGTCGCGCAGGCGCTCGGCACGGGGAAATAGGGCCGTGTCGCTCGATAAGAGCTTCGATCCGCGCACCATCGAGCAGCGCTGGTACCGGCGCTGGGAGGAAGCAGGCTGGTTCGCGGCCGGTGCGGCGCCCGGGCGGCCCGCATTCTCGATCCAGCTGCCGCCGCCCAACGTCACCGGCGTGCTGCACATGGGGCACGCCTTCAACCAGACGATCATGGACGCGCTCACGCGCTACCACCGCATGCGCGGCGCGAACACGCTATGGCTGCCTGGCACCGACCATGCGGGCATCGCCACGCAGATCGTCGTCGAGCGCCAGCTCGAGCAGGCGGGCGCCTCGCGCGAGAGCCTCGGGCGGGAGAAGTTCGTCGAGAAGGTATGGGAGTGGAAGCGCCGCTCGGGCTCGACGATCACCGGGCAGATGCGCCGCCTGGGCGACTCCTGCGACTGGAGCCGCGAGTACTTCACCATGGACGAGAAGCTCTCGCGCGTGGTGATCGAGACCTTCGTGCGGCTGTACGAGCAGGGCCTCATCTACCGCGGCAAGCGGCTGGTCAACTGGGACCCGGTGCTGCTCACCGCAGTGTCCGACCTCGAGGTCGAGAGCGAAGAAGAAGACGGCCACCTGTGGCACATCCGATATCCAGGCGACGGCTTCTCGCTCACGGTCGCCACCACGCGCCCCGAGACGATGCTCGGCGACGTGGCGGTGATGGTGCATCCCGAGGACGAGCGCTACCGCGCCTACATCGGCCGTGAGGTCGAGCTGCCACTCACCGGGCGGCGCATCCCGGTGATCGCCGACGCCTACGTCGACCGCGAATTCGGCACCGGCTGCGTCAAGGTGACGCCGGCGCACGATTTCAACGACTGGCAGGTCGGGCAGCGCCACGGCCTGCCGAGCATCGGCATCCTCACGCTCGACGCGCGCATCAACGATCTGGGACCCGAGCGCTACCGGGGCCTCGATCGCTACGAGGCGCGCGACCGGATCGTGCACGACCTGAGGAGCGCCGGGCTGCTCGAATCGGTCAAGCCGCACCGCATGGTGGTGCCGCGCTGCGGGCGCACCGGCGCGGTGGTCGAGCCGATGCTCACCGACCAGTGGTTCGTCGCGCTCTCGAAGCCCGGGCCCGCGGGCAAGTCGATCGCGCAGACCGCGTCTGAGGTGGTGGCGAACGGCGAGGTGAAGTTCTTCCCGGAGAACTGGGTCAACACCTACAACCAGTGGATGGCGAACATCCAGGACTGGTGCATCTCGCGCCAGCTATGGTGGGGCCACCAGATCCCCGCCTGGTACGACGAAGCGGGCAACGTCTACGTGGGACGCAGTGAAGAAGAAATTTCGAAGAAGGCCGGAGGCAAACGACTCACGCGTGACCCCGATGTCCTAGATACCTGGTTTTCGTCGGCCCTCGTCTGCCACTCGACGCTCGGCTGGCCCGAGCCGCAGGGCGCGGACAGGCTCGCCTACGAGCTCTACCTGCCCTCCTCCGTGCTCGTCACCGGCTACGAGATCATCTTCTTCTGGGTGGCGCGCATGGTGATGATGACCACCTGGTTCACGGGCCGGGTGCCGTTCCGCGACGTGTACATCCACGGCATCGTGCGCGACCACGAAGGCAAGAAGATGTCCAAGTCCGAAGGCAACACGATCGACCCGGTGGACCTGATCGAGGGCATCGCGCTCGAGCCGTTGCTCGAGAAGCGCACGACGGGCCTGCGCAAGCCCGAGGACGCGCCCAAGATTCGCGAGCGCACGAAAAAGGAATTTCCAGAAGGCATCCCCGCGTACGGCGCCGATGCGCTCAGGTTCACGATGGCGGCCTACGCCACGCTCGGGCGCAACGTCAACTTCGACTTCAAACGCTGCGAGGGCTACCGTAATTTCTGCAACAAGCTGTGGAATGCCACGCGCTTCGTGCTGATGAACACCGAGGGCCGCGATTGCGGCCTGGACGCGGGCGCTCCGGTCGCGCTCTCGCCCTGGGACCGCTGGATCGCGAGCACGCTGCAGCGCGTCGAGGCCGAGGTCGAGCAGGCCTTCGCCGAGTACCGGCTGGACAACGTCGCGAACGCGATCTACCGCTTCGTGTGGGACGAGTACTGCGACTGGTACGTCGAGCTCGCGAAGGAGCAGCTCAGATCCCCGGACGAGACCGTGCAGCGCGGCACGCGCAGGACGCTGGTGCGCGTGCTCGAGGCGGCGCTGCGCCTCGCGCACCCGGTCATTCCGTTCATCACCGAGGAGCTGTGGCA
>JBLMWT010000070.1:0-3288 GCA_050257375.1 Sphingomonadaceae bacterium
AACACCGGGCTGATCATGGTTGCCGACGACGAATCGGAACTCGCCTCGGTGCTGGCGCACGAGATTTCGCACGTCACGCAACGCCACATCGCGCGCCAGCTCGCCGAGCAGCAGAAGATGCAGCTGCCGACGCTGGCGGCGCTCGCGGCGGCGATCCTGATGGCGCGCTCGCGGCCCGACCTCGCGGTGGGCGCGGCCGCGGCGGTGCAGGGCGCCGCCGTCCAGTCGCAGCTCGCCTACTCGCGCGAATTCGAGCGCGAAGCCGACCGGATCGGCTTTCAGCGGCTGGTGGCGGCGGGTTTCGATCCGCACGGCATGCCGGATTTCTTCGAGAAGATGGAGCGCTACACGCGCATCGCCGACGATTCGAGCTATCCGGCCTATCTGCGCGATCACCCTCTGACGCCGGAGCGCATCGCCGACGCGGAGAACCGCGCCGACCAGCTGCCGTACCGCCAGCACGTCGATAGCCTGGAATTCTTCCTGGTGAGGGCGAGGCTGCGCGCCGAGACCGGCGACGCGCAGGACCAGGTGACCCACTTCCGCGACGTGGTGCGCGACAAGCGCTACTCGAACGAGGCGGCGGCGCGCTACGGTCTGGTGTCGGCGCTGCTGCGCGCGGGGCAGGCGCGCGAGGCGCAGGCGCAGCTCGCCGCGCTGCGCGCCACGCGTGCGCAGAGCCCGATGATCGAGGCGCTCGCGGCGCGCGTGAGCCAGGCGCTCGGCGATCGAGCCGGCGCTCTGGCGATCCTGCAGAAAGCGCGGGCCACCTACCCGGACTGGCGCCCTCTCCTGTACGACGATGTCGAGGCGCTGCAGGGCGCCGGCCGCTACAAGGACGCCCTCGCCGCGCTCAGCGAGCCGGTGCGCCGCTACCCGGACGACGAGCGCCTGCGCGTGCTGCAGGCGAAGACTTATGCCGCCCTGGGCAAGCGCCTGCTGCAGCACCAGGCGCAGGCCGAGGTCTACGTGCTCCAGGGCTCGCTGCCGGCCGCGATCGAGCAGTTGCAGCTCGCGCGCGCCGCGGGCGACGGCGATTTCTACCAGCTCTCCGAGGTCGACTCGAGGATGCGCGAGCTGAAGGCGCGGCACGAGCGCGAGCAGCGCGAGCAGAAACAGCGCTAGCGTTTCTCCGGCTCGTAGAACGCGTCGTACAGCAGGTCGAAGGTCCTTTCGGCTTCCCGCAGCAGCTCGTTCTCTCCGCCGGCGCGCCGCCGGGCGCCCTGCAGGAGCGTCTGCACGCCTGCGGCTTCCGGCACCGGCGAGCGCTGCACCTCGAGGTAATGCACGATGCGACCGATGCGCGCGAGCGCGCGGTTGTACTCGAGGCCGAGCCGATCGAGCATCTCCTCGTACGTGACGCGCGTCGCGCTGTTGCGGAAATGCGCGCCGTCGAACGCGAAGCCGATCGCCCGTTGCGGAGCGGCCTGCTCCTTGTCGAGCCAGGTGATCCGGCCCTCGGGATCGACGAAGCGCCGAATCAGCCATGCACAGGCCAGGCGATCGGCCCAAAGCGGCTTGCGCGTCGCCCACACGCGGTTGGAGAGCGGCTCGTCGGGCCGCGGTCCGCCGGCGTCACGCTGCTCGGGAAACAGCATGCGCTTGACCGTCGCTTCGGCCTGTCCGAGCGTTCTGGCGGCGTGCTCGCGCATCTCGTCGGGAAAGAAATCGAGCGCGGCGATCGAGTCGAACTCGCGACGCTGCTTGTTCAGCACGCGCGCGATATCGCCGGGTTCGGATACCCCGAAACCGATCTTCAGGCTCTCGATCACCTTGATCAGCTGCGCGTAGCGCGCGGTGCGGTCGAACAATCGCCTGAACGCCGCCTCCTGCGCCGCCGAAGACGCCTCGGCCTCGACCAGGTGCACCATCGCGCCGCCTTTCGCGATGTAGTCCGCGAGCGGCTTGAGCGCGTGGCGGCGCGCGCGCGAGTCGGGCAGCAGGTACACGCCCTCTCGCAGCGCCGCCGCGCCGAGCGCTTCGAGCGTGCGCAGCGCGTGCATGCGCGCCTCGGGGTCCGAGGTCGGAAGGCTGGCGATGCAGAACAGCCAGTGTCCCGGCGCGGTCGCGGAGTCAGGTTTCGTTTTGGCCATCTGCCTGCGGGGGTGCGCGCGCAAGTGTAGCAAGCCGAAGAATCAGGGACCCTTATCGCAAAATCAAAACTACGGTGTTGCCGCTGCGCGGAGGGGTGCAGAAAATATCGTGCAATCAAGGGGGAACTGCTTATGCCGGGCCTCGTCAGGCCGCACGGAGGAGGGGCGCTCAAGCCTCTCCTGCTTTCAGGAGAGGCGCTCGCTGCCGAGCGCGCGCGCGCGCGCTCACTGCCGCAGCTGCGCGTCAGCTCACGCGAAAAGGGCGACCTCATCATGCTCGGCATCGGCGGCTTCACGCCGCTCGAGGGGTTCATGACGCGTGCCGACTGGGAGGGCGTGTGCGACGGCATGCGCACGGCGAGCGGGCTGTTCTGGCCCATCCCGATCACGCTGTCGGTGGACGAAGCGGTGGTCGACGGCATCAAGACCGGGTCCGAAATCTGCCTCGTCGACCCCGAATCCGACGAGGCGCTCGCGACGATGCGGGTGAGCGAGAAGTACCGCATCGATAAGGCGCACGAGTGCATGTCGGTCTTCAAGACCACCGATCTCGAGCACCCGGGCGTGAAGATGGTCATGCAGCAGCCCGACGTCAATCTCGCCGGAACGGTGAAGGTGCTGTCCGACGGCGGCTTCAAGGCGAAGTACGGCGCGCTGTTCATGACGCCCGCCGAGACGCGCGCCGAGTTCGAGCGCCTGGGCTGGTCGAAGGTCGCGGCGTTCCAGACGCGCAATCCGATGCACCGCTCGCACGAATACCTCGCCAAGGTGGCGATCGAGACCTGCGACGGCGTGCTGGTGCATTCGCTGCTCGGCAACCTCAAGCCAGGCGACATCCCCGCCGAGGTGCGCACGCACGCCATCGCGGTGCTGATCGACAAGTACTTCCGCGCCAACACCGTGGTGCAGGCGGGCTATCCCCTCGACATGCGCTACGCCGGGCCGCGCGAAGCGCTCCTGCATGCGCTGTTCCGCCAGAACTACGGCTGCTCGCACCTGATCGTGGGACGCGATCACGCCGGCGTGGGCAGCTACTACGGGCCGTTCGACGCGCACCACATCTTCGACGCGATCCCGAAGGACGCGCTCGAGACCCAGCCGCTCAAGATCGACTGGACGTTCTGGTGCTACAAATGCGGCGGCATGGCCTCCGCGCGCACCTGCCCGCACGCCGACGCCGACCGGCTGCTCGTCT
>JBLMWT010000071.1:0-8117 GCA_050257375.1 Sphingomonadaceae bacterium
TCGCGCGGCATCGCGACGCCCGACGTGCTCAAGGGCATCCACCTGTCGATGGCCTCGCGCATCGTCAAGCTGCTCAAGGTGACCGGCATCAAGCAGGGCACCGCGCTCATCACCGGCGGGCTGGCGCTCGACACCGGGCTCGTCGCGGCGATCGGCGAGGAGATGGCGAACGAGAAAGTGCAGGTCGAGGCCGTGAGCCATCCGGATTCGATCTACGCCGGTGCGATCGGCGCGGCGCTCTGGGGTGCCTTCCGGCACGCGAAACTGAACGAGGCGGCGCAGCGCGCGGCCGCCTGAGGAGACGACGATGGCGCTCACCATCAACGAGAACTGCACGGCCTGCGACGCATGCAAGCCGGTCTGCCCCAACGAAGCGATCAGCGTAGGCGATCCGATCTACGTGATCGACCCGCTGCGCTGCACGGAATGCGTCGGCGCCGAGGACGAGCCGCAGTGCCGGCTCGTCTGTCCGGCGGACTGCATCGTCGACCACCCCGACTTCCGGGAATCCCCGGAGGAACTCCTCGCGAAGTACGAGGCGATTCACGCGTAATCTTTCGGGAAGCGGGGTCGCGGATCGATTGATCGGCCCTCGCGCCGCCGGGCGTCCGGCGCCGGAGATCGCGGTGTCGCCGCGCGACAGCGCGATGCCAGGCGATGGCAACCTCGCGCAGCGGCGAAACACGGCCCCAACTCGGAGTTTCGGTCGCATCCTCGAACCGGGTTCCGAAGCCGGAGTGCTCCGACTCTTGCGCCGGCTTGAAAGTGAGTATTTAATTACTATCTTGTGTGGGCGGCGGCCGCTTCTCCCGGGCGAAGACCGGGCCGAAGCCGGCGGCGCCGCAAACCCGATCCCTTCGACTCGAGGAGCACCGCATGAAGCCCCATGGAATCCTGGCCACGACCGCGGCGATCGCCGCCTTCGCGCTCGCTGCACTTGCCCCGGCGCACGCCGCAGACGCGCATTCGCACGGGACGCCCGCCGCCGAGTCCCACGCCGCCGCGCCGCACGCGCTGACGTTGAACCAGGGCAAGCGCTGGGTCACGGACGCGCCGTTACGACGGCACATGAACGACATTCGCGCGCTCGTCGCGAACCAGCTCGAGCCGATCCACGGCGGCACGCTTTCGCCCGCCGGCTACCAGGCGCTCGGCGCGGCGATCGAGGGGAAGGTCGGCGCGATCGTCACCGACTGCAAGCTGCCTCCGGACGCCGACGCCATGCTGCACCTGGTCGTCGCCGACCTCCTCGCGGGCGCCGACGTCATGCAGGGCAAGGCGGCCGGCGACGCGGCCGAGGCCGCGCACAAGGTCGTCGTCGCGGTCAACGACTACGGCAAGTACTTCGACCATCCGGGGTTCGCGCCGCTCGGCTGATCTCCGGTGCTTGGCGCAATGCCGCCGCGCGGCGGCATCGCGCCGGCTGCCGGAACGACCGGTGCCCGCCAGCGGTCCCTCGAACGCAGGCCCTGACGATTACGAGGAGACAGACATGCAAAGCGGATACGGTTTCGGCAAGACGGTGGAGCTCGACTTCGACGATGCGGTGGCCCGCGTGACGGCGGCGTTGCAGGCGGAAGGCTTCGGCGTCCTCGCGGACATCGACGTCGCGGCAACGCTCAAGAAGAAGCTCGGTCGCGACATGCCGCCCTACCGCATCCTCGGCGCCTGCAACCCGCCGCTCGCCCATCGCGCGCTCGAAGCCGATCCTTCGATCGGGCTGCTCCTGCCGTGCAACGTCGTCGTGCGCCGGGACGACCGGGGCGCCGTCCACGTCGAGTTCATGGACCCCGCCGCGGTGCTCACGCTGGTCGACAAGCCCGGCATTGCCGGGCTGGCGAACGAGGTGCGGGAGCGGCTGTCGCGCGTGATGGCGGCAATCTGACGAGGCGGAAAGGCGGCGTCAGCCGAAGCGCGCGAGGAGCTCGGCCACCTTGCTCGCGTGCGCCCGCCGATTGCCAGCGCCGGCAGGCGGGTCGCTGCGGATCATGCAGGAAACCATCTCGTAGAACGCCCGGTCGAGCGCCTTGCGTGCCGCGGCGAGCTGCAGGGCGATGTCCTCGCACGCCTCCCCCGCCGCGATCATGCGGCGGATCGCGCGCACCTGCCCTTCGGCGCGGGCGAGTCGCGCATCCATCGCCTTCATGGCCTTGGGCTCGTGCAACGCCGGCGTTCGCATGACGCCCCTCCCGGAACTGGAAATGGGCGATGATACCGGCGAGGGTATCCCGGGGCAATTCTTCCTGTCACGACCCAAGGAACCCGAGCCGAGTGGGCGCCGCTCCTTGTCCATGCGCGAAGTGTTGCTTTTACCCCCCGCCCGTATTAGGATGATTCGATTCGCCTTCCCGTAGCGACCCGGGAGTCCGCCATGCTCGATACGCCCGACACCATCACCCTCGACCGCGCCACGCTCGACCGCATGATCGGCGAGCGCGTCGATGCGCTCTTCAACGAAAAGCTCGAGGCGAAGCTCGCCGAGATCAAGGCGGCCAAGACGCCGTCGATGACGATCATCGCGACCAAGGGCACGCTCGACTGGGCCTACCCGCCGTTCATCCTGTCCTCGACGGCGGCGGCGCTCGGCTGGGACGTGTCGATCTTCTTCACCTTCTACGGCCTCGAGCTGCTGCGCAAGGACATGCGCAAGCTCAAGGTGAGCCCGCTCGGCAACCCGGCGATGCCGATGAAGATGCCGGTCGGCCCCGCGTGGTTCCGTTCGATCCGCTGGAGCGTGCCGAACATGGTGCAGTCGCTCATTCCGCGCTACGAGGCGTTCGCGACGCGGATGATGCGCAAGACGATCAAGAACAAGGGGGTCGCGGACATCGCGGAACTGCGCAGCCTCTGCATCGAGGCCGGCGTGAACCTGATCGGCTGCCAGATGACGGTCGACCTCTTCGGCTACAAGAAGAAGGACTTCATTCCTGACGTGAAGGAGTTCGTCGGCGCCGCGACGTTCCTGCCGATGGCGAAGGACGCCGACGTGAGCCTGTTCATCTAGCGAGGGTCGACGGACCCGAGTCCGTCGCATTGGCCGCAACACGCAAGTCCCACGGGGAGGCATCAACGTGCAGAAACGATTGCTTGCGGCGCTGATCGCCGCGCTGCCGCTCGCCGCGCAAGCGACGGACGGCTACTTCTCGCATGGCTTCGGCATGAAGGCGAAGGGCATGGGCGGCGCGTCCATCGCCGTTGCGCAGGACGCGTTCGGGGGCGCGAACAATCCCGCGACGATGGCCTTCGCCGGCAATCAGTGGGCGATCGGAGTCGATCTCTTCAGTCCGCACCGCAAGGCCGAGCGCACGAACGACCCGGGCTTCGGGCTCGGCGGCTCGGCCGACAGCGACAGCAATTACTTCGGCGTTCCCGAAGCCGCGTTCAACATGATGGTGCGGCCCGACCTGTCGCTCGGCGTCACCGTGTACGGCCAGGGCGGCATGAACACCGACTACCCCGGCGGACAATTGCCGTCAGCGGGGGGGTGCGCCAGCTTCAACCCCGCGCCCGGACCCTACAACCTCTTCTGCGGCAACGGCAGCCTCGGCGTCGACCTCGCGCAGCTCGTCGTCGCGCCGACGCTCGGCTGGAAATTCCACCCTGATCATTCGATCGGCATCTCGCCGCTCTTCGCCTACCAGCGCTTCCACATGGAAGGCATGCAGGCGTTCGACAACCCATTCCTGTCGACGAGCCCGGGCAACGTGACGAACCGCGGCTACGACAACTCGACGGGCTGGGGCGTGCGTGTCGGCTACTACGGCCAGCTCACGCCGCAGCTCGCGGTCGGGGCGACGTACCAGTCGAAGATCAGCATGGGCAACTTCGACAAGTACAAGGGCCTCTTCGCGGAGTCCGGCGGCTTCGACATCCCCTCGACGTGGGGCCTCGGGGTCTCGTTCAAGCCGACGCCGCAGTGGCTCCTCGCGCTCGACTACGTGCGCATCAACTACAGCGACGTCGCCGGGATCAACAACCGCAGCGACCTGCTGCTGCAATGCGCGGGCGGCGACCGCTCCGCGTGCATGGGCGGCAGCAACGGCGCGGGCTTCGGCTGGCAGGACGTGAACGTCTGGAAGTTCGGCGTGCAGTACACGATCAACCCGGCGTGGACGGTGCGCGCCGGGTACAACCATTCCGACGACCCGATCGAGTCACGCGACGTGACGTTCAACATCCTGGCGCCCGGCGTCGTGCAGGATCACGTGACGCTCGGTGCAACGTGGAATTACGACCCGAAAAACGAGGTCACCGGCGCCTTCATGTACGCGTTCAACAACAGCGTGTCGGGCCGCAGCCTCATCAATGGCTTCCTGCCGCCGGGGGCGCAAGCGGACATGCAGGAGAAGATCCAGATGTACGAGTGGTCGCTCGGCGTGCAGTACGCGCACAAGTTCTAGCTCGACGCGCCGCCGCTCGCGCGATGTCCGAGGCCCCGCCCGCGCGGGGCTTCGCGTTTTCGAGGCTCGGGAAGCTGCGAACGCGCCACCGGTCCCTGGCGCGAGGCAGCGGACGCAAAGGTACGCGCGTGCGTCGTCAGATTCGCCAGCCGGCCCGCTGCAAGAATGCGCGCGTCGGCGCGAGCGTCTCGCGCGCGAGCGCGCTGCGGATCGGATTCCGGCGCGCCGCCTCGTGCCAGCGCGCCGCCGGCCGCAAGCCCGCGCTTTCGTAGATCCAAGGCGGCGGATAGTGCAGCTGCCGCACGAGGAGCGCGATCGTGGCGGCGAGCAGCGGCGCGAGCGCGGTGCGCCGCCACGCGGGCAGGCACGCGCTCGCCTGCTCGCAATGCGCGCGCGCAAGCGCCGCGTGGCTCGCCTCGTCGCGGCTGTGGAGCGTCGCCATCCGATAGACGACGGTGCTGAGCGTCGCGTTCTCGACGCCACGCGCGAGGCGCCGGTTGAGTCGGTTCGGCACCTCCTCGCCGACGACGACGAGCGCCCAGAACAGCGCCGAGCCCGCGGGAATGAGCCGCCCTCCCAGCGCACGGCCGAGACGCACGCGCATGCCGCGCGCCGCCGGCATCGCGATGCCGCTGCGCCGGATCAGCTCGACGAACATCAGGCTGTGGCCCGCTTCGTCGCGAATCTCGCGCAGGTACGCTGCGCGCCGGTCGAGATCGGGAGCGCGATCCGCGAGGACTGCGAGGCGCTCGACGAACAGCGCCTCGAGCCATAGCCCGGTCTGCAGGAGGTGCAGGTATTCGCAGTGCGAAAGCCGCCGGCGCGTCGCGATCGGCAGCGCCTCGAACTCGGCGACGCCCGAAAGCGACAACGCGTCCGGCGGCAGCCACCAGCAGTCGCGGTCCACCGCGTTCCAGTCGATCTGGAACAGCGGGTCTTCGTAGCGGGGGGTAGCGGCCGCAGGCATCGCTGGCAATATACCGGCATGCGTCACGCGCCGAAAACCCGCAGGCATGCCTCGTTAGCGGATGTCTCCGGGCGCGGGAAAGGTCAGCTCATCGACCGTAACGCGCAAGAACGATTGCTGCGGGCACGAATAGTCCCATCGCTCGACCGCGACGCATCGGCGATTCGCCTTCACGCCGGAATATCGGAGCAGGTTGACTGAATTTCCGGCATCGTGGCGCACGCGCCGCGACACGGCCGTGCCCGCCTGAACCGCCCAGCACTCGCGCGGGAGGCCCGGGAACTGCTCATGCAGCGCGAGTACGTAAGGCAGATGTATGTGTCCGCCGAGAATCAAGTCCACCCCTGCCTGCGCCCAGCTCCGGACGGCGGCCGCCCGCCCGTGGAGAAGATTCCTTTCCTCATGCGGTCGCGTCACGGCAACCGGCTGGTGCGTGACGACGACACGCAACTGCCATGGTCTCGCACGCTCGAGGCGCCGTGCGACACGGGCTATCTGCCCGGCGGAAACTTCCCCGTCCTTGTGGCGATAAGCGCGCGTCGTGTTGAGCGCAATCACCAGCAGGTGCTCCGATTCGAACACGGGCTCGAGTTCCGCGCCGAACTCCCGGCAATAGTTCGCATAGGGCGCAACCAACCGGCCGACCAAGTTGAAGAGCGGGATGTCGTGATTGCCCGGTATGGCGAGCACGCGTGCGCCGAGGCGGTCGGCGAACAGGCGCGCTGCCCGAAACTGGCGGCGCCGGGCGCGTTGGGTGATGTCACCGGAGAGCACGACGAGCGCGGGCGCCTGTTCGCGCCCGAACCGCACGAGCGCTTCGACCACGGGGGCCCGTTCCGTCCCGAAGTGCGTGTCGGAGATCTGCAACACTACGGTCATGACGACGCCTCGACGACCGATGCAGAATCCGGCTTGAGCAAATGCAACGGCCGCGGCGCTACGCGAAATTCGAGCGGTGCGCGCAGCCAGACGATCTCCCCATCGATTGCGACTTTCACTTGGCGCGCGCCAAAAGGTATCGCCGGACGTACAACGATGCGTTTGAAGGCAAAGCTAATGACACTCCGGGCATCGCCAAGCCTGCCGAACGCACCGCGAACCGCGAGCCAAAGCATCGTGAGCGTGCTGACGGGACGCAGGGCAATCGCTGCAAGTTGTCCCTGTTCGAGCAACGGTGCTTCCGAGATACCGATCTGCTTCAGCTGAAGTTCGTTGTTGCCGACGAAAAGCGTTGGTGTGCGCATCCGTCGCGTCTGACCGCGCAGTTCGATGGAAAGGCGCAGTTGCCGGTGATGGTGCAGCACCGTGACCAAGCCTGCGCCGACCGCCACCAGCCGGTAACGACCGAACCGCCTCTTGAATGCCTCCCGGTCCTCGAGTATCTCGGGATACATGCCAAGACTCGCATTGACGAGAAACACGCGCTCGTTGACGAGGCCGACCTGCACGGTATGGATGCGCGCGCCCAGCATCAGCCGCGTGGCGGCGGCCGTGTCGGTCGGAATGCCGTGCGCGCGGCCGAAATAGTTGAACGTCCCCTGTGGCAGCACGCCGAAGGGGCATCCGCTTCCCAGCGTTGCCTGGACCATTGCGTTGATCGTGCCGTCGCCCCCCGCGGCCACCACCACCCCACGCCGAGCACGCGCCTCCTCCACCGTCTCGCGCGCGATCTCATGAAGTCGACCGGCTTTCGTGACGACGCGCACACGATGCGCGCGGCCTGCCGCCCTCAACACGTCCTCGATGACTGCGCGAGTCCTTCGAGCGTCGTCTGCGCCGGAACCGGCGTTGAGCACCACCAAGAATGGCGCAGTGGCGTCGACGACCCCGGGAACAGGATCGTCGTTCAACGCAACGACGTCCCGTGCAGGCAAGGCCAGGGGAATGGGGCTGCAGACGCCGACAGTCGATTCGACCGTCGGGTTGCATGTTCTATCCCGGGAGCCGGACTGGCGAGCGTCAAAACGTTCCCGCCGGTCATCGTGGCGCTCGATGCACTGAAGTGCCACGGATATCGAGCAGAAGCGTCGACAGCGCCAGCCAAGCGATGCCTTCGGCGACACCTCCAAGCACATCGGTGAGATAGTGGACGCCGAGATAGACGCGACTTGTGCATACCGCCCCGATCCAGAGAATCGCCGCGAGAAGCGCGAACGCCTTGTGCGCTTCGCGGGCCGCCGATCGTAGGGCGAGGATACCGAGCAGGCCGCCGAAAATGGTCGAAGCCGCCGCATGCCCGCTGGGGAAGCTGTAGGTCGCGAGCGCGATCACGGGATGCTCAACTGTCGGTCTTGCCCGTCCAAACGCGTGCTTGACCACGACGTTGAGCAGCATGCCGCCATAGATGATTGCCGCGATCGCGACGGCTTCACGCACCCACCGGGCGCTGAGGAAGGCGACAATGAGCACCGATGCATAGACACTCGTGGCCGAAGGGCCGCCCGAGAGCGACAGCCCCAGCATCATGGTAGTGAGGAAGGGGGCGGCATGGGCGTGCGCCCATGCGAGTGCCGTCCGGTCCAACGTGGCGGCTGGCTCGTTGGCAATGACACCGAGGGCGATCGCGCCAAACACGATCGCCGCCACACCGAAAACTGCGAGGTGCAGGGCATATCGACGTTGTTTCATTCGATCCGTATGTGGGCCCCGGAACACCGATTCGGACGCATTCCTGTCGATGATGAACCATCTCGCAAGACGGTCGCGAATCGATCAGCTCGATCGATTCCTTGCGCGGCGGCCCCGTACGC
>JBLMWT010000072.1:0-4219 GCA_050257375.1 Sphingomonadaceae bacterium
TTCTTGACCGCGCGCACCAGACGGAACGCGGAATTCGGGTCGCCCTCGAAGTACAGCACGGTGTCGACAATGTGCTCGAGCACGCGCGGACCGGCGATCGCCCCCTCCTTGGTGACGTGCCCGATCAGGAGCAGCGCCGTGCCGCGCGCCTTGGCGAGCCGCGTGAGCTGTGCCGCGCACTCGCGCACCTGCGCGACCGAACCGGGGGCCGATTGCAGCGTTTCGCTGTAGAGCGTCTGGATCGAATCGATGACCGCGACCTGCGGCCGCTCGGCCTCGAGCGCTGCAGCGATGCGCTCGAGCTGGATCTCGGCGAGCAGCTGAACGCGCCCCGCGTCGACCGCCAGGCGGCGCGCGCGCAGCGCGACCTGCTCGGCGGATTCCTCGCCCGAGACATATAGCGTCTTCAGTCTGCGGTCCAGGCTCGCGAGCGCCTGCAGGAGCAGCGTCGACTTGCCGATCCCCGGGTCGCCGCCGAGCAGCACGACCTGCCCCGCGACCAGGCCGCCGCCGAGCACGCGGTCCAGCTCCTCGATCCCGGTCGGGATGCGCGCGAGCTCCTCGGCTTCGATGCCGGCGAGCGCCACCGGTCCGCCGGCGGGAGCGGCGTAGCGCTGCGCGGCGGAGCGCTCGGCGCGCGTCTCGGTGAGCGTGCCGGCCGCGCCGCACGACGGGCAGCTGCCAAACCACTGCAGCGCGCTCGCCCCGCACTCGGCGCAGACGTAGGCGGTCTTCGTCTTCGCCACTAGGCGCGCTCGGTCACGGGAACGCGCGGCGCAAGCGCGCACAGTAGCTCGTAGCTCAAGGTGCCCGCTGCAGCCGCGACCTCGTCCGCCGGCAGGCCCTCGCCCCACAACGTCGCCGGCGCGCCGACGCCGGCCTGCGGCATGTCGGTCAGGTCGACGCAGATCATGTCCATCGACACGCGGCCCACGATCCGCGTGCGCCTGCCGTTCACCAGCACCGGCGCGCCCGAGGGCGCGTGCCGCGGATAGCCGTCGGCGTAACCGCAGGCGAGCACGCCGACGCGCATCGGTGCCGCCGCCTCGAAAGAGAAGCCGTAACCGAGGCGCTCTCCGGCCTTCAGCGTCTGCACGCCGATCACCTGGGTGGCGAGCGTCATGGCGGGCTCGAGCCCGAGCGCGGTGGCGCTCTGGTCGGCGAACGGCGAGCAACCGTACAGCATGATGCCCGGCCGCGCCCAGTCGGCGCGCGACTCCGGATAGCGCAGCAGCGCCGCCGAGTTGGCGAGCGAGCGCGGCGCCTGCAATCCGGCGGCCAGCTCCTCGAAGCGTCCGAGCTGCGCGCGCACGCCGCTCGGCCCGTCGGCGTCGGCGAAGTGCGTCATCAGCGACACCTCGCGCACGCGCGCATGCTCCTTGAGCGCGCGCCACGCGGCACCCACGCCGCTCGCCGAGCCGAAGCCGAGGCGGTTCATTCCGCTATTCACTTTGAGATAGACGTCGATCTGGCCCGCGAAGCGCGCCGCGCGAAGCATCTCCAGCTGCTCCGGCGCGTGAATCACCGGCGTGAGCGCGTACTCGGCGAGCAGCGTCACGTCCTGCGGCTGAAAGAACCCCTCCAGCAGGAGGAGCGGTTTCTTCACGCCGGCGAGGCGCAACCTGATCGCCTCCTCGAAGTCGAGCAAAGCGAAGCCGTCGGCCGCGGCGAGCGCTTCCGCCGCGCGCAGCAGGCCGTGACCGTAGGCATTCGCCTTGACCACCGCCCACAGCTTGCTCGTTCCCGCAGCGCGGCGCGCGCGCTCCAGGTTGCGCGCCAGCGCGCCCGCGGAAATCGTCGCTCGAATCGGCCTCGGCATGCGCCTAGCGCTGCTCGACGATGGGAATGACCGGTGCCTTGGCGCGCTCGTCCATCAGGCCGAGCGCCTCGACCAGCGCCACCGCGACACGGTCGGTGGTGCGTTGCATCTCGGGCCAGAGCTCGCGTGCGCGCTCGATCAGCGCGCCGATATCCTCGGGCAGCGCCCGCCCCTCCTCCATCACCATGTCCTCGAGCATGCCGGGCTTCAGCTCGGGCCGGAACACGAGCCCGTAGGCGAGCGTCCCGGCGCGAAACGCGATCGTCCGCCCGTTCTCGGCCGCCACCAGCGGCTCGAGGCCGGGCACGAGTTCGGCGCGCCCGTTCGCCATGACCAGCACCTCGCGTCCGTCGACCGCGCGCGCCAACGGATCGTCGGCGAGCGCGCGCGCGCGCGTGAAGTACGCGTCGTGCGCGGGCTCCGCGTGCAGGAGCGCGCCATGCGCAGCGGCGAGCACCTGCGCCCCCTCGCCCAGACCGATCACCGGCCGCTTCGCCTTCAGGAAGGCGCGCACCAGGCGCAGCTCGTCGTCGACCCACGGGCAGTGCTCGCGATCGGCGGGAGGCCAGGCCGCCCCGAGCAGCCATAGCGCGTCGAACTGCGAGGGAGTGCCCGCGACGTCCTCGCCCGACACCGGGCGCACGTAGCGAAAGCCGATATCGCGCACCTCCCACTGCGCCTCGAG
Organism: Sphingomonadaceae bacterium; assembly: GCA_050257375.1. GTDB lineage: Bacteria > Pseudomonadota > Gammaproteobacteria > Burkholderiales > SG8-39 > DAHVFK01. The sequence continues at coordinate 2,505 of JBLMWT010000072.1, forward strand.
CGCGCCGAAGAACTCCGCGAACGTGTGCTGGACGGCGAGGAAGCGCTTCACCCGGCGCGCCGCTCAACCCGCCTGCACGGCCGCGAGCTGCTCCTTCGCGTACTGCACGAACGTGGCGACCAGCCGCGAGCGGAACTTCTCCTTCGGGTAGACCACCGATAGATTGCGGATCAGGCGCGGCGAGAGCGGCAGGCGCGCGAGCTGCCCGAGGCGCGTCTCCTTGGCCACCGTGGCGCGCGACATGATCGCGAAGCCAAGACCGGTCGCCACCAGGCCCTTGAGTGCCTCGGGGCTGCCGAGCTCCATGATGATGTTCAGGCCGTCGGCCTTGATGCCGGCTTTCTCGAAGTACTGGTCGGTGACTTGGCGCGTGCCGGAGCCGGATTCGCGGCTGATGTACGGATACTCGAGCAGCTCCTTGGGCGTGATCGACTTGAGCTTGGCGAGCGGATGGCCCGGCGCGCACACCACCTGCAGCTCGTCCTCGCAGCACACGTCCGAGGCGACCGTCGGCAAATGCGAAGGCGCTTCGATGAAGCCGATATCGAGCGTGTGCTCGGCAACGCGGTTCTCGACGGTGCCGGAATTGGCGACGAACAGGCGCGGCAGCACCCCCGGGTACTTCGACTTGAAGCTGCCGAGCACCTGCGGCAGCAGGAATTCGGCGATCGTCGTACTCGCGCCGACCAGCAGCGGGCCGGCGATCTGGCCGGTCATCTCCTTCAGGCGCGTATCGAGCTCGGCCGACAACGCGAGGATACGCTCGGCGTACTCGAGCACGATCTCGCCCGCGGGCGTGAGCGTGATGCGACCGTGGCCACGCTCAAACAGCCGCGAATTGAAATGCTCCTCGAGTTGCTTGATCTGAAAGGTGACCGCCGGCTGCGTCATGAACAGCGCCTCGGCCGCCTTGGTGAACGACAGATGCTTGGCAACGGCGTGGAACACCTGCAGGCGCCGGTCGGCCATGGAGATCAATCCCGCAAATCGTGATCTAGAAGGCGCTTATTCAAGCATAATCTGACGCCAATTCAAAGCTTATGGGCCACCGTGACTGAAAGTTGGAAGCAGTTTGATCTTGGCGGCGAAGGGCTGCAGCAGGCGAACCTGCGCCTGGCGGCCTCGTTGCGCCGGCCGCGCACCGCCTATCTGCTGTGGCTCGCCTTCCCGGTCGGCGCGCACCGTGCCTATCTCGGCGATCGGCGCGGCGCGTGGGCCTACCGCGCGGCGAGCCTCGCCGCGCTCGCGTTGCTTGCGCTCGACTGGCGCGCGAGCGCGGCGCTGGGAGCGGTTCTCGTCTGCGCCGCGCTCTACGACCTGGTGTGGATCCGGCGCCGTTTGCCCGAAATCAATAAGGCGCTGCGCATGCAGGCTTACCTGCGCCCGGTCGCCGGCGCACCGCAGGGCTTTCGCGGCCGCTTCACTGATGACGGAGACGAGGATCGCGGCGCGCGTCAGCTTTCCTTTGCTGAGCAGGAACGGCTGCTCGCCGAGATCGAGCGCCGCAAGCGCCGGGAAAAGTAGTTCCGGCGTGTTATAAAGCCGGGCCCTCGGGCCCTCGTATCGATGAATCTCGGCTTCTACATCATAATGGCGGCGCAGTTCTTCTCGTCGCTCGCCGACAACGCGCTGCTCGTGGCCGCGATCGCGATGCTCATGCAGTCGAACGAGCCCTCCTGGCTCACGCCCTACCTCAAGTTTTTCTTCGTGCTGTC
>JBLMWT010000073.1:0-7876 GCA_050257375.1 Sphingomonadaceae bacterium
TCTGTTCCGGCGTCTTGTCGGAGCACGCCGCGATGCCGCCTGCCGCGAACAGCGCGGCAACGAGGACGGAGAAGAATGTTTTCATGGAATTCTCCAAAGTTACAGGTTAGGAAATCGGTAAGCTGCAGCGACGCGAATTGCGCATAGCGTACGCGCGGCGCGTGCAGGCGAATCGATCGTTACTTCTTCGGCTCTTTCGCGTAGTCGCTCTCTTTCTTCTTCGGTTCCTTGGCGTAGTCGCTCTCCTTCTTCTTCTTCGACTCCTTCGCGTAGTCGCTTTCTTTCTTCTTCGGTTCCTTGGCGTAGTCGCTTTCCTTCTTCTTCATCGACTCTTTGGCGTAGTCGCTTTCCTTCATCTTTTCGGCGGAAATGGCTACGGTGCTGCTCGCCGCAAACAGCGCGGCCACGAGGACGGAAAACAGCGATTTCATGTATCTCTCCTGGATTGAGCGGTAAGTTTCGGGCAATGCGCCTAATCGATTAACGCGCACGCTAGCGGCCCGTGGACATTCACTCTTGACCTACGTCAAGCGGAAGTCAGATTTGCAACCAGGTGCGGCGCGAAAGTCGGACGTCTACACGCTTACGGCGCCGACCGCCTTCTTTCCCGCCTCGAGCAACCGGAACGAATCGACGCTGCCGAAAAGCTGAATCAATTTCGCCACTACGCCGGTCCACCCGGTCTGATGGCTCGCGCCCAGCCCCGCGCCGTTGTCGCCGTGGAAGTACTCGTAGAACAGGATGTGGTCGCGCCAGTGGGGGTCGGTCTGGAACTTCTCGGCGCCGCCGTAGACCGGACGGCGGCCCTGCGCGTCGCGCAGGAAGATGCGCGTCAGCCGGTCCGAAATCTCCTTCGCGACCTCGAAGAGGTTCATCAGCCTGCCCGACCCGGTCGGGCATTCGACCTTGAAGTCGTCCCCGTAGTACGCGTAGAAGTTCAGCAGCGCCCGGATCAGCATCGCATTGACCGGCATCCAGATCGGGCCGCGCCAGTTGGAGTTGCCGCCGAACATGCCCGTGTTCGACTCCGCGGGCAGGTACTCCACGCGGTACTCCTGGCCGCCCGCGCGGAACACGTAGGGGTTGCGCTCGTGGAACCTGGAGATCGAGCGAATGCCGTAGGGGCTGAGAAACTCGTTCTCGTCGAGCATCTTCGAGAGAATCCTGCGCAGGCGCTCCGGATTGACCAGGGCGAAGATCCCTCGCTCAGCGACCCCGAAGTGCCCCGGGCCGGTGGGGTGGATGCAATCGCCGAGCTCGGGCATCTGGCGCAGGCGCACCTGGAACGCCGCGGTCGCCCGCGGCACGCGCTCGCGCTGCCACTTCTCGACCACCGTCGTGGCGCAAAGCGGGAGAAGCCCCACCATCGAACGCACCTTGAGGCGCGTCGCGCTGCCGTCGGGCAGCCGCAGCAGGTCGTAGTAGAACCCGTCCTCTTCGTCCCACATGCCGTCCCGGCCGGGTGCATTCATCGCCGCGGCGATATAGACGAAATGCTCAATGAACTTGAAGACCATGTCCTCGTAGACCGGATCGTGTGCGGCGAGCTCCACGGCGAGCTCGCACATGTTCTGCGTGAAGAGCGCCATCCACGCCGTGCCGTCCGCCTGCTCCAGATAGCCGCCGGTCGGCAGGGGAGCGCTGCGGTCGAACACGCCGATGTTGTCGAGGCCGAGAAAGCCGCCCTCGAACACGTTCTTGCCGAAGCGGTCCTTGCGGTTCACCCACCAGGTGAAGTTCAGCAGGAGCTTGTTGAAGGCCGACTTGAGGAAATCGATGTCCGGCTCGCGGCCCAGCGCCTGCTGGCTTCGGTGCAGGAACAGCGTCGCCCAGGCGTGCACCGGGGGATTCACGTCGCTGAAGTTCCACTCGTAGGCGGGCAGCTGGCCGCTGGGGTGAAGATAGCGCGCGCGCAGCATCAGCTCCATCTGTTCTTTCGCGAAGTCGGGGTCCACGATCCCGATCGGCAGCGTATGGAAGGCGAGGTCCCAGGCCGCGTACCAGGGGTACTCCCACTTGTCGGGCATCGAGATGATGTCCTCGTTGATCATGTGGAACCATTCGCGGTTGCGGAAACTGCGGCTGCCATGATGCAAGGGGTGAGCGCGGTGCTCCTCGAGCCACGCGTCGGCGTCCCAGTAGTAGAACTGTTTCGACCACAGCATTCCCGCGAGCGCCTGGCGCATGACGGCTGCACCGTCTCGCGAGGCCGACGGCGGCGTCACCGATGCATAGAATTCGTCGGCCTCGCGGAGGCGGGCGAGCCAGGTTCTGTCGAACGTTTCGTCGAAGGGCAAGGAATCGCCCCGTGCCTGCGCGGCGAGGCGCAACCGCACCGTCGCCGACTGCCCCGCGCCGACCTTAAGCCGGTAATGCGCCGCCGCCTTGGTGCCGCGCCGCTCCGGGTTCACCGCGGCCTGACGGCCGTGCACCACGTAGTCGTTGATGCCATCCTTGAGGTACGGGCCCGCGTCGGGATAGTCGAGGCCGAGCCGGGCGTGATTGGTTTCGTTCTCGGTGAAGACCAGCGGCGCGTCGCCTTCGCAGTAGAAGGTATACGCGCCCAATGCGGGATGCACGGCCGCAATCGCTTTCGCACCGGCCGGTCCCTCGACCTGCTTCAATGTCGGCTTTTCGGCCGGATGCGCCACCCATGACGCCCAGTCGTTGCGGAACCACAGCGTCGGCAGCACGTGCAGTTCGGCCTCGTCCGGGCCGCGGTTGCAAGCCGTGATCCTGATCAGGATGTCCTCGGGCGATTCTTTCGCGTACTCCACGAACACGTCGAAGTAGCGGTCCTCCCGGAACACGCCGGTGTCGAGCAGTTCGTACTCCATCTCATTGCGGCTGCGCCGTCGGTTCTTCTCCACCAGATCGGCGTAGGGATAGGCCGCCTGCGGATACTTGTACAAAAACTTCATGTACGAGTGCGTGGGCGTCGAGTCGAGGTAGAAGTAGTACTCCTTGACGTCCTCGCCGTGATTGCCCTCGCTGTTGGTGAGCCCGAACAGGCGCTCCTTCAGGATCGGGTCTTTCCCGTTCCACAGGGCGAGAGCAAAGCACAGGCGCTGCCCGTCGTCGGAGATACCGCCCAGTCCGTCCTCGCCCCAGCGGTACGCCCGGGAGCGCGCGTGATCGTGGGTGAAGAAATTCCAGGCGTCGCCGTTCCCGCTGTAATCCTCGCGCACCGTTCCCCACTGGCGCTCGCTCAGGTAAGGACCCCATTTCTTCCATGGGATCCGCTGCTCGCGCGCCTCCTGCAGGCGACCGGATTCTGCGTTCCTGCCGTGTGCGCGAATATCGTCAGTCGGGTGCGCCATGTTCCGGCCCCTCTGCAGCGGGTGGCACCGCCTCGCTCGCTATTTCTTGGGCGCCTTCGCGTCGGCCTTGAAGTTGAATTTCTGGCTGCCGACCGCCGCCTCGACCATCGCGCCGCCGCTCGGCTGCGTAAAGACCGCGACGCCGTCGCGATAATTCTCGCTCGCCGCGGCTCCGGCCTTGACGATGACCGCGGAGGCGCTGGCGGCGAACTCGAACTTGTTCTGCTTGAACCGGTCGAGCGCCGCGCGGTTCTCGAAGAACACGATCTCGCTGTATTCCTGGGCGCCCGCCTGCAGTCCCACGGTGCCGACCGAGATCGAGGCTACGCCGACCACGCGGCCTCTCTCGAACAGCTCGCCGTCGCCGTGGCCGAAGCCGACGATCAGACCCGCTTTTCCGACTTTCGGGAACACCACGTAGCCGGCTGATTTCTTGAAGAAACGATCGATGCCGGGATCGGTGTTCTTGTAGTGCGCGATGGTGCTTTGGACTTCCTTGTGAAGTTCCATGCGCGTCTGCTCGGGCGTCTTCTCGGACTGTGCAAATGCCGAGCCGGGCAGCAAGGCGCAGGCTAGAACGAAAGCGAACGGAAGGGCGAACGATTTGCCGGTCATGGCGAACTCCTTCTTGTTTGGAATGGGAATGACACAGTCTCGTCGCTTCGCACGACCGGAGCTTGATGTACGTCAAAACGCATGATCGGGCCGCGCCTAGCTTAAGCGCCTGACGGCCCACGCAACGAGGAGGAGGCGGCCATGCGTCGTGCAATCGTGTTCGCGGTAGCGCTCGCGCTCAGCGGCGGGGCCCAGGCCCAGTCGAACGAAGAATTGAAAAGAACGCTCGACCAGGCCCTGAAGACCATCCAGGACCTGCAAAAGCGCGTCAAGGCCCTCGAGCAGGAGAAGCAGGCCGCGCCGGCCCCGGCGCCCGCCGCCCCCGCGGCCGCCGAAGCGCCCGCGCCGGTCGTCGCGCCGGAAGCGAAGGCCGAGGCCGGTGCGAAGGAGCCGGAGAAGGCGCGGGTGGAAGTCAGCGGCAAGGTGCAGCTCGACGGGATCTACGACTTCAAGCGCGTCGACCCGGAGTGGAACGCCACCCTGCGGCCGTCGAAGATCCCGGTCAACTGCCCGGGCGACCCGGGCTGCGGCAAGGACGGCGAAACCATCGCCAGCGCCAAGCAGACATCGATCGCCTTCAAGGGGTTCGTCCCAACCACGGCGGGCGAATTGAAGACCGAGCTCAGCTTCGACCTGTTCGGCACCGGCTCGAGCAACACGACGAACATCCGCCTGCTCAATGCCTGGGGCGAGCTCGGCAATTTCGGAGTGGGACAGTACTACTCGCTGTTCATGAACATCGACACGTTCCCGAACACGATCGACTACTGGGGACCGAGCGGCATGGTGTTCCTGCGTAATCCGCAGATCCGCTACACCGCGCTCAGTCGCGACGGGATGAAGCTCATGTTCTCGCTCGAAGCACCCAACTCCGCCATCGATACTGGGAAAGTGGATCTCCTCGCCCCGAACCTCGGCATCCGGGGCAGGACGCAATACCCCGACGTTGTCGGCAAGCTCGGCTTCGACGGCGACTGGGGTCAGTTCCAGGCGGCGGGCATCGCGCGCTCGATCGGCTACGAGACGACCTCCACGCCGGACAACAATCCATCGGGTTCGAAGACCGGCTGGGGCATCAACCTGAACGGCTGGCTGAAGACCGTCGGCCGCGACCGCGTCACCGGACAGGTCGTGTACGGCAAGGGCATCGCGAGCTACATGAACGACGGCGGCGTGGACCTCGCGGGGAACGGCAACCTGCAGGCGGTGACGGTCGCGTCGCTCGGCTGGTTCGCCTACTACGACCACTACTGGAGCGACAAGTGGAGCAGCTCGATCGGGCTGAGCCAGCACAAGCAGGACAACACCGACGGGCAGCTCGCCAACGCCTTCAAGGAGGGCAGCTACGCCTCGACCAATCTGCTCTGGTACCCCGCGAAGAACGTTCTCGCAGGCGCCGAGCTGCTGTGGGGCAAGCTCAAGTTGAAGGACGGCTCGTCGAACGACGACACGCGCATCCAGTTTTCCGGCCAGTACAAGTTCTAGCCGCGGGCGGGAGAGAGCCATGGAATTCGTGCAGGCGTTTCCGATCGCCATCATCGACGAGGACTACGAGGGCAAGCGCGCCGCCGGGCGCGGCATGCGCATGCTCGCATCGGCGATCGAGAAGGAAGGCTTCCGCGTGGTGGCGGGCATCAGCTACGACGACGCGCAGCGGCTGGTCGAGGTCGCCAATAACGAATCCTGCTGGCTGGTGTCGATCGACGGCGCGGAAGCCGGCCCCGCGCAGTGGGAGCTGCTGGAGGACGTGCTCGCCAGGAAGCGCCGCCGGAATGTCCTGCTACCGATCTTCCTGTTCGGCGACGAGCGCACCGCGGAGATGGTGCCGGCGGGCGTGCTCAAGCACGCGAACGCCTTCATGCGCCTGTTCGAGGATTCGCCCGAGTTCCTCGCGCGCGGCATCACGCGCGCGGCGCAACTCTACCTCGAGCGCCTCCCGCCGCCGATGTTCAAGGCGCTCATGGACTACACGCTGCACGCGAGCTACTCCTGGCACACGCCGGGGCACGGCGGCGGCGTGGGCTTCCGCAAGAGCCCGGTGGGTCACCTGTTCTATCACTTCTTCGGCGAAAACACGCTGCGCTCGGACGTCTCGGTGTCGGTCGGGCAGTTAGGCTCCCTGCTCGACCACACCGGGCCGATCGCCGCGGGCGAGCGCAACGCCGCGCGCATTTTCGGCTCGGACGAGACGCTGTTTGTGGTCGGCGGCACGTCGACCGCCAACAAGATCGTCTGGCACGGCATGGTCGGCCGCGGCGACCTGGTGCTGTGCGACCGCAACTGCCACAAGTCGATCCTGCACTCGCTCATCATGACCGGCGCGACGCCGATCTACCTCGTGCCGTCGCGCAACGGCCTGGGCATCATCGGCCCGATTTCGCGCGACCAGTTCACGCCCGCGTCGATCAAAAAGAAGATCGCCGCCAGCCCGTTCGCCAAGGAAACGAGCGGCAAGGTGCGGCTCATGGTGATGACCAACTCGACCTACGACGGGCTGTCCTACAACGTCGACGCGATCAAGAAGTCGCTCGGCGACGCGGTCGAGGTGCTGCACTTCGACGAAGCCTGGTACGCCTACGCGAACTTCCACGAGTTCTACGACGGCTACCACGGAATCTCGTCGGACCGGCCGGAGCGCTCGCCACACGCGATCACCTTCGCCACGCAGTCCACGCACAAGCTGCTCTCGGCGCTGTCGCAGGCGTCGATGATCCACGTGCAGCACGCCGAGGAAAAGAAGCTCGACATGACGCGCTTCAACGAGGCGTTCATGATGCACACCTCGACGTCGCCGCAGTACGGCATCATTGCCTCCTGCGACGTCGCCGCGGCGATGATGGAGCGCCCCGGCGGGCGCGCGATCGTGCAGGAGACGATCGATGAGGCGCTCAGCTTCAGGCGCGCGATGACCGCGGTGAAGAAGCAGCTCAAGGGCTCGTGGTGGTTCGAGGTGTGGCAGCCCGAGGCGATGGCGAAGAAGCCCACCGACCAGACCTCCGCCTGGGTGCTCAAGCCGGGCGACAAGTGGCACGGCTTCGAGGGGCTTGCCGAGAACCACGTGCTGGTCGACCCGATCAAGGTCACGATCCTCACTCCGGGCCTGTCGCCCTCCGGCGCGATGCAGGCGAGCGGCATTCCCGCCGCGGTGGTGGTCAAGTTCCTGTCGCAGCGCCGCATCGAAATCGAGAAGACGGGCCTGTACTCGTTCCTGGTGCTCTTCTCGATGGGCATCACCAAGGGCAAGTGGAGCACGCTCGTCACCGAGCTGCTCAACTTCAAGGACCTGTACGACGCCAACGCGCCGCTCGAGCGCGTGCTGCCGGCGCTCACAGGCGCGCATCCCGAGGCCTACGCGGGCATGGGGCTCAAAGCCCTGTGCTACGCGGTGCACCGCGTGTACCGCGAAGACAACCTCCCCAAGGCGCAGAAGGACATGTACACGACGCTGCCCGAGATGGCGCTGCGCCCCGCCGACGCCTACGACCACCTCGTGCGCGGCCGCGTCGAGTCGGTCGAGATCGACAAGCTCATGGGCCGCACGCTCGCCGTCATGGTGGTGCCCTACCCGCCCGGCATCCCGGTGATCATGCCGGGCGAGCGCCTGACGCGCGCGACCAAGTCGATCCAGGACTACCTGCTGTACGCGCGCGAGTTCGACAGCAAGTTTCCTGGTTTCGAGACGGACATCCACGGCCTGCGCTTCGAGCCGACCGAACGCGGCCGACGCTACCTGGTGGACTGCGTCGCGGAAGGCGGCAAATGATTCCGCGCTCGGTCAAGTCGCCGACGATCCCCATCCCCTTCCACCGGCTGCTCAAGGTGGTGGCGATCGTCGACCCGACGAATCCGCAGACCAAGCAGCTGATCGAGCAGATCGCCGCCGAGAACTACGAGGTCGAGGTGAGCGAGCGCTTCGAGCGCGACGCCTCCGAGGACGCCGC
>JBLMWT010000074.1:0-3366 GCA_050257375.1 Sphingomonadaceae bacterium
AGGCCGTGCGCGCTAAGCGGTCGATCGTCTCGGCGCTGACGTTCAGCTTGGCGCCTGCGGCGTGAATCTCGCGCCAGGTGGTGGCGTCGACGGAAATGCCTTCGGCGAGGCGCCGCGCGCGAGTCTCGCGCTCCGGCTCTCCCGCGAGACGGACCTTGTCGAAACCGGGCGCAGGCGGTGACTTGCGCACCCACTCGACGAACGCGGTGGCCTCGCCGGCGAACGCCTGCGCAGTGCCGAGCTTCGCGGGGTCGATCAGGATGGAGAGCATGCCGTTCAACACGCGCTTCTTCGTGCGCTCGCCGGTGTGCTGCGTGCCGCCGCCCGTGAGCGCGCCGCCGAGCAGCTCGCAGACCACCGCGAGGCCGTAGCCCTTGTGCAGCCCCATCGTAGTGAGCGCGCCAAACGGCTCGATGACGCCGAAACGCGGATCAAGCGTCGGATGGCCCTTGTCGTCGATGAGCAGCCCCGGCGCCACCTTCTCGCGCTTGTTGTGCGCGACGCGGATCTTGCCCTGCGCGACGGCGCTGGTCGCCATGTCGAGGATGAGCGGCGGCTGGCCGGGAAGCGGAATGCCGATGGTGCAAGGGTTCGTGCCGAAGCGCGCGTCCGAGCCGCCGTAGGGCGCGACGATCGGGCGCGAGATGACGTTCACGAAGCTGATCGACACGAGGCCCTGCGCCACCGCCTGCTCGGCCCACTGGCCGATGCGGCACAGGTGATGCGAGTTGGCGAGCGCCATCACTGCGACGCCGTGCTGTTTGGCGCGCGCGATCGCCATGTCGGTCGCCTCCAGCCCGATCACCTGACCGTAGCCGGCTTGGCCGTCGAGCGCAAGCAGTGCGCCGCCGTCGAATTTGATTTGCGGATGGCGGTTGGGATTCAGCCCGCCTTCCTTCAGCGAGTCGACGTAGCGCGGAATCATGCCGATGCCGTGCGAGTCGTGACCGGTGAGATTCGCAGTGACGAGGTTCTCGGCCACCAGGCGCGCTTCCCGCGCCTCGCTGCCGCCGGCGGCGACGATCGCCTCGATTGCGCGCATGAGCGGCGCGGAGTGGAACACGTGCATTTCGGCCATGGAGTTGTCCGCGAAAGATGGCGAAGCGCGCAAGTGTACCGCGGCGTGGCGCTCGCTTGACAAGGCGCGGAGGCGGGCCCTAGATTCGCCCGATGATCGACAAGATACTCCCGACGCCGCAGGCGGCGCTCGCCGACGTCCCGGATGGCGCGACGGTGATGATCGGGGGGTTCGGCAACGCTGGCATGCCCGCACAGCTGATCGACGCCCTGATCGAGCAGGGCGCCAAAGGGCTCACGATCGTCAACAACAACGCCGGCAACGGCGATACGGGGCTCGCCGCGCTCATCAAGGCGCGCCGCGTGCGCAAGATCATCTGCTCGTTTCCGCGCCAGGCGGACTCGTGGCACTTCGACGGCCAGTACCGCGCCGGCGAAATCGAGCTCGAGCTGGTGCCGCAGGGCACGCTCGCCGAGCGCATCCGCGCCGCAGGCGCGGGCATCGGAGCGTTCTACACGCCGACCGCATACGGCACGCGCCTGGCCGAAGGCAAGGAGACGCGGCGCATCGGCGCACGCGACTACGTGCTCGAATACCCGATCCACGCCGACTATGCGCTGATCAAGGCCGACCGCGCCGACCGCTGGGGCAACCTCACGTATCGCAAGAGCGCACGCAACTTCGGGCCGATCATGGCGAGCGCGGCGCGCTGCACCGTCGTGCAGGTGCGCGAGACCGTCGAGCTGGGCGCGCTCGACCCCGAGGAGATCGTGACGCCCGGGATCTTCGTGCAGCGCGTCGTGCGCGTCGCAGCGCATGCCGCGCTCGGCAAAGTCGCCTAGGCCACGACATGAAGAGGCTCGACCGCAACCAGATCGCCGCGCGCGTGGCGCGCGACATTCCCGAGGGGGCGTACGTCAATCTCGGCATCGGTCTGCCGACGCTCGTGGCGAACCACATTCCCAAAGGGCGCGAGGTGATCCTGCACAGCGAGAACGGCGTGCTTGGCATCGGCCCGCGTCCCGCGGCAGGCCAGGAGGACGAGGACCTGATCAACGCCGGCAAAGAGCCAGTTACTCTGCTTCCCGGGGGCGCCTACTTCCACCACGCCGATTCGTTCGCCATGATCCGCGGCGGGCACATCGACTTCTGCGTGCTCGGCGCGTTTCAGGTCTCGGCCACGGGCGATCTGGCCAACTGGCACACGGGCGAACCCGACGCGATTCCGGCGGTCGGCGGCGCGATGGATCTCGCGCTGGGTGCAAAGAAAGTGCTCGTCATGATGGAGCACGTCACCAAGGGCGGCGCCAGCAAGATCGTCGAGCGCTGCAGCTACCCTCTCACCGGGGTCGCCTGCGTGCACCGCATCTACACCGACCTCGCCGTGATCGACGTAGCGCCGGACGGCCTGCGCGTCGTCGAGATGGTCGAAGGCCTGTCCTTCGAGGATCTGCAGCGCCAGACCGCCGCGCCGCTCAAGCCCGCGATGGCGGCCAAGGCCGCCTAGCTTCGGATCACGACAAGCCGTCGCCGACCGGCACGTTCTCAGGCTGCAGTTCCAGCCCCGAGTTCTGCGCCTGCTGCAGGATGAGCGTGGCGAAATCCTGCTCGGTCATGCCGCGGCCAATCATCGCCTGCAGCAGGTCGCGCGTCGCAGAGGCGAGCGGCATCGGCACCTCGAAGCGCCGCGCAGCATCCAGGCCGAGGTCCAGGTCCTTGCGCAGCAGCTTGGGGGTGAACGTCACCTTGAAATCCAAATTCACGAGGGCGGGCGTCTTGTAGCGCGAGAAGGTCGAGCCCATTACGCTCTGATTCATGAACTCGAGGAAGGCGTGGCGCGACACGCCCGCCTTCTGCGCGAGCACCGTGATTTCGGCGAGCGACTGGATCACCACCCCGAGGAACACGTTGTGGCAGATCTTGACGATGCGCGCGAGCTCGCCTTCGCCGACGTAGCTCGCCGCGGGCCCGATCATCTTCAGGAAAGGCAGCGCGCGCTCGAACTCGGCCTGCGGTCCGGAGCAGACGAAGGTCAGCTTGCCCGCCTTGATCACCTTGGCGTTGCCGCTCACCGGCGCGGCGAGATAGCCGACGCCGCGCGCGGCGAGCAGTGCACGCAGCTCCGCTGAGCTCTCGAGCGAGATCGACGAGCATTCGATCAGCGTGCGCGGCGCGCTCCCGGACGAGAGCAGCCCGCCTTTGCCTGCGATCACCTCCCTCACGTCGTCCGAGGTGGCGACCATGCAGAAGACGATGTCGCACGCGGCGAGTTCGGGGAGCGCGTGCGCGACCTTGGCGCCGTGCTTCGCGAGCGGCTCGGCCTTGGCGCGCGTGCGATTCCACACGAG
>JBLMWT010000075.1:0-4421 GCA_050257375.1 Sphingomonadaceae bacterium
GAGCTCGCCGCGGCCGACCCGCGCCTGCTCGTCGAGCGCTTCGGCCGCAGCACTGGCGCCTGGCTGCACGAGGCGGCGCACGGGCGCGACGAGCGGCCGCTCGTGACCGAGCGCGAGCCCAAGTCGATCAGCCGCGAAACCACGTTCGAGCGCGACCTGCATCCACGGCTCGACCGCGAAGCGCTGTCGGCGATCTTCACCCGATTGTGCGAGAAGCTCGCCGAGGACCTGCGGCGCAAGGGCTACCGCGGCCGCTGCGTCGGGATCAAGCTGCGCTACGACAACTTCCACACCTTGACCCGCGACCGCACGCTCGAGGCGTACACCGACGACGCGCGCGCGATCCGGCGCGCCGCGGGGGAGTGCCTCAAGCGCGCGCCGCTCGAGCGCAGACTGCGCCTGCTCGGAGTGCGCGTCGGCTCGCTGCTGGAGGCAGGGGAGGCGGCGGACCTGTTCGGCTGAACTGCAGCGCGCAGCGGTGAAGGGCTGAAGCTGACGGATATGCAAGGTGTTCGCGCCCCATCGCGCTCAAGGCTGGGGCACCCGCTATGAAAAATCCGGCCGACATCCGCGCGTTGCTGGCCCGGAAACGATGCGATATTCTGAGGTTTATAGCTGCATCAAAAAAAGTAGAAACAACAACGCCGGAGAAGTAGAAAAAACAACAGAGCCTCGTTCCGAGCGGCAGAGATGGGGGGATTCATGTCTTCATATTTCGCACGTTCGTTGCGCGACAACTTCGGACGTACCGTGGCAGTTGCTGCGCTCTCGACTTTCCTCGGCGGTGTTACGTCTGCGCAGGCGGATGCGAAGGATCCCGCCAATTACGCCTGGCAGGCGGGCGCCATACGTCATGCGCAGAAAATGCGGAGTTATGCCGATGTCGACCGCGGTGAACAGCCCACTCCGCCGGTCATCCCGCGATTCGGAGAATATCCTGACCCGTCCGGGCGCATCGCCACCCTTCAGCCGAGCGGTCCAACACTCACGGCGCAGAACGCATTCTTCGGAAATCTTGGGACCAACGGACGAACGTGCTTGAGCTGTCATCAACCGCAGGACGGCTGGAGCATCAGCGCAGCGAGCGTGCAAGACCGTTTCTCCACGAGTCATGGAACCGATCCGATCTTTCGTCTGGGTGATGGAGCCACGTGCCCGAGCGACGACGTCTCGAGCGTCGATGCAAAACTCCAATCCTATGGGCTGTTACTGAAAAAGGGGCTTATCAGGATCGGGCTGCCTGTTCCGGCAAACACGGAGTTTGAAGTCGTCTCCGTCGACGATCCGTACAACTGCAACACCAATCCCGCCACGGGACTCACCAGTCCAACAGCCGGTATCGTCTCGATTTACCGGCGGCCATTGCCAGCAACGAACTTGGGATTTCTGACCGCCATCATGTGGGACGGGCGCGAGCCGAGTCTGCTCAGCCAAGCGATCGACGCTACGCTTGGTCATGCGCAGGCCGACGCAGCGCCGAATGCGGTTCAACTACAGCAGATCGTCAATTTCGAGTCGGGTATTTTCACCGCGCAGCTTTTCGATCATGAAGCAGGACCGCTGGATGCTTATGGCGCGACGGGCGGACCTGATGCGTTGCCAGGACAGCTCGCCGGATTTTTCATCGGCATCAACGATCCCGTCGGATTGAACCCGCAGGGGACGCCGTTCACCTCACAAATATTCGATCTGTACAAAGCTTGGGAAAACATTGGCGGCCCCGGCGGGGCGGTCTCGCCTTTCACCTCCGTATCCATCCAAACGACGGTCCAGCCGCCGGTGACAATCACTGGCGATCCCGGAGAGCTAAGCTCACATCGCGGCTCGGTGGCGCGCGGCGAGAACCTATTCAACAACACGCGGATCAACATCACGAATGTCGCCGGCCTCAACGATGCGCTCAAACAACCGAGCATTTCCGGGTTCTGCGGAACTTGTCATGACACGCCCAATGTAGGTGACCATTCTGTCAAAGCGCCGCTCAACATCGGCGTCGCCAATGCAGGTGCAAATGCCCCGCCGGCGTTAGACATCTCCGATCTGCCGGTCTTCACCCTGCAATGCATCAGTGGACCGTTGGCAGGGCAGACCTTTGTCGTCACGGACCCTGGGCGGGCACTGATCTCCGGCAAGTGCGAGGATATCGGCAAGGTGAAAGGACCCATTTTGCGTGGGTTAGCAGGGCGAGCGCCTTATTTCCACAATGGCTCGGCGGCAACGCTACTGGACGTGATCAACTTCTACGATGAGCGTTTCGGCATCGGCTTCACCGAAGAGGATAAGCGCGATTTGTTGGCCTTCCTGCAAAGCTTGTAGCTGGCGGCGCGACCGGCCGCCCATTCACTAGTCCGATTGACTGTCCGCGGCCGGTCGTTCTACGGCGGCGCCGCGCGGAAGCGTGAGCGTCGCGATGAGGCCGCCCTCCGGCGCGTTGCGAAGCGTGACATCGCCGCCGTGCCAGCGCGCGATGTTGCGCGCGATGCTCAGCCCCAGGCCTGCGCCGCCGCTCTCGCGGCTGCGCGAGCCTTCCAGCCGGAAGAAGGGCTCGAACACGCGTTCGAGCTGATCCGCGGGGATGCCGGGCCCCCGGTCGCGCACCGCGATGCGCAGCATCGCGTCGTCGTCCTCGATCGATACGTCGGCGCGCCCGCCATAGCGCAGCGCGTTCTCGATCAGGTTGTTCAGGCACCTGCGCAGCGCCTGCGGGTGCGCGGGGTAGGGCGCGCGCGGCGCGCCGCTGATCGTAGTTTCGGCGCCGGTCTCGCGCCAGTCCTCGCACAGGCCGTCGACAAGCGCCGCGACGTCCACCGGCCGGCGCTCGGGATCCTTGCCCAGGCTGCTGAAGAACTCCAGCGTCGAGCCGACCATCGCCTCCATCTCCTCGAGGTCGCGCACGAATTTCTCGCGCAGCTCGCCCTCCGGCATCATCTCGGCGCGCAGGCGCATGCGCGTGATCGGCGTCTTCAGGTCGTGCGAGATCGCGCCGAGCAGGCTGGCGCGCTCCTGCACGTGGCGGCGCACCTGCGATTGCATGCGGTTGAAAGCCTCGACCACGCGCGCGACCTCGCGCGGGCCGCTTATCCTGAGCGCGGGCCCTTCCGGGTCGGCGCCGAGCGCATCGGCGGCGCGCGCGAGGCGCGCGAGCGGGCGCGTCACCATTCCGACGACGACTGCCGTCAGCGCGATGATGATGCCGAGCGTCAGGATGAGGCGCGGCAGCAGAGTCTGCAGGCGCGCGAGCCGCTCCTGCGGCACGCGCGCGTAGAACACGGCCGTGCTCCCGTCCTGCAACCGGACCTGGGTGACCAGCGTGAAGGTGTCCGGCAGGAGGAAATAGAAGTTGCGTCCGAACCACTGCCCGAAGGGCGTGCTCGCATCGCTGTCCTCCGGCTCGGGGCGCAGCGAACGCAGGTGCGTCGAGATTTCCACGTCGGTATGCCAGGGGGCGCCGATGTTCCTCTGCACGGATGCGGCGAAGCTGCGTTCGTAGGGGTTGAGCTCCTCGGGGCCCTGCGGCACGACGATCGGCTTGGCGGAGAGCAGGATGCGCAGATCGCGGCTGCTCAGCTCCTCGAGTATCCAGGTGCGGTCGGCGGCCGGCACGCGATTCAGGATCTTGGCCGCCTCGGCGATGCGGATCGCGACCTGCTGCGAGGCGAGCCGGTACACCGCGCTGCCGCGGTCCATGACGTTGATCAGCACCGTCGCGAGTTGCGCGAGCAGCAACCCCGCGGCGAGCACCAGCATGGTCCGCCCGAAGAGCGACCCGGGCACCAGGCGCATCAGGCGAGCCGCTCGACTGCCGCGGCGAGCACGTAGCCGCCGTTGCGCACCGTCTTGATGATGCGCGGCTCGCGCGCGTCGTCGCGCAGGCGCTGGCGCAAGCGGCTCACCTGCACGTCGATCGAGCGGTCGAGCGGTGTCGCTTCGCGCCCCAGCGTGAGATCCATCAGTTGGTTGCGGTCGAGCACGCGGTTCGGATGCTCGACGAACGCCGACAGCAGGCGGAACTCGGTGCCGCCGAGCGGCACGACGACGCCGTCGGGCGCGACCAGGTGGCGCGCCGCGAGGTCGAGCGTCCAGCCGGCGAAGCGCACGCGATGGCCTTCGGTGCGCTCGGGCGGCAGCGCGCGCGCGCGGCGCAGCACGCTCTTCATGCGCGCCAGCAGCTCGCGCGGGCTAAACGGCTTGGCGAGGTAGTCGTCGGCGCCCATCTCGATACCGATGATGCGGTCGAGCTCTTCGCCGCGCGCGGTGAGCATGATCACCGGGATGTTCGACTTGGCGCGCAGGTCGCGGCACAGCGCGAGCCCATCCTCGCCGGGCAGCATGATGTCGAGCACCACGATGTCGGGACGGCTCTTATCCAGCGCTTGGCGCATCTCGCGCCCATCGCGCGCCAGCGATACGCGGAACCCCTG
>JBLMWT010000076.1:0-20844 GCA_050257375.1 Sphingomonadaceae bacterium
TGCTCGATCCGCGGCCGAGCCTGCCCAAGATCGTCGAGATGGTGGAAAAGGGCTTCGAGCTGTCGGAGGCCTCGAGCACCCCGGTGATGCTCGAGCTGCGCATCCGCGCCTGCCACGTGCACGGCAGTTTCATGGCGCGCGCCAACCGCGCGCCGCATTACTCGAAGCGGAACGTGCTCGAAAATCCGGACTTCGACTACGGCCGCATCTGCCTGCCGCCCGCGACCTACGCCCAGGAAAAGCACAAGGTCGAGGTGCGCTGGCCGGCCGCGCTGCGCTTCATCCGCGAGCAGCGGCTGAACGAGACCTTCCCGGGCGAGCTGGCTGACGTCGGCATCGTCTGCCAGGGCGGCATGTACAACGTGACCGTGCGCGCGCTGCAGCAGCTGGGGCTCGCCGACGCGTTCGGTTCGTCCCGCATCCCGATCTACTGCCTGAACGTCACCTATCCGCTCGTACCCGAGGAGATCGTCGGGTTCTGCCAAGGCAAGCGCGCGGTGCTGGTCGTCGAGGAAGGGCAGCCGGCGTACATCGAGGACGCGGTTCTCGCCTGCCTGCGCCGCCACGATGTGAACGCGGTCCGGATATACGGAAAGGACGTGCTGCCGCTGGCGGGCGAGTACACCGGCGAAGTGGTGCTCGCCGGGGTCGCGCGCTTCATCGAGCAGGCGGCGCCCCAGGGCGTCGACGCGCCCCGCATCCACGCCGCCCACGATGCGCTCACGACGCCAAGAAAGAGGGCCGCAGAACTACTGGGTATGCCGGTGCCGACGCGCCCGCCGGGCTTTTGCATCGGCTGCCCCGAGCGGCCCGTATTCGCCGCCATGAAGCTCGTCGAGCGCGAAGCCGGCGCCTTCCATGTCTCGGCCGACATCGGCTGCCACACCTTCTCCACGCTGCCGCCGTTCAACATCGGGCACACCGTGCTCGGCTACGGCTTGGGCCTCGCCTCCAATTCGGCCGTCCAGCCGATGTTCGGCCGGCGCTCGGTGACCATCATGGGCGACGGCGGCTTCTGGCACAACGGCCTCACCTCGGGCGTCGCCAACGCGGTGTTCAACAAGGACGACGGCATCCTCGTCATCATGAAAAACGGCTACAGCTCGGCGACCGGGACGCAGGAGATTCCCTCCTCGCCGCAGCACACCGCGCACAAGGCGCTCGACATGAGCATCGAGCGCGCGCTCGAAGGTCTGGGCGTGGGTTGGATGAAGACGGTGCACAACTATCACGTGGGCGAGGTGGCCAAGACGCTCAAAGAGGCGATGAGCACCGACTACCCCGGGCTGAAGGTCATCGTCGCCGAGGGCGAGTGCCAGCTCGAGCGCCAGCGGCGCATCCGCCCCCAGCTCGCCGCCGCGCTCAAGGCTGGCGAGCGCGTGGTCCGCACGCGCTTCGGCGTGGACGAGGACGTGTGCTCGGGGGACCACTCCTGCGTCCGGCTCTCGGGCTGCCCGTCGCTCACGATCAAGGATGCCTCCGATCCCCTTAAGGTCGACCCGGTGGCACAGGTGAACAACGGCTGCGTGGGCTGCGGCCTGTGCGGCGAGGTGGCGCATGCCGCGATCCTGTGCCCGTCGTTCTACCGCGCCGAGATCGTCCAGAACCCCTCGCGCTGGGACCGGCTGCTGCACCGCATCCGCCAAACCTTCATCGGCTGGCTGCAGCCGGCTTGAAAGGGGGCGCTCGTTCGACCCGGCGCGTTGCGGCGGTCCCCGAGACCGTACAAAATCGCTGTTCCCGATTCAAGGAGGAGGCCATGGCCTCGGTTCCCAAGCCCGGTTCCGCCAGCCCGGCAGGCGGCCGCGCCGAGTTCTACCGGCGCATGGACAAGGACAACCTCGCGCCGCTGTGGGAGGTCCTGCACGACCTCGTGCCGCCGCGCCCGCAGACGCCCTGCGCGCCGGCGCTGTGGAAGTACCGCAAGATCCGGCCGTACATCCTGGAATCGGGCAAGGTCATCACCGCCAGGGAAGCGATCCGTCGCGTTCTGGTTCTGGAGAACCCCGCCATGCGCGGCCAGTCCCGCATCACGCGCAGCCTCTACTGCGGCCTGCAGCTGATCCTCCCGGGCGAAATCGCCCCGAGCCACCGGCACACGCAGTCCGCCCTGCGCTTCATCGTGGAGGGCCGCGGCGCCTATACGGCTGTCGATGGCGAGCGCACCACCATGCATCCGGGAGATTTCATCATTACGCCGCCCTGGACCTGGCACGACCACGGTAATCCCGGCGACGAGCCAGTCGTGTGGATGGACGGGCTCGACATCCCGATCGTGCAGTTCTTCGACGCGGGCTTCATGGAGACGTTTGCCGAGGAGGTCCAACCGGTCAGCCGCGCGGAGGGCGACTCCTACGCGCGCTATGGCGCGAACATGGCGCCCCTCGAAGGCCTGCCCGCATCCAAGACCTCGCCGATTTTCAACTACCCCTACGCGCGCAGCCGCGAAACACTGCACGCACTTGCGAAGAACGGCGATCCGGACGCCTGCCACGGCTGGAAGATGCAGTTCATCAATCCGCTGACCGGCGCTCCGGCGATGCCTACGATGGGCGCATTCATGCAACTGCTGCCCGCGCGCTTCCGCTCGAGCGCATACCGCTCGACGGATGCGACCGTGTATTCGGTGGTCGAGGGCACCGGCCGGGTCGACATCGGCGGGCAACGCTTCACTTTCGAGCCGCGCGATACGTTCGTCGTGCCGAGCTGGCAGCACGTCAGCATCGAGACCGACAGCGAGTGCGTGCTGTTTTCCTACTCTGATCGCCCCGCGCAGGCTGCGCTCGGGCTGTGGCGCGAGGAGCGTGCATGAACGACAGAGCTTTTGTCAGCCGCGAGTACAACAACCGCGCGCTGGTTCCGGACCATGCACAGTACTTCGCGCGCTGGGCCGAGCAGTCGGCGCGCGCCCGTTCGACCATGACCTGCTACCTGGACCGCGAATACGGGCCGGCTCCGGGAGAGAAGCTCGACATCTTCCCGGCGCGCAAGGGCGACGGCTCGGTGCTGATGTTCATCCACGGCGGCTACTGGCGCTCGCTCGACAAAGCCGACTTCTCGTACCTGGCGCCCACCTGGGTCGACGCCGGAGTGTCGCTCGTGGTGGTGAACTACGACCTCTGTCCGAAGGTCACAATCGAGGAGATCGTCTGCCAGATGTTGCGCGCCTCGGCCTGGCTGTATCGTCACGCGGAAGAGTACGGCATGGACGAGGAGCGGCTGTTCGTCTGCGGACATTCGGCTGGCGCACACCTTACAGCGATGATGATGGCGGCGCTTTGGCCAGTGTTCGATCCAGCCCTGCCGCGCGACCTGTTCAAGGGCGGGCTGGCGATCAGCGGCATCTACGACCTGCGCCCGCTGGTCGAGGTCGACTTTCTGAGCGCGGACTTGCGCCTCGACGAGTCCTCGGCGCTCAAGGCCTCGCCGGCGTTCCTCCCGCCGGCAACGCGCGCTCCGGTGTTCACCTGCGTCGGCGGACTCGAAAGCTCCGAGTTCAAGCGCCAGAACGCACTGCTCGCACAGCGCTGGAGGTCGGCGGTCGCCGCCGACGTTCCGATGCCCGGACGCCATCACTTCTCGGTCGTCGACGAGCTCGCCAACCCTGCGAGCGCGCTGTTCGCCGGGGCGAGGCGCATGATGAAGCTGGACCGCTGATGGGAGCGCTGGAAACCTACCTGCAGCCCGGCGTATTCATCGACAGCGACCACCACGCCGTCATCGAGTACGCGCGCCGCAAGGCTCGCGGCGCGAGCGACCTCGAGCGCGCCGTATCGCTCTACTACGCGGTGCGCGACGACATCCGCTACAACCCTTTTCTCGACTTCACGGTCGAGTCCGCGTACCGCGCGAGCGACTGCCTCGCCGCGGGCGAAGGCTTCTGCGTCGGCAAGGCGGCGCTGCTCGCGGCCAGCGCGCGCGCCGTCGGCATCGCCGCGCGCGTCGGCTTCGCGGACGTCAGGAACCACCTCTCCACCCCGCGCCTGCTCGAGTACATCGGCAGCGACCTATTCGTCTATCACGGCTACACGGAGCTGTTCCTCCAAGGCAAATGGGTCAAGGCGACGCCCGCCTTCAATCTGGCGTTGTGCACGAAATTCCGCGTCAAGCCGCTCGAATTCGACGGACGCAAGGACTCGATCTTCCATCCCTACGACGCCGACGAGCGCCGCCACATGGAATACCTGCGCGACCGGGGCAGCTTCGCCGACGTGCCCGCCGCAGACATCCAGCGGGCGTTCCGCGAGTTCTATCCGAAGCTGTACGGCCTGGGTCGCGACGCGGCACGCGAGACCTTCGGCTGACGCGCACGGACCGCCGGTGCGCGCGCTGCTCGAGGAAAGCTTCCGCGCCGCGGTCGCCGCCGCCGATCCTCTCGGGATCCTCGCTTCGCATCTTCCGCGCCCGCCGCGCGGCCGCACGCTGGTCGTCGCCGCCGGCAAGGCCGCCGCTTCGATGGCGCTCGCTGTCGAGCGCGCCTGGCCGGCGGACGCTCCGCTCGAGGGCCTCGCCGTGACGCGCTATCGGCACGGGCTGCCCACCGAGCGCATTCGGGTCGTCGAGGCGGGTCACCCGGTTCCCGACGAGGCCGGCGAGGCCGCCGCGCGCGAGATGCTCGCGCGGGTGCGCGCCCTCGGAAAGGACGATCTCCTGCTCGCCCTAGTTTCGGGCGGCGGCTCGAGCCTGCTTTCGCTTCCGGCCGAAGGCCTTTCGATGGCGGACCTGAAAGCGATCACCGCTCGGCTGCTGCGCTGCGGCGCCGCGATCCAGGAGATCAACACGGTGCGCAAGCACCTTTCCGCCATCCAGGGAGGCCGGCTCGCCGCGGCGTGCAAGGCGCCGGTGCTCGCGCTGATCGTCTCGGACGTGACCGGCGACGATCCCACGCACATCGCCTCGGGCCCGTGCGCCCCCGATCCCACGACTTACGCTGACGCGCTCGACGTATTGGCCAAGTACGGCGTCGCACCTCCACCGGCGGTGCGCACGCGTCTCGAGGACGGCGCTCGCGGGCGCATCGCTGAAACGCCCAAGCCAGGCAATGCGATGTTCGGCCGCGTCGAGAACCGCGTCATCGCCACCGCGCATGCCTCGCTCGAAGCGGCGGCCGGCGTGTTCAGCGCGCAAGGCATCCGGCCGGTGATTCTCGGTGACACGGTAACGGGTGAAGCGACCGAAGTCGCCAAAGTCATGGCCGCGCTCGTGCGTGAGCTGCGCCGGTACCGCGCTCCATTCCCGCCGCCGGTCGCGCTCATCTCTGGCGGTGAGTGCACCGTCACGCTGCGCGGCGAGGACGGCCGCGGCGGGCGCTGCAGCGAGTTTCTGCTGGCGCTGGCGATCGAGCTCGAAGGCGTGCCGGCGGTCCACGCCCTCGCCGCGGACACAGACGGCATCGACGGTTCCGAGGACAACGCCGGTGCACTGCTCGCGCCCGATTCGCTCGCGCGCGCGGGCGCCGCCGGAATCGACGCCCGCAGGCTGCTCGCGAAAAACGACAGCTACGGCTTCTTTGCGGCGCTGGGCGATCTGCTGGTCACGGGGCCAACGCGCACCAACGTGAACGACTATCGTGCGATCGTCGTCGCATAGACTCTCGTAGCAGCTCAACCTCGCAGCAGCGTCACCGGGGTTCCCACTCTCAGGCGGAGCTTGCTTGCGGCATTCGCGCGGTTCGCCGCGATCTCCACCAGGCCGAGGCTGTTCTCGTACCAGAACGCCGCGCCGGCGGGCGCCTCGCAGAAGGTTGCGGCCCGCGCAAGGTGCCGCCTGCCGACCTGCAGCCGGGCCGTCTGCGCCACGCCCGCCGCGCGCAGGCCGGTCATGGCGTTGCCGTAGTGATCGACGTAGATGACGCGCGCGAGGTCGCCGGCGCCGAGCAGCACTTTCGGTGCCGGCTGGCGCGCGAGCCAGCCGCGCGGCACCCGTCCGCGCGCGAGCGCCGCGGCGACCGGCGCGAAGAGGTCGCGACCGTGGAACGATGTCGACAGGCGCGCCGGACGCCAAACGATGCGCCAGCAAGTGCGCCGCGCGGCGCGCTGCCAGACGAGCGACATCAACCCGTTGTCCGGCCCGACGAATCGCCGGCCGTCGGCTTGCACTACGATTGCATCCCGGCGCCCGCCGACGCCGGGATCGATGACCGCGAGAAATACGCCTTTGCGTGGAAAGGAGGGAGCGAGGGCCGCCAGCAGATGCGCCGCAGGCTCGACGCCGAATGCCGGTACGTCGTGCAGCGCATCGATCACCGCAACGCGCGGCGCGCGCGCCTGCAGGACCGCCTTGACCTGTCCGACGTACGGGTCGGCACCGCCGAAATCGGTGAACAGGACGATCACGTCCTGTCTGCGATCAGGCGGCCTTCTTTTCTTCCTTCTTCTCGGGCGCCGCCTGCTCTGGCCGGTCGAGAAGCATGACCAGCGCGAGCGGCGCATTGTCGCCCTTGCGGAAGCCGCTCTTCAGGATGCGCAGGTAGCCGCCATTGCGCTTGGCGTAGCGCGGGCCCAGATCGTCGAACAGCTTGCCGACGATTTCCCGATCGCGCAGCCGGTCGAACGCGAGGCGCCGGTTGGCGAGCGACGGTTTCTTGCCGAGGGTGATCATGGGCTCGACCACGCGCCGCAACTCCTTGGCCTTGGGCAGCGTCGTCGTGATCTGCTCGTGGCGCAGCAGCGAGTTCGTCATGTTGCGAAACATGGCGAGCCGGTGGCTGGTAGTGCGATTGAGCTTGCGTTGTCCGTGACCGTGGCGCATGGGCTTGGGTCCTCGTTTACCTGGGCGCGCCTAGACGCGGTGGTGATGCTCGAGACCGGCGGGCGGCCAGTTCTCGAGCCGCATACCGAGCGTGAGCCCGCGCGAGGCGAGCACTTCCTTGATCTCGTTAAGCGACTTGCGACCGAGATTCGGCGTCTTGAGGAGCTCGGTTTCGGTGCGCTGGATCAAATCGCCGATGTAGTAGATGTTCTCGGCCTTCAGGCAGTTGGCGGAGCGCACGGTGAGCTCCAGGTCGTCGACCGGGCGCAGCAGAATCGGATCCACCTGCGGCGACTTGGGCTGTTCGGTCGGCGCCGCGGTGCCTTCCAGCTGCGCGAACACGGAGAGCTGGTCGACCAGGATGCGGGCCGCGTGCCGGATCGCCTCTTCAGGCTCGATCGCGCCGTTGGTCTCGATGTCCATGATCAGCTTGTCCAGGTCGGTACGCTGTTCGACGCGAGCGGATTCCACCGCGTACGACACCCGGCGCACGGGGCTGAACGAAGCGTCCAGGATGATGCGGCCGATGCCCTTGGTTTCCTCCGGCAGGTAGCGCATGTTCCCGGGGACGTAGCCCCGGCCGGACTCGACCTTGATCTGCATTTCGAGCTTGCCGCCCGAGGCGAGCGTCGCGATCACGTGGTCGGGATTGACGATCTCGACGTCGTGCGCGGCCTCGATGTCGGCTGCGGTAACGGGGCCGTCCCCCTTCTTCTTCAGCGTGAGGATCGCCTCCTGCCGGTTGTGCAAGCGGAACACCACGCCCTTCAAATTGAGCAGGATGTCCACGATGTCCTCGCGCACCCCGTCCAGGGTGGAGTATTCGTGCACGACCCCCGCGATTTGCACCTCGGTCGGTGCGTACCCGGTCATCGACGAGAGCAGCACGCGGCGCAGCGCGTTGCCGAGCGTATGGCCGTAGCCGCGCTCGAACGGCTCCATCGTCACCTTCGCGTGATAGGGCGACACGTTCTGCACATCGACGATGCGCGGCTTCAGAAATCCGGTCTGGGGCATTTGTGCTAGTCCTTACTTCGAATAGAGCTCGATCACCAGGCTCTCGTTGATCGACGAGGGCAGGTCGGTACGCGCCGGCAGGGCCTTGAACGTGCCCTTCAGCGCCTTTGCATCGACTTCCAGCCACTCGGGAATTCCGCGACCCTCCGCAGCCTCCGCCGCCGCCTTGACCCGCAGCTGGCTTTTCGCCTTGTCGGCAATCTCGACAACATCACCCGGCTTGACCTGGTACGAGGGGATATTGACGCGCTTGCCGTTCACCAGCACGCCGTTATGGCGCACCAACTGGCGCGACTCGGTACGCGAAGCCCCGAACCCCATGCGATACGCGATGCTGTCCAGGCGCGTCTCGAGCAACTGCAGCAGTCGCTCCCCCGTGACTCCGCGCGAGCGCGACGCCTCGCCGTACGTCCTTCGGAACTGACGCTCGAGCACGCCGTAGATCTTGCGGATCTTCTGCTTCTCGCGCAGCTGCTTGCCGTAGTCGGACATGCGCTGACCGCTCTTCTGCCCATGCTGGCCGGGCGCGTAGCTGCGGCGCTCGATGGCGCACTTGTCCGTGTAGCACTTCTCTCCCTTGAGGAAGAGTTTCTCGCCTTCGCGCCGGCACTGCCGGCACTTGGCATCTAGGTTTCTGGCCATGTTGTCGTACTCGCTCGAATCAAACGCGGCGCCGCTTTGGTGGGCGGCAGCCGTTGTGCGGAACCGGCGTGACGTCGGCAATGCTCGTGACCTTGAGACCGATGGCGTTCAGTGCACGCACCGCTGATTCGCGGCCGGGCCCTGGACCCTTGATGCGCACTTCCACGTTCTTGACGCCGCATTCCTGCGCTGCGCGACCGGCGCGCTCCGCGGCCACCTGCGCCGCGAATGGAGTGGATTTGCGCGATCCCTTGAACCCTGCATTGCCGGAGGTCGCCCAGGCAAGCGCGTTGCCCTGCCGATCGGTGATCGTGACGATCGTATTGTTGAACGACGCATGCACGTGCGCGATGCCTTCGGCCACGTTCTTCTTGACCTTCTTGCGTACGCGCGCGGCCTGCTGCTGTTGCTGCTGCGTGGGATTCCTAGTCGCCATGTATGTCCCTTGCGCCTCTTATGCCTTGCCGACTTGAACGTTCAGCTTTACCGCGGCCTTGCGCGGCCCCTTGCGTGTGCGCGCATTGGTGCGCGTGCGCTGCCCGCGGACCGGGAGCCCCTTGCGATGCCGCACACCCCGGTAGCAGCCGAGGTCCATCAGCCGCTTGATGCTCATCGACACCTCGCGCCGCAGATCGCCCTCGACCGTCAGGCGCGTCACGTTCTCGCGCAGGCGATCGAGTTCCGCGTCGGTGAGATCCTTGATCTTGCGCGACTTGTCGACCCCAGCAGCGGTGCAGATCGCCTCCGCGCGTGCACGCCCGATACCATAGATCGCCGTGAGGGCGATGCCGGCGTGCTGGTGGTTGGGAATGTTGATGCCAGCTATGCGTGCCATGTTGCGTCTCGAATCTGGGCCGAAAGGGGAAAACCTGAAATGATAAGCGAATTACTCTGCCACATCAAGAAGTTATTAGCCCTGGCGCTGCTTGTGGCGCGGGTCGCTGCAGATAACCCTCACCACGCGCTTGCGGCGGACGATCTTGCACTTGCGGCAGATTTTCTTCACCGATGCCATGACTTTCATGTCCTGCTCCTTGCCTATTTTGCGCGGAAGACGATGCGACCGCGCGTCAGGTCGTACGGGGTCAATTCCACCGTGACCTTGTCGCCCGGGAGGATGCGGATGTAATGCATGCGCATCTTTCCCGAGATGTGCCCAAGCACCACGTGCCCGTTCTCGAGGCGGACCCTGAACGTCGCGTTGGGCAGCGTCTCCATGATCTCGCCCTGCATCTGGATCACGTCTTCCTTGGACATTTCGCTTGGATCTCTAGCGCACCGGCAGGCCGCCTTTGAAATTGGCCTTGCGCAGCAGGCTCTCGTACTGATGCGTCATGATGTAGGCCTGCACCTGTGCCATGAAATCCATCGTGACCACCACGATGATCAGCAGCGAAGTCCCGCCAAAATAGAACGGCACGTTCCACTTGAGGATCAGGAATTCGGGCAGCAAGCACACCAGGGTGACATAGGCCGCGCCCGCCAGGGTTAGACGCGTCAGGATGCGTTCGAGATAGCGCGCGGTCTGATCGCCCGGCCGGATTCCAGGAACGAAGGCGCCCGATTTCTTCAGGTTGTCGGCAGTCTCCTTCGGGCTGTACTGCAGGGCCGTGTAGAAGAAGCAGAAGAAAACGATGAGCGCGGAGTAAAGCAGCACGTATATCGGCTGCCCGGGAGTCAGCGTTCCAGCTATGTCACGCAGCCAATTGAAGCCCTCGCTGGAACCGAACCAGCCGAGCACCGTTGTCGGAAACAAGATCAACGAGCTGGCGAAGATGGGAGGAATGACGCCGGACATGTTGAGCTTGAACGGCAGGTGAGAGCTCTGCCCGCCATAGATGCGGTTGCCTACCTGGCGCTTCGCGTAATTGACCAGGATCTTCCGCTGGCCACGCTCGACGAAGCAAACGAAACCGGTAACCACGATCACCGCCGCCGCGATGCCGAGTGCGATCAGCGGATTCATGGCGCCGGTGCGCACGAGTTCGAGCGTACCGGCAACGGCATTCGGCAGGCCCGCGGCGATGCCGGCGAAGATAATGATCGAGATTCCATTACCGAGACCGCGCTCGGTGATCTGCTCGCCGAGCCACATGAGGAACATCGTGCCGGTGACCAGAGTGGCCACCGCGGTAAGGCGGAACATCAGCCCGGGGGCAAGCACCAGCCCAGGCTGCGACTCAAGCGCGATGGAAATCCCGGTCGCCTGGAAAAGCGCGAGGAATACCGTCGCGTAACGAGTGTACTGCGTGATCTTGCGCCGGCCCGACTCGCCTTCCTTGCGCAAGGCATCGAGCTGAGGTGACACCGACGTCATCAACTGCATGATGATCGAGGCGGAAATGTACGGCATGATCCCGAGCGCAAAGATCGTGAAACGGCGCAGCGCACCGCCGGAAAACATGTTGAACATCCCGAGAATGCCGCCCTGCTGCCCCTGGAACAGGTCTGCGAGCACCTTCGGATCGATGCCGGGCACGGGAATATGCGCGCCAATGCGAAACACGATCAGCGCACCGAGCAGGAACAGCAACCGCCGCTTCAGGTCGCCGTAGCGGCCGGTCTTGCCGACATTGGGTAACCCGGTTGCCAAGCTAGTGTCCTCGCGTCATGCGCCTTACGCGGCAGGCGCCGCAGGCGCCTCCTCGATCTTGCCGCCCGCCGCCTCGATGGCCGCGCGCGCCCCCTTGGTCGCCCGGATTCCCTTGAGCGTCAATTTACGTGCCAGCTTGCCGGACAGGATCACCTTTGCCGCCGAGGCCCGCCGCGGCACGATCCCTTCGGATTTGAGCACGTCGAGGTCGATCTCGCTCGCCTTCATTCGCTCGAGTTCCGACAGGCGCACTTCGGCCGTGGCGTCACGCGTCGGAGAAGTGAAGCCGCGCTTCGGCAGTCGGCGATGCAATGGCATCTGCCCGCCCTCGAAGCCGATCTTGTGAAATCCACCCGAACGCGCCTTCTGGCCCTTGTGTCCGCGGCCCGCCGTCTTGCCTAGGCCAGACCCGATGCCGCGCCCCACCCGGCGCCGCGCGCGCTTCGCGCCCGCGGCGGGCTTGAGCCCATTTAGACGCACGCCTGCATCCTCGCTCATCCGACCACCCTGACCAAGTAATTGACCTTCTCGATCATGCCGCGCACTTCCGGCGTGTCCACGAGCTCGACCGTGTGATTGATGCGCCTCAGTCCCAGCCCGCGCACCGTCGCGCGGTGGCTCGCCTTGCAACCCGAAAGGCCCTTCAACAGCTTCACTTTGATCTTGCCGTTCGCCATGGCGCGCCTCAGGAAACGATTTCCTCGACCTTCTTGCCGCGCTTGGCGGCGATCTCTGCAGGAGTATTCATCGCCTGCAATCCGTTCAGCGTCGCGCGCACGACGTTGTACGGATTGGTCGAGCCAAAGCACTTCGCCAGGACGTTGGTCACGCCCATCACCTCGAACACCGCGCGCATCGGCCCCCCGGCGATGATGCCCGTACCTTGCGACGCGGGCTGCATCAGGACCTTCGCGGAGCCGTGCTTGCCCGTCACCGCGTGCTGCAACGTGCCGTTCTTCAGCTTGACCTTGAACAACTTGCGGCGCGCCTCCTCCATCGCCTTCTGCACCGCAACGGGCACTTCGCGTGCCTTGCCCTTGCCCATGCCGATGCCGCCGTCGCCGTCGCCCACCACCGTCAGCGCCGCAAAGCCGAGCACGCGCCCGCCCTTCACCACCTTGGTGACCCGATTGACCGACACCATTTTCTCGCGCAGCCCGTCGGAGCGATCGTCCGACGTCTGCATTCTCGGTTGAATTTTCGCCATGACTGTTTCCTAAACGTCAGAACTTCAACCCGCCGGCCCGAGCGGCGTCGGCAAGCGCCTTCACGCGCCCGTGGTAGCGGTAGCCAGCCCGATCGAACGCCACCGCTTCGACTCCGATCTGCTTGGCCTTTTCGGCGATGCGCTGCCCGACCATCTCGGCCGCCTTGATATTCCCGCCGTTCTTCAGCTTCGCTCGCATGTCCTTCTCCGCGCTCGAAGCGGCGACGAGCACCTTGTCGCCGCCGGCCGATGTGAGCTGCGCGTAGATGTGAGAGTTGGTGCGATGCACTGTGAGGCGCACCGTGTTCAATGTGCGAATACGCAGCCTCGTCTGGCGTGCGCGCCGCATACGTGCGGATTTCTTTTCGTACATGGTCTGTCTGTCCCGTTACTTCTTCTTCGTCTCTTTCAAGACGACGATCTCGTTGGAGTAGCGCACGCCCTTGCCCTTGTAGGGCTCGGGCGAGCGGTACGCGCGCACCTCTGCCGCTACCTGGCCGACCTGCTGCTTGTCGATCCCCGAGATCACGATCTCGGTTTGGGTCGGTGTCGCGACCTTCACGCCCTTGGGCATCTGGTGCACGACCGGGTGCGAGAAGCCAAGCGTCAGGTTCAGCTTGTCGCCCTGTGCCTGTGCGCGATAGCCGACCCCGACCAGCGCCAGCCGCTTCTCGAACCCTTTGCTTACGCCGGCCACCATGTTGGCTACCAGTGCACGCGTGGTCCCGGACATCGCATCGGCGTGCCGCGAGTTGCCGAGCGCCTTGCATACGACTTGGTCCCCGCTCCTTTCGATCGACACGTGCGGACTCAGCGGCTGTGTAATCGTTCCGAGCGGGCCCTTGACTGCGATCTGGCCACCGGCCAGATTCACCTCCACGCCCTTGGGTAGCGTGACGGGATATTTTGCGATGCGTGACATCGTCCGCTCCTCAAGCAACGATGCAGAGCACTTCGCCGCCGACGCCGGTATCGCGCGCCTTGCGGTCTGTCATCACGCCGCGCGACGTCGACAGGATCGCGACACCGAGCCCGTTCATCACGCGCGGGATGTCATTGCGCCCCTTGTAGACCCGCAGGCCGGGCTTCGAGATACGCTCGAGGCGCTCGATCACAGGTCGCCCGGCGTAGTACTTGAGGCTGATCGCAAGCTCGGATTTCCCGTCCCGCTCGCGCACGGCGAAGTCATCGACGTAACCCTCGTCCTTCAGCACCTGCGCGATCGAGGCCTTCAGCCTCGAAGACGGCATGACGACTTCACTATGCCCGATCATCTGGGCGTTGCGAATGCGCGTCAACATGTCCGCGATGGGATCGCTCATGCTCATTCTGTCACTCCTTACCAGCTGGCCTTTATCACGCCCGGCACCTCGCCGCGCAGCGCGAGGTCGCGCAGCTTGTTGCGCGCGAGTCCGAACTTGCGGTACACGCCACGCGGGCGTCCGGTCAGCGCGCAACGGTTGCGCAGGCGGGTCGGCGAGGCGTCGCGCGGCAGCTTCTGCAGCGCTTCGCGCGCAGCCTCCTTTTCCTCGTCCGAAGCGGATGCGCTGTGCAGTACATCCAGCAGCGCTTTGCGCTTCGCCTTGAACTTGTCGACCGTCTTGCGACGTTTCTGTTCGCGATTCTTGAGAGCGAGCTTGGCCATAGTCGAACCTCAGGTCCTGAACGGGAAGCGGAACGCCGCGAGCAGCGCGCGCGCCTCGTCGTCGGTCTTCGCCGTGGTAGTGATGTTGATGTCGAGTCCCCGCAATGCATCGACCTTGTCATAGTCGATCTCGGGGAAAATGATCTGTTCCTTGACGCCTAGGCTGTAGTTGCCGCGCCCGTCGAACGCGCGGCTCGAGATGCCGCGGAAATCCCGGATGCGGGGGATGGCGATATTGACCAGGCGATCCAGGAATTCGTACATGCGCGCGCCGCGCAGCGTCACCATGCAGCCGACCGGATAGCCGGCCCGCACCTTGAAGGTCGCAATCGACTTGCGCGCCTTGGTGATCACCGGCTTCTGACCGGCGATCTTGGTCATATCCGCGACGGCGTTATCAAGGACCTTCTTGTCACCGGTCGCCTCACCCACCCCCATGTTCAGCGTGATCTTCTCGATGCGCGGGACCTGCATGACCGACTTGTACCCGAACTTCTTCGTAAGCTCGGGCACAACCGATTCGCGGTAATGGGTGTGCATGCGCGCAGCCGGCGCCGTGCTGCTGCTGTGCTTCTGTGCGGTTGTCGCTTTCGCCATATCCGATTCCCTCAGGCGTCGACCTGTTCCCCGTTCGACTTGAATACGCGCACCTTGCGCCCGTTGCCGAGATCCTTGAATCCCACGCGATCGGCCTTCTTGGTCGCCGGATTGAACAGCGCGACGTTGGAAACGTGGATCGGCATGTCCTTGTCGACGATGCCGCCCGTCACGCCCTTCATCGGGTTGGGGCGCTGGTGCTTCTTGACGCGGTTCACCCCTTCGACGACGACATGCTCGTCGTCGATCCGGCGCAGCACCGTGCCGCGCTTGCCCTTGTCGCGACCGGCGATGACGATGACCTCGTCGCCCTTTCTGATCCTGAGCATCGTGTGTTCTCCTTGGGCGCTTCGCTACAGCACTTCGGGCGCGAGCGACACGATCTTCATGAATCGCTCGGTACGCAGTTCGCGTGTGACCGGCCCGAAAATGCGCGTGCCGACGGGTTCGAATTTCGCGGTGAGCAGCACCGCGGCGTTGGAGTCGAACCGGATGAGCGAACCGTCCGCGCGACGCACACCCTTTGCAGTGCGCACTACGACCGCATGGTAGATCTCGCCCTTCTTCACGCGCCCGCGCGGCGCCGCGTCTTTGACGCTGACCTTGATCACATCGCCGATGCTTGCATAGCGGCGCTTCGATCCGCCAAGCACCTTGATGCACATGACCGAGCGCGCGCCGGTATTGTCGGCGACGTCCAAGATGGACTGCATCTGAATCATTGCTTAATCTCCATCCAACTTCCTCTGCGTCGCCGCCTGTGCGCCGGCGCAGCCAGTATTGGATCCCGTCCGGGTCGACGCCCCGCCAGATTCGTGGCGGGGCAGAAAAGCGGGGAATTTTAAACCACTTTCGCCTTTTCGAGCAAGCGCGTCACCGTCCAAGACTTGGTCTTGGAGAGCGGCCGGCATTCGGCGATCTCGACCAAGTCGCCGAGCTTGATCTCGCCCGAGTCCACGTGGGCGTGGTACTTCTTCGAGCGGGTGACCGTCTTGCCCACGAACGGGTGCTTGACCCTGCGTTCGACCAGCACCGTCACCGTCTTTTGCATCTTGTCGCTCACCACGCGCCCGACCAGGGTGCGTTGGTTCTTGACGGGGGCGCTTGCGGCGGTCTGTTCGGTCATTTGGCTGCCTTCTCGTTCAGCACGGTTCGCACGCGCGCGATATCGCGGCGCATCTTCTTCAACTGGCTCGTATTGCTCGTCTGCTGCGTGGCCAGCTGCATGCGCAGCCCGAACTGGGCCTTGAGCAGTTCGGCCAACTCCTTCCGCAGCTCATCGCCGTTCTTTTCGCGTAGTTCACTAGCCTTCATGGTTTACCCCAGCATCCGGTGGACGAACGCGGTCTTGAGCGGCAGCTTGGCGGCCGCGAGTGCGAAGGCCTCGCGTGCAAGCGCTTCGGTGACCCCATCCATTTCGAACAGGACCTTGCCCGGCTTGATCTCAGCGACGAAGAACTCGGGGTTCCCCTTTCCGTTGCCCATGCGCACCTCGGCGGGCTTTTGCGACACAGGCTTGTCCGGAAATATGCGAATCCAGATTCGCCCCCCGCGTTTGATGTGCCGCGACATGGCGCGTCGCCCGGCCTCGATCTGACGCGCCGTAATCCTCCCGCGATTGATCGCCTTCAGGCCGTACTCGCCGAAGGAGACCTTCGCGCCGCGCGTGGCGACGCCCTTGTTGCGGCCCTTTTGTTGCTTGCGGTACTTGGTACGTGCTGGTTGAAGCATCGCTTGTTACCTCTTGCCTATTCCTTCGTGTCCTCGCCGCCGGCGGCCCCGCCTTCCGGGGCGACAGGCTTGCGGGTGCGCTTGACCGTGGTCTTCGGCTTGGCCGGTGTAGCCGAAGCTTCCTCGTCCTTCTTCGGGCCGCGCGCGCGCGCCGCGGGCTTTTTCCCGGCCTCGCCCTCGGGCTTATCTCTCGCCTCGGTCCTGCGCGCGCCTGGTCGCGGCGCAGGTTTCTTGGCCTTGCGCGCGACAGCGGGTTCCTCGGGTGCAACCGCCGGCGCACCGCCAGGCAGCGCGGCCTGGGCCTCCGCTTTCGGCATCACCTCGCCCTTGTAGACCCAAACCTTGATGCCGATCACGCCGTAGCTGGTCTTCGCCTCGCCGAACCCGTAATCGATGTCGGCGCGCAGCGTGTGAAGCGGTACGCGTCCTTCGCGATACCACTCGGTGCGTGCGATCTCGATGCCGTTCAGGCGCCCCGCACTCATGATCTTGATGCCCTGCGCGCCGAGACGCATCGCATTCTGCATCGCGCGCTTCATGGCACGGCGGAACATGATGCGCTTCTCCAGCTGTTGCGCGATCGAGTCCGCGATCAGCTGCGCGTCGATTTCGGGTTTGCGAATCTCCTCGATGTTTACGTGCACCTGCTGCACGCCC
This sequence comes from Sphingomonadaceae bacterium, assembly GCA_050257375.1. GTDB lineage: Bacteria > Pseudomonadota > Gammaproteobacteria > Burkholderiales > SG8-39 > DAHVFK01. The sequence goes on from JBLMWT010000076.1 coordinate 16,840, forward strand.
ATGAGGCGGCGCAGTTCGCTCTTCAGCGCCTCGATTTCCTCGCCCTTCTTGCCGATGACCACGCCGGGGCGCGCCGAAAAGATCGTGATGCGCGCATCCTTTGCGGGACGCTCGATCACCACGCGTCCAACCGAGGCGTGCGCGAGCTTGCGCTTGAGGAACTCGCGCACCTTGATATCGTCGGCCAGCATGCCCGCGAAGGCGCGACCGTTCGCATACCAGCGCGAGCTCCAGTTCTTGTTGACCGCCAGCCTGAAGCCGATCGGATTGATCTTCTGTCCCATAGCGCCTCTTTCAGTCTCCGACCGTGATGTAGATGTGGCAGGTGTGCTTGAGCACTCTGTTTCCGCGCCCCTTGGCACGGGCGTGGAAGCGCCTCAGGAACGTCCCGCGCTCTACGTATATGAGCTTCACCTTGAGCTCGTCGATATCCGCGCCGTCGTTGTGCTCAGCGTTGGCGATCGCGGATTCCAGTACCTTCTTGACGATCGCCGCGCCCTTGTTCGGAGTGAAGGCGAGAATATTGAGCGCCTTGTCGACGGGCTTGCCGCGAATGAGGTCGGCCACCAGCCGCCCCTTCTGCGCGGAGAGGCGTGCACCTCGAAGAATCGCACGTGTTTCCATGTCCGCTCCTACTTCTTCGCCGGTGCCGCTGCGGCTGCGGCTGCGGGTGCCGGCGCGGCGCCCGTCGGCGTTCCGGTGGTCTTGCGATCCGCGGAATGTCCCTTGAATTGCCGCGTGAGCGCGAACTCGCCCAGCTTGTGGCCGACCATGTTCTCGGTGATGTACACCGGTATATGCTGCTTTCCGTTGTGCACCGCGATCGTCAATCCGACGAAGTCGGGCACGATCGTCGAGCGACGCGACCACGTCTTGATCGGACGCTTGTCGTTCGTGCCGCGCACCGCGTCGACTTTTTTCATGAGATGCAGATCCACGAATGGACCCTTCTTGATTGAACGCGCCATTTTCTACCTCGCGCTGCGTTATGCCCGACGCCGGTCGCGGACGATCATGCCCTGCGTCCGCTTGTTGCTACGGGTCTTGTAGCCTTTGGTTTGCACGCCCCACGGCGACACCGGGGGCTGCGCCGCCGCCGTGCGGCCCTCGCCGCCGCCGTGCGGGTGATCGATCGGGTTCATGGCAACGCCACGGACGGTCGGCCGAACGCCGCGCCACCGCTTGCGCCCCGCCTTGCCGATCGACTCGAGATTGTGTTCCTCGTTACCAACTTCTCCGATCGTCGCTCGGCAGTCGACGTGCACCTTGCGGATTTCCCCGGAGCGCAAACGCAGCTGGGCATACGAGCCCTCGCGCGCGAGCAACTGTGCGCCCGCGCCCGCCGAACGCGCGATCTGCGCCCCCTTGCCGGGCAGCATCTCGATGCAGTGTATCGTCGTGCCAACGGGGATGTTCCTGAGCGGCAGCGCGTTGCCTGCCTTGATCGGCGCTTGCGCGCCGGACATCAGCTGCGCGCCCGGCGTCAGGCCCTTGGGCGCGATGACGTACCGGCGCTCGCCGTCTGCGTAAAGCAGAAGCGCGAGATTCGCGCTGCGGTTCGGGTCGTATTCTAGACGCTCGACCTTGGCGACGATCCCGTCCTTGTCGCGACGGAAGTCCACGATGCGGTAATGCTGCTTGTGGCCGCCCCCCTTGTGCCGCATGGTGATGCGACCCTGATTGTTACGGCCGTTGCCCTTCGACTGCTTCTCGAGCAGCGGTGCGTGGGGAGCGCCCTTGTGCAGCTCCGGGCTGACTACCTTTACGAGCGCGCGTCGGCCGGGAGACGTCGGTTTGACCTTGACCAATGGCATCGTTCTACTCCGTCGCACCGAAATTAATTTCCTGGCCGGGCGCCAGGCAGACAAAGGCCTTTTTCCAGCTGCGCCGGCGGCCAGTGAAGCGACCGAAGCGCTTCTCCTTGCCCTTCACGTTGGATACGGTCACCGCCTCGACTTTCGTCTTGAAAAGCAGCTCGACCGCCGCCTTGATCTCCGGCTTGGTCGCGTCGTCTGCGACGCGAAACACGTACTGGCGATTGCGGTCTGCAAGCATGGTGCTCTTCTCCGACACCACCGGCGCGAGCACGACGTTCATGAGCCGGTTGCTGTCGTACTTCTTCGAGGCCGTCATTTGAGAATCTCCTCGAGCTTCTGCACCGCTTTCTTGGTCAGCAGCACGTTGGGGAAGCGCACCAGCGCCACCGGGTCGGCATGCTGCGCCGCGACCACCATTACATTCGCCAGATTGCGCGACGAAAGTCGCAGATTCTGGTCCACCTCGTCGGTGATTACGAGCAGACCGTCGAATCCCATGGACTTGAGTTTCTGCGCCAGCAGCTTTGTCTTAGGCGCTTCGACCTTGAAATCCTCGACGACGCGGATACGGTCTTCGCGCGCGAGCTGCGACAGGATCGAAGCCATGCCCGCGCGGTACATCTTGCGATTGACCTTGTGCGAAAAGTTCTCGTCCGGGCTGGCTGCGAAGATCTTTCCGCCCCCGCGCCACAGCGGGCTCGAAGCCATGCCGGCCCGCGCCCGTCCCGTTCCTTTCTGGCGCCAGGGCTTGCGCGTCGACTTGGCAATTTCCCCGCGCTCCTTCTGCTTGCGCGTGCCCAAGCGCGCATTCGCCTGGTAGGCGACCACGATTTGGTGCACTAGTGCTTCGTTGTACTCACGCCCGAACACCGCGTCGGGCGCATTGAACGTGCCTGCAGAGCCCTTCTCGGCCACCATTTTGAGTTCCATGTGGCCCCCCTTAGCTCTTGACCGCGGGGCGCACGATGACGTCCCGGCCGCTAGAGCCCGGCACGGCCCCCCTCACGAGCAAAAGCTGGCGCTGCGGGTCTACGCGCACGACCACGAGGTTCTGCACCGTGCGCCGCACGTTGCCCAGATGGCCCGCCATGCGCTTCCCAGGGAACACGCGTCCGGGGTCCTGGTTCTGGCCCGTGGAGCCGGGACGATTGTGCGAGACGGAATTGCCGTGCGAGGCGCGGTTGGAGGCAAAGTTGTGACGCTTGATCACGCCCGCGAAACCCTTGCCGATCGTGACGCCGGACACATCCACCTTCTGGCCGACCTTGAAGATCTCGACGCCGATCTTGCCGCCCACCTTCAGCTCTGCGACTTCCTCGGGCTTGGCGCGAAACTCCCTGAGAGTGTGGCCGGCTTCAACCGCCGCCTTGGCGAGATGCCCGGCAAGCGGTTTGACGACTCGGCTCGTGCGGCGCTTGCCGAACGCGACCTGAACGGCCGTGTAGCCGTCCTTGTCCGCAGACTTGATCTGCGTAATCCGGTTGTCGGATACATCCAGCACCGTAACCGGCAGCGTATCGCCGTCATCGGTGAAGATGCGCGTCATGCCGACCTTGCGGCCGACGAGTCCAATAGTCATTTTGTTGACCTCTCTTGAGGCGCCGGCTGCAATTGGCCGGCTTTGCTATCAATCATCTTCCCGGGGGCTTCCCGGGATCCCAGCGCTTCGACACAAAAGACAGCCGAAGCTAAAACATCCACTGCCTGCTACTGCACCTTGATTTCCACGTCCACGCCGGCCGGTAGGTCGAGTTTCATCAGCGCATCGACCGTCTTGTCGGTGGGATCGATAATGTCCATCAGCCTCAGGTGTGTACGAATCTCGAGCTGATCGCGCGACGTCTTGTTCACGTGCGGCGAGCGCAACAGATCGAAACGCTGCCTGCGCGTGGGCAGCGGCACGGGTCCGCGCACGACCGCGCCGGTGCGCTTCGCCGTATCGACGATTTCCAGCGCCGACTGGTCGATTAGACGGTAGTCGTACGCCTTGAGGCGGATGCGAATGCGTTGGCTCTGCATGTTCCTTACTCGATGACCTTGGCGACGACGCCGGCGCCGACGGTCTTGCCGCCCTCGCGGATGGCAAAGCGCAGGCCCTGCTCCATGGCGATCGGCGCAATCAGCGTCACCGTCATCTTGATGTTGTCCCCCGGCATCACCATCTCCGTGCCCGCAGGCAGCTCCACGC
>JBLMWT010000077.1:0-3603 GCA_050257375.1 Sphingomonadaceae bacterium
GCGCGCTGTCCATCGCGATGTAGAACTTCGGGAAGTGCACCACGCCCAGGGCGCGTGCGCGCGGCAGGGGAGAGAGCTTGAGCAGCAGGCGCTCGAAGAAGGCGAGCGTGCCCTCCGATCCGACCAGCAGGTGCGCCGCGTTGGCGTGCGGCGGACCGAGATGATCGAGGTTGTAGCCGGCGACCCTGCGCAGCACCTTCGGCAGCCGCGCGGCGATTTCGTCCTTCTCGCGCTCGTACAGGGCGCGCAGCTTGCCGGCGAAATCGCGATAGGCGGCCGGACCGGAAGCCTCGGCGAGCGGCGCAAAGCGCCAGCGCTCTCCGCCGGCGAGCAGCGCATCGATGGCGAGCACGTTGTGCACCATGTTGCCGTAGGCGATCGAGCGCGAGCCGCACGAGTTATTGCCCGCCATGCCGCCGAGCGTGGCCTGCGCGCTGGTCGAGACGTCGACCGGAAACCACAGGCCGTGCTCGCGTAACCGCGCGTTCAGCTGATCGAGCACGATGCCGGGCTGCACGAGCGCGCTGCGCCGCTCCACGTCCAGCTCGATGAGGCCGTTCAGGTGCTTGGAATGGTCGATGACCAGCGCCGCGCCCACCGTTTGCCCGCACTGCGAGCTGCCCGCGCCGCGGGGCAGGATGGGTACGCCTTCCGCGGCAGCGATGGCCACCGCGGCGCGCGCCGCCTCTTCGCTGCGCGGCACGACCACGCCGATCGGCTCGATCTGATAGATCGAGGCGTCGGTCGCGTAGCGTCCGCGGCTCGCGCGGTCGAACAGGATCTCGCCGTCGACCTCTTTCGCGAGGCGCGCGGCAAGCGCTGCGTGGCTCATGCCGCTTGTCGTTCTGAGAGCGCGCCGAGCGCCGCCCCCAGCTTGGCGTCCAGATGCTCGCGCAGCAGGACCTTGAGGCGCGCCGCGTCGCGCTCGACGAGCGCGCGCAGGATCTCCTCGTGCTCGCGCACCGCGGCGTCCCAGCGCTCCTTGGACAAGTTCGCCATGTAGCGCACCCGGCGCGCGTAGTCGTTCAGTTGGCGGTAGGTATTCGCCAGCACGGGGTTGCCGGCCGCCTCGACGATCTTCAGGTGAATGGCCTGATTACATCTGAAGTAGCCGGCAAGGTCGCCACGCGCATGCATCGCGAGCATCTCGTAATGCAGCGCGCGTACCTCCGCCAGCTGTTCGTCGCTCGCCTGCGCGCACGCGAGCTCGCCAGCCAGGCTCTCGAGTGCGCCCATCACCTGCAGCGTCTGCGTCACACGTGCCGCCTCGAGCGGTGCGACGATCGCCCCGCGGTTCGGCAGCAGCTCGACGAGTCCCTCCGCCGCAAGCAGCTTGATCGCTTCGCGCAGCGGCGTACGCGAGATGCCGAGCTGGCCGGTCAGCACCCGCTCGTTCAGCCGCGTGCCCGGTACGAGCCGACCTTGGACGATGAGGTCGCGCAATTGGTCGACCGCCTCCTCGTGGAGGGGACGGCGGGCGATCCTCGGGGCGGAGAGTTCTTCGATGGATCCCATGCCTTGCAGCTCAAAATTATTGCATGCATAATACAAAAAATCTGCCCAGCAGTGCAAGGACGAGCCTCTATGTTGCGCAACATGGGGCTTTTTGCATTCAATTCAGGAGGCCACATGTCTAGAACCGCCGGACGCCATTTTCTGCAGATTCCCGGTCCGACCAACGTGCCCGACCGCGTCCTGCGGGCAATCGATCGGCCGACCATAGACCATCGGGGCCCCGAGTTCGCCGAACTTGGCAAGGCGGTGCTCGCCGGCATGAAGCGCGTTTTCAAGACCGGGGCCGGAGAGGTGGTGATTTATCCGGCCTCGGGCACCGGCGCATGGGAAGCGGCCCTCGTCAATACGCTGTCGCCCGGCGACGCGGTGCTCATGGCCGAGACGGGTCAATTTGCCGAGTTGTGGCGCAAGCTCGCCGAACGCCTCGGCCTGAAGCCCGAGTTCCTGCCCGGCGACTGGCGCCACGGCGCGGATCCTGCGGCGATCGAGCAGCGCCTGCGCCAGGACACGGGCGGGCGCATCAAGGCGGTGTGCGTCGTGCACAACGAGACCTCCACCGGGGTCACCTCCCGCATCGCCGAGGTGCGGCGCGCTATCGAGGCGTCAGGCCACCCCGCGCTTTTCATGGTTGACACGATTTCCTCGCTCGCGTCGATGGATTACCGTCATGACGAATGGAGCGTCGACGTTACCGTGGCCGGCTCGCAGAAGGGGCTGATGCTGCCGCCGGGGCTGTCGTTCAACTGCATATCGGCCAAGGCGCTGGCAGCCTCGCGCAGCGCCACGCTGCCGCGCAGCTACTGGGCCTGGGACGAGATGCTCGCCAGCGGCAAGAGCGGCTTCTTCCCCTATACCCCGGCGACGAACCTGCTCTACGGCCTGCGCGAAGCGATCGCGATGCTGGAAGACGAGGGGCTCGCAAACGTGTTCGCGCGGCACCAGCGCCATGCCGAGGCGACGCGACGCGCGGTGCGCGCGTGGGGGCTGGAGGTGCTGGCGGCGGACCCGGCCGAATACTCCGCATCACTCACTGCGGTGCTGATGCCGCCCGGGCATGACGCCGATCGGGTGCGCAAGATGGCGCTCGAGCACTTCGACATGTCGCTCGGCACTGGACTCGGCAAGCTCGCGGGCAAGGTGTTTCGCATCGGCCACCTGGGTGACTTCAACGACCTCACGCTGCTTGGCACGCTCGCCGGAGTCGAGATGGGTCTCGCGCTCGCCGGCTATCCGGTGAAAAAGGAGGGCGTGCAGGCGGCGATGGACTATCTCGTGTCGGCGCATCGAGACCGGGTGCGCGCCGCGGCATGAGTTCCGGACCGCTCGCGGGCATGAAGGTGCTCGAGCTCGCGCAGATCATGGCTGGGCCGACCTGCGGCATGCTGCTCGCCGATCTGGGTGCCGACGTCATCAAGGTCGAAAAGATGCCCGGCGGCGACGACACCCGCGCCATGAATCGGCCGTCGATCAACGGCGAGTCGGCCGCCTTCATGGCGATGAACCGCAACAAATGCGGCATCGCGCTCAATCTCAAGCTGCCCGCGGCGCGCGACGCGTTGAAGCGCATGGCTGGCCAAGTCGACGTGCTTACCGAGAACTACCGCAAGGGCACGATGGAGAAGCTGGGCCTGGGCTACGACGCTCTGAAGGCAATCAATCCCGCGCTCATCTACTGCTCGATCTCGGGGTACGGGCGCACCGGCCCTTACGCCGACAAAGGTGGGTTCGATCTCGTGGCGCAGGGCATGTCCGGCCTGATGGCGATCACTGGCGAGCCCGGGCGCCCGCCTGTCAAGTCGGGGAACCCGATCTGCGATATCAACGGCGGCATCCTCGCGGCGCTGGGCATCGTGTCGGCCTACGTGCACCGGGTGAAGAGCGGCGAGGGCCAGCTGGTCGACACTTCGCTCTTCGAAGCCGGCATCCAGCAGACCTACTGGCAATCGGCGATCTTCTTCGCGACGGGCCAGTCGCCCGGTCCGATCGGCTCGTCGCATCTGCTCTCGGCGCCCTACCAGGCCTTCCGGGCGCGCGACGGCTGGCTCACGATCGGCGGCGCCAACCAGCCGAACTGGGAACGGCTGGCGC
>JBLMWT010000078.1:0-6342 GCA_050257375.1 Sphingomonadaceae bacterium
CGGCCGTGTCCTTCGGTATGGACGACATGATCATCCCGACGGAGAAGGCCGATATCGTCGGTGGCGCCGAGGCCGAGGTGAAGGCGATCCAGAACCAGTACGCGTCGGGCCTGCTGACCGACGGCGAGCGCTACAACAAGGTCGTGGACATCTGGACCCATACTTCGGAACGCGTGGCCAAGACCATGATGGACCAGCTCGGAGTCGAGGAAGTGACCGATGCCGACGGCAAGAAGGCCAGGCAGGAGTCGTTCAACTCCATCTTCATGATGGCGGATTCCGGCGCGCGCGGCAGCGCGGCGCAGATCCGTCAGCTCGCCGGCATGCGCGGCCTCATGGCCAAGCCGGACGGCTCGATCATCGAAACGCCGATCACGGCGAACTTCCGCGAAGGCCTGAACGTGCTGCAGTACTTCATCTCGACGCACGGCGCGCGCAAAGGCCTGGCCGACACCGCGCTCAAGACCGCGAACTCCGGCTACCTGACGCGCCGTTTGGTCGACGTGACGCAGGACCTGGTGGTGACCGAGGACGACTGCGGCACCCAGAACGGCGTGGCCATGAAAGCGCTGGTCGAGGGCGGCGAGGTGGTCGAGGCGCTCAAGGAGCGCATCCTCGGCCGCGTGCTGGCGACTGATCTTGCACACCCGGAAACGCAGGACCTGCTCTACGCGGCGGGTACGCTGCTCGACGAGGAAGCGGTCGACACCATCGACAACCTGGGTCTGGACGAGGTCAAGGTAAGGACGCCGCTGACCTGCGACACGCGCTGGGGCGTATGCGCCAAGTGCTATGGGCGCGATCTCGGCCGCGGCTCGCTCGTCAACGTGGGCGAGGCGATCGGCGTGATCGCCGCGCAGTCGATCGGCGAACCCGGCACACAGCTCACGATGCGCACGTTCCACATCGGCGGTGCGGCGTCGCGAACGGCGGTGGCGAGCCAGGTCGAGGCGAAGTCTTCCGGCACGGCGCGCTTTACCCCGACCATGCGCTACGTCTCGAACGCCAAGGGCGACAAGGTGGTGATCTCGCGTTCCGGCGAGGTGATCATCGCCGACGACAACGGCCGCGAGCGCGAGCGCCATAAGGTTCCCTACGGCGCCACGCTGCAGGTGGCCGACGGAGACTCGGTGCGCGCCGGCAAGGTGGTGGCGAACTGGGATCCGCACCATCGCCCGATCATCACCGAGTACGCCGGCACGGTGAAATTCGAGAACGTCGAGGAAAACGTCACCGTCGCCAAGCAGATCGACGACGTGACGGGGCTGTCGACGCTGGTCGTCATCGACTCAAAGCGCCGCGGCAGTCAGACCGCCAAGGGCGTGCGCCCATCGGTCAAGCTGACGAACGACGCCGGCGAGGAAGTGCGCATCGCCGGCACCGACCATGCCGTGAACATCAGCTTCCCGGTCGGCGCGGTGATCGCCGTGCGCGATGGCCAGCAGGTCCAGGTCGGCGAGGTGCTGGCGCGCATCCCGCAGGAAGTGTCCAAGACGCGCGACATCACGGGCGGCCTGCCGCGCGTGGCCGAGCTGTTCGAGGCGCGCGCGCCCAAGGACAAGGCTGTGCTCGCCGAGCACACGGGCACGGTATCGTTCGGCAAGGACACCAAGGGCAAGCAGCGCCTGGTGATCACCGACCTCGAGGGCGCGCAGCACGAGGAACTGATCCCCAAGGACAAGCACGTGCTGGTGCACGACGGTCAGGTGGTCAACAAGGGCGAAATGATCGTCGACGGCGCGGTCGACCCGCACGACCTGCTGCGCCTGCTCGGGGTGGAGGCGCTTGCGCGCTACATCATCGACGAGGTGCAGGACGTGTACCGCCTGCAGGGCGTCAAGATCAACGACAAGCACATCGAGGTGATCGTGCGCCAGATGCTGCGGCGCGTGCAGATCGAGGATCCGGGCGACACGTCGTTCATCCAGGGCGAGCAGGCCGAGCGCGCGGATGTGCTGGAGGAGAACGAGAAGGCCGAGAAGGAAGGCAAGAAGCCGGCGGTCTATTCGTACATGCTGCTCGGCATCACCAAGGCGTCGCTGTCGACCGACTCGTTCATTTCCGCCGCGTCCTTCCAGGAGACCACGCGCGTCCTGACCGAGGCGGCGATCATGGGCAAGCGCGACGGGCTGAGGGGCCTGAAGGAAAACGTGATCGTCGGGCGTCTCATTCCGGCGGGCACCGGCATGGCCTACCACAACATGCGCAAGCAACAGGCCGCCGAGCCAATCCTGCCGGAAGTCCCGGCGGGCGAGATGGCGCCCGCGGCCGAAGCGACCGCCAACGGCGGCTGAAGAGGGTGTGGAGGGCGCGCGTCGCGCGCCCGCCCCACGTGGTTAGGCTGCGACCTGCTCGGCGCGCGCCAGGCGGTTGCGCCCCAGGCGGTCGTCCACGAGAGCGACGATCTCGTGCAGCGTGTCGGACTGGAGTCCCAACTGGCGCGCGATGCGCCCGACCAGGCTGTCGACCCGCTCGATGTGCTCGGCACCGCCGAACAGCGCGCGGGCTGCGGACGACGGCTTGCCCAGGCCCTCGGCGGCCTTGGCGTATTTCTCGAAAGGAACCAGGTCGTCGGGCCCGGCCCCGAGCCGGTGGCAGAGCCTCGCGACCCACTCGTAGACCTCGCGCGATTGGCTGAAGTTGCCGTGCACCGCCTCCCGGATCGGGATCATGTCGTGCGGCCGCACACAGCGGTAGTTGCCCGCGATCAGCATCGGCCACTTGGCCAGCGGCACGAACACCGAGTCGTGCACCTTGAGTTTCACCGGGATCTCGAGGACCTCGCCGCCCAGGCGCAGGCGCGCCTCCTCGATGTCGGTTTCCAACTGGCGCAGCAGCGCGGTCGGCGTCTCGGCGTCGAAGCGCGCTGCCTTGAAGTTGGTGGGCAGGCCCACCTGCAGAACGTTCTTCGGCTGGTCTGCCGGTCGGAAGGCCTGCGGATCCGGGCTCGCCAGCGTGACGAGCGCCGGATCGAAACCTTCCCAAACCGCGGCATCGGCGTAGCAGCCCGCGAGCGCGTCCGTCGACAGTCCAGGAATGCGTTCGAGGTAAGGGAGCGGCGGCATGTTCATGATCGCCAGGCACGGCTTGTGAGAGCGCGCGATGCGGCCCATCAGGTCCCGCACCCCCCGCGTGCCGTACTGAGCCTCTTGCATGCCGAGCACGATCAAGTCGTAGCGGCCGGGGTCGACGTCCTCGGGCGCGCTCGCCGTGAGCGCCCCCGGCAGATCCTGCGAGCGGACATCCACGAGTGAGTCCCGCCCTTTGAGCGGGAAGCGCACGACGCTCCCCTCGCGGTTGATCAGCTCCGCGGTGCCGCGGGTGCAGACCAGCGTCACGCCGTGTCCCGCCATCAGCAGCTTGCTGCCGAGCAGTGAGCCGTACGAAGCCCCGAGGATCAGTATCTTGTATCGCTGCATCATGATGTGCCTCCGTCACGCACCGTGCTGAACGCAGTATAGGGGCCAAGATCTGGTAAATTTCACCGAGGAAATTTCACAACGTCAATTTCACATGTCTATCGCCACGCCGCATACGAGAAAAAGCCACTTCCTCGGTACCAAACTGCGCGCCTTGCGCAAGGGCAATGGCTTGACTCTGGAGGACCTGTCGGCGCGCTGCATCCAGATCGACGCGCACGGCGCACCCTCGGTGTCGTACCTGAGCATGATCGAGAGCGGCAAGCGGGTGCCTTCGCGGGACGTGCTGCGCCTGCTATCGACCGTATTCCAGCGAGAGCCGGGATGGTTCCTCGACGGCAGCCCCGAGGTCGAGCCCGCGGCGGCGCGCGAGCGCGCCGGCGCTCCCTCGCGCGTGCCGCTCGAGCCGGCGTTCCTGTTCTCCAAGGAGCTGTTGCAGGCGGCGATCCCGGAGCTGCTGGCGCAGACGGGCACCAGCGGCCGGCAGTTCGCTCACTTGCTCATCCGCTCGCACCAGGAGTTGTCGCGCAACGACTTCCCGGACCTCGAGCGGGCGGCCGAGAGCGTCGGCGAGCGCCGGTTTCCGCTCGGCGTGGAGGACCTGACGCGCCTGTGCCGGCACCACGGCCTCACGCTGCGCTGGTTCGACCGCAAGCCGGTGCTCGCGCGCGACAACGACCGCGAACTGCGCAGCATGGTGCGCTCGTTCTTCGACTCGCCGCGCACCGTGTATCTGAATCGCGAGCTGCAGGCGGACCCTGCGCGCCTGAAATTCGACCTCGCCTCGCACATCGGCCACAAGGTGCTGCACGACGGCGATGGGCTGAAGTCCGCGCATGCCACCGGCGGCGAGATGGGCGGCAGCCCGGAAGGCGGCGCCGCGGTCTCGGCGGGCATGAGCGCGCAGGACGTGCTGCACGCCTGGCGCGACTTCGAGTGCAGCTTCTTCGCCGGCGCGCTGCTCGCGCCCAAGGCGCCATTCCGGCGCTTCCTTGCGCGAGAGTCGTACCGTGTCGAGCCCGGCGAGAAGATCGAGCTCACGCCGGCGGTGGTGATGCGCCGCATGACCAAGGTCTCGCCCTATCCTTACTGGCACTTCTTCGATGCTTATCCCCCCGGCCACCTGCGCGCGGTGTACCGCGGCAACGGTATTCCGCTACCCTGGGGGAACATGGCGCGCGCCACCGATCCCTGCCCGCAATGGGCGGTGTTTCGCATGCTGAACGAGCAGCGCGGCCCGGACCGCGGCTCGCAGATCTCGGTGCTGCAGGACGGCGACCAGTCGCTGCTGTACTGCTGCCACTCGCGGCGCACGGACGACATGGCGGGCAATCCGCACGTGCTGTCGGTCGGCATCGACCTCGCGCCGGCGCTACGCTCGCACGGCCTCGACGCGGACGAGATCGTCGCCAGCGTCGCCGACGCCTGCCAGCATCACCATGGCGCGGCCCGGATCCCGGCGGCCGCGGCCGAGGCGATCAAGGGTGCCGCGCGGGTGCTCAACATCGCGTGGGTCGAGGACGCCCTCGCGAGTCCCGCGCGCATCATCTGCCCGCGCAGCACGCATTGCCCGCGCGCCCAGCCCTGCGACGGCGCGTCGGCTTCGCGCGCGCGCGAGATCGCCGACGTGCGCGAGGAGATCGTCAGCCGTACGAAGCGGGTGCAGACGAGAAAGCCCTGATCACTTGCCGCGCGGCTGGTCGAAGCTCCTGAGTACCACCTTGCCGTCGACGAACTGGATATTGATCTCCGCATTTCCGGACACCCACTTGGCGGAGGTGGCGCTGACACCGAGGAAGCCGCCGCTCGAGGTTTCATCCGGCTTGCCGAGGATCTCGTAGACCTGCTGCTCGGTCATGCCGTTCTGGATGCGAGAAAAGTGCTCCTGGTCCACTTTCGAGCAGGCGGCGACGAGCAGGGCTAGCGCGAGTGCGAGGACGGTGCGGCGCATGTGCATGTTATTGGGCTCCATCGGTATTTCGGGCCAGGCGAAACTATAATCGAGCGCAACTTCGGAGAGGAGGCGGGAATGGGCACGGTACGCGAACTCAGCCAGGCGTCGGCTGCCGAGCGGCAGGCGCGCATCGATCTCGCCGCGGCCTTCCGCCTCGCCGTGCGGCTCGACTTGCACGAAGGCGTGTGCAATCACTTCAGCCTGATGCTGCCCCAAGGCGAGCGCTTCCTGCTGAACCGCTACGGCCTGCACTGGAGCGAGGTGAGCGCCTCGAACCTGCTTGCGGTCGACGCGGCTGGCAACCTCCTCGAGGGCGAGGGCGAAATCGAGAAGACCGCATTCTTCATCCATTCGCGCATCCACCGCGCCAATCCGAGGGCGTCGTGCGTGCTGCACACCCACATGCCGTACGCTACAGCCCTCACGCTCACCGAGCCCGGCAGGCTGGAGATGGTGGAGCAGAACGCCCTGCGCTTCCTCGACGACATCGCCTACGACGACACCTATAACGGCCTGGTCGTCGACGAGGCGGAGGGCGATCGCCTGGCGCGCGTGCTGGGCTCGAAGCGCGTCATGTTCCTCGCCAATCACGGGGTGATTGTCGTCGGCACGACGGTCGCCGAGGCCTTCGACGCGCTCTACTACCTCGAGCGCGCGGCCCGCGTGCAGGTGCTGGCGCGCGCCACGGGCCTCAAGCTGCGCGCGGTGCGCCCTGCCGTGGCGCAGGAGGCCTACCACATGATGCTCGCCGACACGCCCAAGTACGCGGGCGCGCATTTCGCCGCGCTGAAGCGCCTGCTGGACCGCCACGCGCCCGATTACGAGAGCTGACGCCTTGGCCGCAGACTCATTGCGAGTGCGCGACGCCGCGCCGGGCGACATGGCGGCGATCCAGTCCATCTACGCCCACCACGTTCTGCACGGGCTCGCCACGTTCGAGGAGGTGCCGCCTGCGGTCGAGGAGATGGC
>JBLMWT010000079.1:0-4340 GCA_050257375.1 Sphingomonadaceae bacterium
GTTGGGGAAGCTCGTCTCGGTGCATGGACTGCGGCGGCTTGTCCGGGTGGACGCCGCGTGCAATTATACCGGCCTGAATTTTCGGAACTTTTGTTTTGAGCCTGTTTGCGCTGATCCCCGCCGCCGGAGCGGGAACGAGAATGGCGGGGGAGACGCCGAAGCAGTACCTGCCGATCGCCGGCAAGCCGATGCTCTGGCACGCGCTGCGCGCCGTCGGCGCGGCGCAGGTCGAAACCGTGTTCGTCGTGCTTGCGCCCGATGACAGGCGCTTCGCCGCGCTCGACTGGAGCGGCTGCGGCGCGCGCGTCGAACCGCTCTACTGCGGCGGCGAGACGCGCCGCGACTCCGTGTATAACGGCCTCGTGGCAGCGATGGCGGCGGTCGATGCCGACGACTGGGTGCTGGTGCACGACGCGGCGCGTCCGTGCCTGCCGCGTGCCGACCTCGAGCGCCTGATCGCCGAGTGCCGCGGCGACGCGATCGGCGGCATCCTCGCGCTGCCGGTGGCCGACACCGTGAAGCAGGTGGCGAAGGACGAAGCCGGCGCGCAGCGCATCGCGCGCACGCTGGACCGCGCGCAGTTGTGGCTCGCGCAGACGCCGCAGATGTTCCGCGCCGGGTTGCTCGCGCAGGCGCTCAAGGACGCCAAGGGCCTGGTCACCGACGAGGCGAGCGCGCTCGAGAGCCTGGGGCTGCGCCCGCGCCTGGTGCTCGGCAGCCGCGCGAACCTCAAGGTCACCTATCCCGAGGACCTCGCGATCGCCGAGGCGATTCTCGCGGGGCGCGCATGAGGATCGGGCAGGGCTTCGACGCGCACGCCTTCGCCGAAGGTCGGCGGCTGGTGCTCGGCGGCGTCGCCATCCCGCACGCGCGCGGGCTCGCGGGGCACTCGGACGCCGACGTGCTCCTGCACGCGATCTGCGACGCGCTGCTCGGTGCGGCGGCGCTGGGCGACATCGGGCGCCATTTCCCCGACAGCGACCCGCAGTACAAGGACGCGGACAGCCGGATGCTGTTGCGCGCGGTGGCGGCGAAGCTCTCCGCGCGCGGGCTGCGCATCGCGAACGTCGACGCGACGGTCGTCGCGCAGGCGCCGCGCCTCGCGCCGCACGTGCCGCAGATGGTCGCGAACATCGCCGCCGACCTGGGCCTCGCCAGCGACCGGGTGAACGTCAAGGCCACCACCACCGAGCGGCTCGGCTTCGCCGGGCGCGAGGAGGGCATCGCCGCGATGGCGGTGGCGCTTGTGGAGGAAGCCTGACGTGCTCGCCGCGACGACGCGCAAGCACCCGGCGTGACGCGTGCGGCTGTTCTTCGCCGCCTGGCCGCCGCCGCGCACCGCGCTCGGCCTATACCGCTGGGCCGAGGCGGCTGCGCGCGAGACGGGCGGGCGCGTGACGAGCGCCGAGAAGATCCACCTCACGCTGGCGTTCCTGGGTGAAATCGAAGAATCGAGAATCTCAACCATAGATAGTGTCGGACGTGCCATTGTCGGCAAAGCGCATACGCTTCCCATCGAGCAGGCGCGCTATTGGCCGCACAACCGCATCGTCTGGGTCGGGCCTGACGAGACGCCGCCGCCGCTCGCCGCGCTTGCCGCGGACCTGAAGAGTCTTCTCATAGGAAATGGGTTTGAGCTGGAGCAGCGTGCCTTCGCGGCGCATGTGACGCTGATCCGCAAGGCGCGCGCGCCGCGCGCGTTGCCGCCGCTGCCCCTGCTCGATTGGCCGGTGGAGGAGTTTGTGCTGGTGCGCTCGACCCTCTCCAACGAGGGCTCGAGCTACGACGTGCTCGAGCGCTTTCCCCTCGCGCGCTAGCGTCGCTGCGCGGCGAAGGCGGCGAGCGCGAGCGCGGCGACGATCAGCGCCATGCCGCTCCACTCGGGCGCGCTCAGGCGCTCGCCGAGCAGCAACACGCCGAACGCAGCGCCGAGCACGGGCACCGAGAGGATGCCGAGGCTGGCGAGGCCCGCGTCGAGCTTCTGCAGCGCCCAGAACCACAGGAACCAGCAGATCGCGCCGACCAGCACGCCGTTGTACAGCACGGCGAATACGAGCACCGGCGACCAGTGCATCTGGCGCGACGGAAAGGCGAGCGCGAGGAGTGCGAGACCCGCGCCGCCCAGCAGCGTCTGCCAGGCCGAGAGCGACAGCGTGTCGATGCGCGCGCGCATCTGCAGGCGCTTGGTGAGCACTACGCCCAGGCCCCAGGCGACCCCCGAGGCGAGCGCGAGCAGTTCGGGCAGCCCCGGGCGCGCGCCGGGATGCACGAGCAGCAGGAGCCCGGCGAACGCGAGCAGAAGCGCGCCCCATTGCGCGCGCGTGGGACGCTCGCTCAGGACCGGCCAGGCGAACAGCACCACCCAGAACGGCATCGTGTAATTGAGCACGGCGCTCTTGCCGGCGGCGCCGGAGACCAGCGCCCAGGTGACGAGCGCGAAGGTCGCCGTGGTCTGCAGCAGGCCCACCGCGAGCACCTGCGGCGCGTGCGTGAGGCGCAGCGGCCGCCCGAGCGCGGCGAGCGCGCCGAACAGGCAGGCGCTCGCGATCGCGAAGCGCCAGGCGAGGAATTCGAACGGCCCCGCCTCGCGCATCGCGAGCTTGAGCACCACCCAGTTGAAGCCCCACACGAGCGCAATCACGCCGAACACCAGCGCCGACAGGCGGCGGGTGCGCGCGTCGCTCACTTCAGGCGCTCTGCGCCAGCCAGGCGAGTGCGGGTTCGTGCTCGGTGAACCAGGCGAGCGCCAGGCCGCGGTTCGCGGTGGCGTCTTCCGCGAAGCGGCTGAGGGGCGGCTTGAGGCGCTGCGGGCGCACGACCGCAGCGATCCGCGTGCCGGGCGGCAGGCGCTCGGCGGCCGAGACCGCAAGCTCGAAGATGTAGAGCGTCGAGTCGCGCTCGACGGCCTCGGCGGCGCTCAAGTCGAGCAGCACGCCGCGCAGGCCGTGCGCGCGCAGCAGGCCCGCGGCCTCGTCCTGCGCGGCGCGCGCTTCCTCGAGCGTGAGCTTCCCCCGGTGCGTCACGTACACCAGTCTTTCGGCCGTGCGCGCCTCGACCGTGAAGGGCATGCGCCGATTCTATCCGGCGAGGCTCAGGCGGGCGAGCAGGCCGCCGCCCTCGCGCGGTAGGAGCTCGAGCCGGCCGCCGTGCGCGCGCGCGACGCGCTCGACGATCGCCAGGCCGAGCCCCGAGCCGCCGCGGTCGCCGCGCGCCGTATCGAGCCGCGTGAAGGGCTGCTTGAGGCGCTCGGCCTCCGAGGGCGGAATGCCGGGGCCGCGGTCCATGACCTCGACCAGCGTCGCGCCCCGTTCGCGGCGTGTGCGCAGCTCGATCGGCTCGCCCGCGTAGCGCAGCGCGTTGTCGATCAGGTTGGCGATCGCGCGCCGCAGGGCCATCTGCGCGAAGGCGAGCGGCGGCACGCCGCCGCGCTCGAAGGAGACGCGCGTGCCGCGGCGCGCGTAGCTCTCGGCGAGCTCGGCGACGAGCGCATCGAGGTCTCGCACCGCCTGCGGCTCGTGCTCGCCGCGCGCGAAGTCGAGGAACTGCCCGATCACCGCGTCGATCTCGTCGATGTCGGCCGCCATGCCTTCGGCGGTGGCACGCTCGCCGCCGAGCATCTCCAGGCCCAGGCGCAGGCGCGCGAGCGGCGTGCGCAGGTCGTGGCTGATGCCGGCGAGCACCATGGCGCGCTCGCGCTCGAGCGATGCGAGGTCGCGCGTCATGCGATTGAAAGTGTTGGCGACCATGCGCAGCTCGCGCGGACCCTCGGCGGCAAGCGGCTCGGGGGTTTCCCCGCGCCCCACCTGCCGCGCGGCACGCGTCAGCGCGGCGAGCGGCCGCGCGATCGCCGAGGCGATGAACCACGCGCCGATGAGCGCGAGCGCGAGCAGCGCCACGCCCCAGTACAGCCATTGCAGGCCGAAACCGGGCAGGAAGCGCTCGCGCGGCAGCATCACCCAGTACTCGTCCACGTCGATGTAGAAGCTCACCCAGAAGCCCTCGACGCCGTCGCGCGCGAAGGCGAAGCGTGTGCGCGCGCCGAGCGCCTTGCGCACGCGCTCGGCGACCATCTGGAACAGCGGCTCGTCGGGCAGGGGCTCGAGCTTCTCGTCCGGGACGGATGGGTAGATGCGGATGCCTTCGCTCTCGTTCAGCTCGACCAGCAGGTCGCGGCGAAGCGCCGGGTCGGCGTTGATCAGCGCGGCTCGCGTCAGATTGCCCACGCTCACGGTCTGCTGCGCGAGCTCGCGCGAGCGCGGCTCGCGCTCGTAGACGTGGTAGATCTGGAACGAGGCGAGGGTGGAAACGACGAGCAGCAGGGCGATGAGCAGGAACGCCCG
>JBLMWT010000080.1:0-9726 GCA_050257375.1 Sphingomonadaceae bacterium
GCCAGGGGTTTGATCGCCTCTACAAGCGCGTCACCCGCATCGATATCGACGCCCGCGTCGCGATAGGTAAGACTGTCCGGCATGTCCGTGGATTGCGCGGCGGCGCGCCGCGGCAGCGTGATAGAGTTTCGCGTTCGCCGGGATTCTACCCTGCAACGGAAAAGCCGGTTTGCGGGACCCGCTTTCTGAAGCCCCCAATGGAACAACTGCCGCTCGCGATCGCTCCGGCGCCCGAGCCCACTTTCGAGAATTTCGTCGCGGGAGCCAACGCCGAAGCTCTGCTACGCGTGCAAGAACTCGCCGCAGGGCACCTGCGCGAATTTATCGTGTACCTCTGGGGCGAGCCGGGCTGCGGCAGGTCGCACCTGTTGCGCGCGGCTGCGCGCGCGGCCCACGCCTCCCGCGCGCTCACCGTGGCCGACGATGTGCATAGGCTCACCCCCGAGGCGCAGACGGCACTCTTCAACGCGATCAATGCTGCGCGCGACGGCCACGGCGCCGTGCTCGCCGCCGGAAGCGCGCCGCCGGCTGCCCTCGCGCTGCGCGCCGACCTGCGCACCCGTCTTGCCTGGGGCCTGGTCTACCGCCTGAAACCCCTCGCCGACGAGGACAAGCTGCGTTACTTGAGCGCCCAAGCCAATGCCCGCGGCTTGCAGGTGGGTGAGGATGTCCTGTCGTATCTCCTTACCCGCCTACCGCGCGACCTGACTTCGCTTGCCGCGGTGATTGCGCTGCTGGACCGATATTCGCTCGCCAGGCAGCGCCACATTACCGTGCCGTTGGTGCGCGAGGCTCTCAAAGTGCGCGAGCAATGAACCTGGCGCTGTTCGATCTGGACAATACGCTCCTCGCCGGCGACAGCGACTACGAATGGGGGCAGTTCCTGGTCGATCGGGGAGTGCTCGACCGCGCAACCTACGAAGCGCAGAACCAGCAATACTACGACCAGTACGTCGCGGGCACGCTCGATATCCACGAATACCTGGGATTCGCCCTGCGGCCACTCGCCGAGCACTCGCCCGAGGAATTGCAGCGTTGGCACACCGCATTCATGCGCGAGCGCATCCTCCCGATGATCGGCACGCCGGCGCGGGCTCTGGTAATGCGACATCTGCACGCCGGCGACCTGTGCGCAATCGTCACCGCGACCAACAGCTTCGTCACCGCCCCCATCGCGCACGAGTTCGGAATCGAGCATCTCATCGCAACCGAACCCGAGTCGCGGAATGGACACTTCACTGGTCGCGTCGCGGGCACGCCCTGCTTTCGCGAGGGCAAGATTCGCCGCGTTGAAGAGTGGCTCGCTTCGCAGGGACGCGCGCTGCGCGACTTTTCGGTCAGCACCTTCTACAGCGATTCGCACAACGACTTGCCGCTGCTTGAACGCGTCAGCCGTCCGGTGGCGGTGGATCCCGATACGCAATTGTCCGGCGAGGCGGCACGCCGGGGTTGGGCGACGATCTCGCTGCGCGGGTAGAATCTCGCCCCTCGATGATCAAACGCTTCATTCGCCGCGTACTCGGGCTCCCTGCGCAGGGACCGCTGCGCGTTCCGATTCAGAAGCACGGCCTGGCACATAGCCAGCTGAGCGCGGGCGCTCTCAAGGTCTGCGAGGTGCTGCGCGAGGCCGGATTTTCTGCGTTCGTCGTCGGGGGCGCCGTGCGCGACCTTCTACTCGGGATCGAGCCGAAGGACTTCGATGTCGCGACGGACGCGCGCCCCGAACAAGTGAAGCCGCTGTTCCGGCGCGCCCTCATCATCGGCCGTCGCTTCCGGCTAGTGCACGCGATAATCGGTCAAGAGACCGTCGAGGTCTCGACCTTCCGGGCCACCGACACGGAGACAGCGCAGAAAAACGAGCACGGTCGGGTCCTGCGCGACAACGTGTTCGGCTCGCAGGAGGAGGATGCGCTGCGCCGCGACTTCTCCATCAATGCGCTCTACTACGATCCGGCAACGGAGGAGGTCGTCGACTACCACGGCGGGCTCTCCGACCTGCGCAAGCGGACCTTGCGCGTGATCGGAGATCCGGAGATCAGGTTTCGCGAAGACCCGATACGCATGCTGCGTGCGGTGCGGCTCGCCGCCAAGCTCGGGCTGACGCTCGATCCCGGCACCCGCGCCCCGATCCGCAAGCTTGCTTCGCTGCTCGAGCTCGTACCGCCAGCGCGCCTGTTCGACGAAATGCTGAAGCTGCTGCTCTCCGGTCATGCGAGCGCCTGCCTGCGCCAGCTGCGCGAAGAAGGGCTGCACCATGGCGTGCTGCCGCTTCTCGACGTCATACTCGAGCAGCCGCTCGGCGAGCGCTTCGTGACACTCGCGCTCGCACAGACCGACGAGCGCGTGAAGACCGACCGCCCCGTGTCGCCCGCGTTCCTGTTCGCCGCGCTGCTCTGGCACCAGGTGCTCGCCGCCTGGAAGGCGCGAGAAGCGCGCGGCGAGCGCACGTTGCCGGCCGTCGAGGCGGCCATGGACGAGGTGCTGGACGCGCAGTGCGAGAAACTCGCGATCACGCGCAAGCTCACCGCGACCATGCGCGAGGTCTGGGCGATGCAACCCCGCTTCGAGCAACGGTCGGGACAGCGACCCTATCGGCTGCTCGAGTCGGAGCGTTTTCGCATGGCGTACGACTTCCTGGCGCTGCGCGCAGCGAGCGGCGAAGCGAGCGCCGATCTCGAGGCGTGGTGGCGGGCATTTCAGTCCGCCGATGCCGATACCCGCGCGGCGATGCTTCTGCCCGGCGAAGTAACGCGCAAGCGACGCCGCCGGCGCCGCAAGAAGCCGCCGGACGCGGCGAGAGCGCAACAACCAGCCTCATGATGACCGCGACAGCATACGTGGGCTTGGGGTCCAATCTCGACGGGCCGCGGGAGCGCGTGCTGCGCGCACTGGACGAGCTCGCCCAGCTTCCGGACACACAACTGCTGCGCCACTCCGCCCTGTACCGCAGCGCCCCGCTCGCACGCACAGAGCAACCCGACTTCATCAACGCGGTGGCACAGCTCGAGACCGGGCTCGAGCCGCGGCGCCTCCTCGACGAGCTCTCCGCAATCGAGGCGCGCCACGGCCGCGCGCGACCGTTTCCCAATGCACCGCGCACGCTCGATCTGGACCTCCTGCTCTACGGACAGACCGTGCTCGCCTCGCCCGAGCTGACGCTTCCCCATCCGCGCATGCATGAGCGCGCATTTGTGCTCGAGCCATTGGCCGAACTCGAACCCAGCGCGCTGATCCCGGGTCACGGTCGCGTCGGTGAGCTGCTGCGCGGCTGCCGCGGCCAGCGTATCGAGCGCATTGCGTGAACGCGCGCTATCGCTACATCGTCGTCGAAGGTCCGATCGGTGCGGGCAAGACAAGCCTCGCCAAACGCCTCGCCGCCCGGCTGGGCACCGATCTGCTCCTCGAGCAACCCGGCGCGAACCCGTTTCTCGCGCGTTTCTACCAGGACATGCCGCGCTACGCGCTGCCCACCCAGCTATTCTTCTTGTTCCAGCGCGCTAAGCAAATCGAACCGTTGGCGCAGCCTGACATGTTCTCGCGCGCTACGGTATCTGACTTCCTGCTGGACAAGGACCCCCTCTTCGCGCGCATTACCCTCTCGGGCGATGAGCTGGCGCTGTACGATCGCATCTACGAGGCGCTGCGGCCGCATGCACCCACCCCGGACCTCGTCGTCTACCTCCAGGCGCAGCCCGACACACTGATCGATCGCGTCCGGCGACGCGCAGAGCAGTTCGAACGCGGCATCAGCGAGGAGTACCTGGCATTGCTCGCTGAAGGTTACGCGCGCTTTTTCTATCACTATACTGCGGCACCTCTTCTTATCGTGAACTCCGAGAACTTGAACTTCGTGGAGCGGGAGGCGGATTTCGAATTGTTGATTGATCGAATGCGCGCCATGAAGAGCCGACGCGAGTACTTCAATCTGGGTTGATGCGCGCAATGCTCATCGTGCACGACATCTCCACTTTGCGCCGCGAGCGCGGGCGGGAGTCTCTCGCCTTCGTGCCGACTATGGGCAGCCTGCACGAGGGCCACCTCGCACTGGTGCGCCTCGCACGTTCCCGCGCTCCCCGCGTCGCCGTCAGCATCTACGTCAACCGGCTGCAATTCGCCCCGGGCGAGGATTTCGAACGTTACCCGCGCAGCCTGGAAGGCGACTGCGAAAAGCTGCGGGCCGAAGACGTGGACCTCGTGTTCGCGCCGGCCGAGCAGGAACTCTATCCAGAGCCCCAGCGCTTCATCGTCGAACCGCCGCCGGTAGCCAACGAACTCGAAGGAAAATTCCGGCCGCGCTTCTTCCAAGGCGTCGCGACCGTGGTGCTCAAGCTCTTCAACTGCGTGCAACCGACCGCCGCGGTCTTCGGCAAGAAGGACTATCAGCAGCTCGGTATTGTGCGCAGCATGGTAAGGCAGTTCGATCTTCCGATCGAAATCGTTGCGGCGGAAACTGTGCGCGAAGCCGACGGACTGGCGATGAGCTCGCGGAACGCCTATCTGTCGCCTGCCGAGCGCGCCGAAGCGCCGACGCTGCACCGCACGCTGCTAGGCGTTCGTGCGCGGATCAAGGCGGGCGAGCGCGACTATGGTGGGATTGGCGCGCAAGCGATGCGCACGCTCGCCGCCTCAGGCTGGGTCCCGGATTATGTCGAAGTACGGGAGCGGCACACGCTTGCCCTCCCGGGCCCAGACGACCGGGACCTTGTAGTGCTTGCAGCCGCGCGTCTCGGCGCAACGCGGCTGATCGACAACCTCGAAGTCTGATCAGCCCGGGTAGGGCTCGAACGTGATCGCCTCGACGGGGCAGCCCATCGCGCTCGCGAGCTTGTCCATGGCCTCGTCGGTCAGGCGAACCGTCAGAAACTCGCCTTCCGCGCCCTTGGAGGCGATGAAGGTTTTTGCCGACGCCTCGGAGTTCCAGGTGACCACCGGATCGGGGATCACCCCGGGCACCTGCCGGCATACCGGGAAACCATCGGCCTTGTAGACGATCGCGAACATGTTGTCCCCCTATGGTCCCGGCGCGCGAAACGATTCGCCTGTGAATCTAACCGATAGGCACTGAATCCGCCAATTTGCGCTCTTGGCCGTGCGGCGCCCTCCGCTGCACTGCACCGAACGCTTGTCGGGTCCAGCTATATGGGGTGGCTGAACCCCCCGCACGTGCCTGAAGTCGGCCTTACGTCATCCCGCCGAAGATCGAAACCATCTTAGGTTTTCGGACAATTAGCCTAATTTGTCACACTTTTCGCCTTTGCAAAACATTGCACAGCTTGACGAACCGGCGTCTAATGGCCTCGGGAGGCTGGGAGGCGAAAGGGTGCCGCTTCCGGGCCGAAGGTAAACCGGGCCTCCGTTCGGGGGTCTTTCTTTCTATCGGGGATGGGAGGAGCAAATGAGCAATCTGCGCGATGCAATCGGCCTTCGTATGCCTTACGGCAAGACGACGTCGCAGTACGAAACCGAGTTCGAGCCTGCGACCGGAACTGCGTGGGGCTATTTCAACCCGAAAGGGACACCGTGTTTCAGCCTGGGACTTCTGAAGGACATTCGCGTTCACGACAACGCTTTGGCGTTGAACGGAGGCCACGTCGAAATCGATGGCCAGATGCACAAGGTGAACTATTACGTTGCCGGGTCGCGCGTACCCCGTGTGTACAACCTGGGCGGCGATCTCGCGCTATTCGTGCTCCTGATCAAGTCGCGCGACCGCGATGCCCTCGCCCACTATGCCAAGCTCTGCATCGACAACATGTTTCCACGAATCCAGAACTACTATTCGCCGAACATGGTGACGATTGCGATGGTGCAGGGAGACGCGCTCGGTGGCGGCTTCGAATGCGCGCTCTCGTCCGACGTAGTGGTCGCGGAAGAAAGTGCGCAAATGGGTCTGCCGGAGATCCTGTTCAATCTGTTCCCCGGCATGGGTGCGTACAGCCTGCTCGCGCGCCGCATCGGCATGCGGGCCGCAGAGGAATTCATCCTGTCGGGTCGCATCCGCACCGCGAAGGAACTGCACGAGATGGGGATCGTGGATGTGCTCGCACCCGACGGGGGCGCCGAGAATGTCGTGAACGAATGGATTGCAAGGAACTGGAAGCGGCGCAATGGCACGCAGGCCGTGCTGCGTGCACGCCAGATCGTGCAGCCGATCACGCGTGAGGAACTCGACGCTATTGCGGACGTCTGGGTCGACGCTGCCCTGAAGCTCGAAGACAAGGACCTCAAGATGATGAGCCGTATCGTGCGCTCACAACTGCGCCGAATCGAGCACGGCGACGTGTCCGACGTTACTGCTGAGGCACTTGCCGCGTCGGCCTGAACGTTCCGACGTCACCCCGATGAATGCCGAGAGTCCGGGTCAGGCGGCCGCCAGTGGGCCGCCTTCCCGGAACATTTGGCCGAACTGGTGGAAGTTGACGCGAGTAGTGTTGACAATCGCGTTCTGTGCCGCAGGATCTGTGATCGTCTTTACCAGCGCGTTGAGTTTTGCCATGTGATCGACGTCCATCGTCGCGTGCGATGAGAGGAACTTGAACCCGCCCGCAGACACGTCCCGCCCGATTGCGCGCGCAATCGCTTCGGATACCCTGCCGCCGTATACCGACGCGATCACCTCGAGCGTGTAGAGCATACCTAGCACCGCGCAAGGGTGAACGCGCTCCACGCTGTAGTAGTTGAACGCGATCATCGCCTGCACGGGCATACTTGGCGGATCGTTACGCGCAGCCTGGACGTCGCCTTTTACCGCCTCGATGTCATCGAGCACCCATGTCTCGTGATTCTTCTCCTCCTCGATGCGCTCGTACAGTTCGTAACGGACATTTCGGAAATTATCGTCGCACCGCGCCGCCGCCGCAGCCATCACGGGGCAGAAATGCCACACTATGTGGTACAGATCATGCAGGAACCCGTGATATTCGGAGAGCGTCAGCCCGTGGTGGACCATCGAATGCACCTTCGGGATGGTCTCTAGATCGCGACGGCTCGCGTCCGTCATTTCGACGAGCGTGATGAAGAAAGACATTCAGATAAATCTCCTGCGTTTGTCTTGTGAGACGCGGCACAGCCGCGCGACGCGCGATTTTAGCCCGAAGACTCAGCCAGCAGACTGCTGATTCTTTCGCAGGTATCCCTGTAGCTCGGCGCGCGCCGCGGCGAGTTCCGTGCTGACCGACTTGAATAGCCCCGAGGCCTGCAGCCGAAGCTCGGCATCGCTCAACTTTCCGAGCTGCGAACAAAGAGCCGTAAGACGATCGGTCCCCATGCTCGCGGAGGAGCCCTTCATGGCATGTAGGTGAGCGCGGAACTCCTGAATGTTGCGGCTTGCGAGCGCCGCCTCGACCTTGGCGAGCAACGTAGCACTGTCGGTCAAGTAGACACCAATGAGCTTTTCCAGGAACTCCGGTGTTGAGCCCAACTCCTCTAGGTGAGCGAGCGTCTCGCCGTTCACAACCGGTGTCGGTTCGAGTGCCGCGGCAGGTTCGCGAGGGATTCGCGGCGATGCCTGCTGAACCGGCGCCTGTGGCACGTCGGCAACCGCCTTACCCGCGACCATGCCCTGAATCTGCTCCAGCAGGCGAGCGGCCTCGACGGGTTTGGCCAGGAACACATCGGCGCCAGCGTCCAGACACTCCCGTCGCGCCTCCGGCGTTACATCGGCCGAAAGAATGGCGATCGGCAACCCCGCGCGCGGGTCGGAGAGTAGACGCATCGCCTGGAGGGCCTCAATGCCCCCCATTCCGGGCATATTTCGATCCAGCAGGACTATGTCGTAGCGCTCGCGCTCGAAGGCGTCCAAAGCCTGTTCGCCGTCGTTTACGAGCGTCGCATCGTGCCCCCCACGCTCGAGAATCTTGCCGAGGACCTCACGATTTGTCGGGTTGTCGTCGGCCACCAGCACACGCAGCTTGCGCGCGCCAGCGACGCGACGTGCGTAATCCTGCAGGCGAACGACGCCTTCGCTCAGCTCGTCGCCGGCGCTCACCGAGTGCAGCACGTTGAAGAGTTGGCGCTTGTCGAACGGCAACTCAAGCACCGCCGCAAATCCGGATGACAGCGCTTCAAACCGCGGCATGCTCACATCGCGCGGTACCGCGAGCACTAGGGGAGGCGTCGGATCCGGCGCTAAGCGCTTGAAGCGCTGCACAAGCTGACGGTCGTTCCCACCCGCGTGCAGCAGCACGCTGTGATAGGGCTTTGCGAGACTGATTTCCGCGACAAGGCGAGTGCCTCCTTCGGCGATGTCTGCCACGGTGACCGCCTTCGCGCCCCACCCGGAAAGCGCCTCTTCGAGTGCGGCGCGCTCCTCGCTGGGAAATCCTATAGCCATGACGCGCGTGCCGGAGAGCTCGCCTTCGGTTGCCCCGCTGCGCTCCGGCTGCTTCTCAAGAGCAACCTCGAACCAGAACGTACTGCCGAGCCCAACGGAGCTCTCCATGCCAATGCGTCCGCCCATGAGTTCTACGAGCTGTTTGGCAATCGTGGTGCCCAGCCCGGTGCCGCCAAAGCGGCGCGTTGTCGACTGGTCGCCCTGCGTGAAGCTGTCAAAGATGCGTGCCTGCGCCTCGGCTGGAATTCCGACACCCGTGTCGCGTACTGAGAACTTGAGATACACGTGCGTTTCCGTCTCTTCCTGCGCACTTACGTGCACGGTCACGCTACCTTTCTCCGTGAACTTGACTGCGTTGCCGGCGAGATTGATCAGTACTTGGCGCAAGTAGTGAGCGTCTCCGCGCACAGCGGGGGGAACCTCAGGCATCAACGAAACGACAAATTCGACACCCTTGGCGGCCGCCTGCGCCGCGACGATTCTGCACGTGCTGTTCACCAGCGCATGCAGATCGAAGTCCGAGTGATCCAGCACCAGCTTGCCGGCCTCGATCTTGGAGAAATCAAGCACATCCTCGACTAAACCGAGCATTACGCGCGAAGAGCCGCGCAACGTCTGCAGCATATCGGCCTGCTCGCGGCTGAGCGGCGTGTCACGCAGCAGGTCGGACATACCGATGATCGCATTGAGCGGCGTGCGCATTTCGTGGCTCACCACCGAAATGAAACGGCGCTTTGCCTGGTTTGCCGCCTCGGCGCGCACAAGCGCATCGTTCATGCGCTTCACCAGGCTCAATACATAGCTCGCAAGCGCGATCATCCCCCCCATCAGCCCGAACCCGACTTCCAAATTCGCTTGCCAGAAGTCGTTGCTTGCAAGCACGATGCCGAAGCCCAGCACACTGAAGCCCAAACAGAACAGCAGGTAGCGCGCGCCGAAGCGGAACCCGTTGGCCAGCGTGATCCAGACATAGAGCAGGAACATCGGCAGGCTGTACGCCCCGGAGACGGCCATGAAATACGTGACTGTGGTGATGTCTCCTGCCGCAGCGATAACGCGCCGCGCGCGCGAGACGCCTGGGCGAATCAGAATGCTGGCGACCACCCCGACTGCAAAGATTAGGTAGCCGAACATCGCCGTCAGGTAGCTGTGGCCCAAATCGAACTGGCCGCCGGCCATGTGGATCGCTTCGGGCAGAAGGTAAAAGAAAAGGGCAATCCCGACCACGACACGCACGAGCGCCTGCTCGTGCTCAGTGTCGGGGCGCGACGCAAGACGCGCGCGCACCGCGCGGTAAACGCTCAGGAGTGCGTTCATCAGCCTTCGCCCGCCTCTTTCGTCGGGTCGCGCCACTCGTTCTGCACGCGCTCGACGTCGGCGCGCACGCCGATGAA
>JBLMWT010000081.1:0-5028 GCA_050257375.1 Sphingomonadaceae bacterium
AGCGCGTGCACGCCCGCGCCCTCGTCGCTGAGCAGCGTGTTGCCGATGCCGAGCACGAGCAGCTTACGTTCCGGCGTCATGGGGCACACCATAGGACTTCCGCGCCACAGCCGGCTTGACGTGCGTCAAACGGCGCACGCTCGTCGCAACCAGAAGCGTCGCCACGATCGCAAAGGCGATTCCGGCTCCGACCTGGCGCGCCGCGCCCCAGCAAGCGAGCCCGAGCGAGAACGCCGCGATCGCGAGACCCATCGCGCGCGAGACGGACCTCGCGCGCGCGTCCGCGCAGGCGAGCAGCCGCGCGACCCAGAGGCCGTTCAAGCCGTCGACCGCGAGCATGCCGAGCGTGAACAGCGCGCCGAGCGCGAGCGCGGGAACGGCTCCGCCCAGGCCGGTCGCGGTCACGGCGATCAGCCCGGCCTGGCTGATGGTGTCGAAGGAGAGGGCAAACAGCGCCCCGACCAGGACCATCCCCAGCGGATGGCGGATGCGCTGCATGCGGCCGAAAAAGCCGGCCTTGATCCCGAGCGGGCGCACGAGCTCGCCCGGCCGCGCGGCCTGCACGGCGCGCAGATTGACGAGCCCGAGCGCCGCGAGGAAGCCGATCGAGATCCAGGCACCGATCGCTTCGAGCGCCGGGGGCACCTGCCACGCGCGCGCGGCCGCCCCCGTGCCGAGCGCGACGCCGATCACCACCGCGCCGTGGCCGAGCGAGAAGAACGTTCCGCACCAGCGCGCGAGCCGCGGCCGGTCGGCGTTGAAGCGCGTCAGCCCGTCGATCGTCGCCAGGTGATCGGCGTCCAGGCCGTGCTTCATCCCGAGCACGAGCGCCAGCAGCGCGAGCGCGATCCAGCCGCCGGCGAGGGTCTGCATCGCGTTCCCCATCAGGCGCTCCTGCGCCACGCCGCGCGGCGGTGGCGCGCCAGGTGCAACGGCGTCCAGGCGTGCGGGACGCGGTGCACGAAGCGGTAGCGCGCCACGTGGTAGCTCGGGTCGAAGCCGTAGAAGTTGAGCCGCATGCGCTCGAGCTCCTCGGCGCGGTACCGGGCGAGCGGCTTGGCAGCTACCGCGGCTTTGAATCGGGTGAGCTTTTCCTTGATCAACACATCGAAATCCCGTGCAAGTGCCGCGGCTCTCTCCCGGACCTCCAGCGCAAACCGCGCGCTGTCGTCGCCGAAGCAGGCGTCGATCAGGCCGAGCTCGGCGGCGCGCGGCGCGCCGAGCGGCAGCCGCTCTTGCATGAGCGCGCGGGCGCGCTCGGCGCCGACGCGGCGCGGCAGCGAATAGGTCCAGTACTCCGAGCCGTACAGGTTGCCCATGTTCTTGTAGTGCGGATTGAGCACTGCGCCGCGCCGCGCCCACACGCGGTCGGCGGCGAGCGCGAGGAACACGCCGCCCGCCCCGGCGTTGCCGGCGAGCGCCGCGACCGTCACCTGCGTGCCGCACTCGAGGATCGCGCGGCACAGCTCGTCCATCGCCTCGATGTTGCGCCAGGACTCGTCGGCCGGACTCGCCGCCGCCTCGATGCGGTTCAAGTGGATGCCGTTCGACCAGAAATCCCGCCCGCCCGCGAGCACGATGACGCGCGTCGGACGCCGCGTCGCGGCGAGAAATGCGTCGCGCAAGCGCAGGCACTGCTCGGCCGACATCGCGCCGTTGTAGAAGTCGAAGTGCAGCGTCCCGACGGCGCCTTCTTCCTCGTAGGCGATGTCCTGCCAGGTGCCGGCGCGCACCTCCGGAAGCACGCCGGGATCGGACTCGGGCAGCCCCGCGAGCTGGTCGGCGAGCGCGAGCGCCGCCGGCAGCTTGAAGCCGTCCTTCGGCCGCACGTGCCCGATCCACACCGCGCCGTCCACCGTCGCGCGCAGCACCGCTTCGTGGCGGCGCGCGACGAGCGCGCCGGGCTCGGTGCCGCGCAGCGTCGCCTCCGGGTGCGCGTCGTAGAGGTACAGCTCGCGCCCGCCAATGCGGTCGAGCACCCCCGGCGCGCCGTCGGAGGCGCGGATCTTGGCGAGCACCGTCGCGGTATCGTCGCGCTGCCAGTCGATCCGGCGCATTTCCTGAGGCATGGCCGGTCGAAAGCGACCACCGCTCTGCCTGATTGGAATTCCCTCATGAGAAAACCTTTCCACCGCCTCCAACACGGCCGCGCACGCCGCCTCGGCGACTTCGTTGCGGTACAGGCTCGACTTGCGCGCCGCGCGCATCGGGAAAGTCCGGGCAGCCCACACGTCGCCGCCGTCCATCACGGCGTTCGCCTGCAGCACGGTGACTCCCCACTCCCGCTCGCCCCCGAGGATCGCCCAGTCGAGCGAGGCAGGCCCGCGATCGCCCGGGGGCCCGGGGTGCACGACGAGGCAGACGTATTCACGCCACAGCGCCTCGGGGATCGCGCGCTTGAGGAACGGCGCGATCACCAGGTCGGGACGGTACAAGCGCGCCGCCTCGATGCTCACCCCGTCGGCGATGTCGAGCTCGACCGAGAGCTCGTGGCCGCGCGCGGCGAGCTCGACGTACAGCCGCTGGGCGAGGCTGTTGAAGCTGTGCGTGAGGAAGAGAATTCTCATGGCCCGCTCAACAGATGCGCGGCAGCTGCTCGCCGACCAGCCAGTCGACCACGCGCCGCCCGCCGAAGCTCGTGTCCATCTGCACGAAGCGCTGCGCATCCTCGAGCACCGTGCCGACGATCGCCGCCTGCCGGCCGAGGGGATGCGCGCGCATCGCCTCGAGCACGCGCGTCGCGTCCTCTTCGGCGCAGATCGCGACGAGCTTGCCTTCGTTCGCGACGTAGAGCGGATCCAGTCCGAGCAGCTCGCAGGCGGCCGCCACCTCGCCGCGCATCGGCAGCGCCGCCTCGTCGATCAGGATGCCGACGCCCGACTGGCTGGCGAGCTCGTTCAGCGCCGTGGCGAGCCCGCCGCGCGTCGGGTCGCGCAGGCAGTGGATGTCCGGGGCCGCGGCGAGCATCGTTTCCACGAGGCCGTGCAGCGCCGCGCTGTCCGACTCGATCGCCGTCTCAAAGCCGAGGTTCTCGCGCTGCGACATGATCGCCACGCCGTGGTCGCCGATCGTGCCCGAGACGATGACCTTGTCGCCCGGCCGCGCGCGCTCGGCCGACGGTCCCACCCCTGGCGGCACCACGCCCACTCCCGTGGTGGTGATGAACACGCCGTCGCCGCTGCCCTGCTCGACCACCTTGGTGTCGCCGGTGACGATCGCGACGCCCGCCTCGCGCGCCGCGCGCGCCATCGACTCGACGACGCGCTTCAGGTCGGCGAGCGGGAAGCCTTCCTCGATGATGAAGCCCGCGGCGAGATGAAGCGGCCGCGCGCCCATCATCGCCACGTCGTTGATCGTGCCGTGCACGGCGAGGCTGCCGATATCGCCTCCCGGGAAGAAGAGCGGCGAGACCACGTGGCTGTCGGTCGCCATCACCATGCGGCCCGCCGGCACGGCGAAGCAGGCGCCGTCGTTCGCCGCCGCGAGCCATTCGTTGTCGAACTGCGCGCGAAACAGCTCGGCGACCAGCTGCGCCGCCGCGCGCCCGCCCGCGCCGTGCGTCATGTCGATGCGCCCGCGCTTGAAGTCGAGCTTACTCATGCCGCCCGGCTCCGGAAGCGGCCGTAGGTGTAGTGCGCCGCGCAGGCGCCCTCGCTCGACACCATGCAAGAGCCCATCGGGTTCTCCGGTGTGCAGGCGGTCGCGAACAGCTTGCAGTTCTCGGGGCGCTTCACGCCGCGCAGGATTGCACCGCACTCGCAGGCCTTGTGGTCCGGCACCGAGCGCGCGGCGAGCGCGAAGCGCGCCTCGGCGTCGAACTTGCGGTAGCGCTCCTTGATCCGCAATGCGCTGTAGGGCACCTCGCCCAGCCCGCGCCATTCGAACGACCGGCGCAGCTCGAACACCTCGGCCACCAGGCGCTTCGCCTTGGCGTTGCCCTCGCGCGTCACCGCACGCGTGAACTCGTTCTCCACCTCGGCGCGCCCCTCGTTCAGCTGCCGCACGATCATGAGCACCGCCTGCAGCACGTCGAGCGGCTCGAAGCCGGCGATTACCACCGGCTTCTCGTATTCCTCGGCGAAGAACTCGTAGGGCTGGCTGCCGATGATGGTCGAGACGTGCGCCGGGCCGATGAAGGCATCGAGCGGCACGGTACCGTAGCGCCTCACCTCGGGCGACTCGAGGATGTGGTTGATCGCCGAGGGCGTCAGCACGTGGTTGCAGAACACCGAGAAGTTCGGCGTGTTCGCGCGCTCGGCCTCGAGGATCACGACCGCGGTCGGCGGGGTCGTGGTCTCGAAGCCGATGGCGAAGAACACCACCTCGCGGCCCGGATTCTCGGCGGCGATCCTGAGGCAGTCGCTCGCCGCGTAGATCATGCGGATGTCGGCGCCGCGCGCCTTCGCCTTCATGAGCGAGAGCCGCTCCGAAGCCGGCACGCGCATCGTGTCGCCGTAAGTGCACAGGATCGCGCGATGCTCGAGCGCGAGCGCGATCGCCGCGTCGATGCGCCCGACCGGCAGCACGCACACCGGGCAACCGGGGCCGTGGATCAGGCGCACGTTCGCGGGCAGGAGGTCCGCGATGCCGTAGCGCGCGATCGCGTGCGTGTGCCCGCCGCAGAACTCCATGATGTGGTAGCGCCGTCCCGGATCGACCTCGCGCGCGATCGCCTGCGCCAGCCTGCGCGCGGTCGCGCCGTCGCGGAATTCGTCGATGTACTTCACGCGGCGAGCCCCGCTTCGGCGAACAGCGCGAGCGTGCGCTCGGCCTCCGCCGCGTCCAGGCGCTGGATCGCGTAGCCGACGTGCAGCACGACGTAGTCGCCCACGGCGACGCCGTCGACCAGCACGAGCGAGCAGTCCTTCCTCACGCCCCCCACCTCGACGCGCGCCGTCTCGCCCGGCAGCAGCTCGACCACGCGCGCGGGGATCGCGAGGCACATGGCTAGGCGGCTCCTGCGTTCATCGCGACCCAAGCCTGGCCGAGCGCGAGCCCGCCGTCGCCCGGGGGCGCGAGGCGCGCTTG
>JBLMWT010000082.1:0-5793 GCA_050257375.1 Sphingomonadaceae bacterium
ACATATATGGGCCTTTGCTTAGACTCCATGTACATTCGCCCAATGTACTCTCCGACAACACCAATGCCGACTAGCTGAATACCCCCCAGGAACAAGATCGCAGTAAATAGCGATGCATAGCCAGGTAGCTCAATTCCGAATATGAGCACCCGTACAATAATGCGCAAGATGAACAGAAAACCTATTAGCGCGATCGAGGTACCAACGTAGGTCCACAACCTGAGCGGGATAGTGCTAAAACTTGTTATCCCCTCCAATGCAAAATTCCACAGCCTCCATCCGGAGAACTTGGTGTTTCCCGCGACGCGGGGCGCGCGCGCATATTCGACGGTGATTGTCTTGAAGCCGACCCACGCAAAGAGCCCTTTCATGAATCGCTGCCGCTCCGGCAATGCGCGCAGCGCATTCACCACGACCCGATCAACCAGCCGGAAATCTCCTACGTTCTCCGGGACAGTGATCTCTGAAATCCTGTTGTGCATGCGGTAAAAAAGTTCTGCCGTTTTGCGCTTGAGATAGCCATCCGAGTCCCGGTCGGAACGTTTTGCCAATACCACTTCGTAACCTTCCCTCCACCGCGCGATTAAGGTCGGGATCAGCTCTGGCGGATCCTGTAGATCAGCGTCGATGGGGATGACCGCATCGCCCCGCGCTTCGTCGAGTCCTGCCGTCAGCGCTGCTTCTTTGCCGAACTTCCTTGATAGCTCGATGACTCGAACTCTCGAATCGGTGGCGGCAAGCTGAGCGAGCCTATCGAGCGTATCGTCCCGGCTGCCGTCGTTCACGCAAACAAACTCGAAATCTATGTCGGGAAGAGCGTTTACGACTTGTGTGACGCGCTCATAAAACGCCGCCACTACTTCGCCTTCATTGAAAAATGGTGCGACGATCGACACCACTGGCCTTTCTGCCATTTCAGATCCCCCGTCAAAGAGTTGAAAAGGCGACTACTAATGTAGCGTCGGCGCGCGCACCTCGTAATCCACCGGTGTACCGCCCCGCGGTGGCGACCCCGCCCATCCGCGGTCCGCAAACCGCACCGCCCACCAACCGTATTTATAGGCTATCGTAATTGGCGCTATTTGGGACATAGTCCATCATGAGGGATAGGAATTTCCGTCTCGCCCTCGCCGCGCCACGCGATCGACTGCGGGCTCTTTGGGGTAGCTGAGGAAGGTCTCTGCCACTATGGGTCATACGCACGGGCGCGAGGTGTTCGTGCAAAACGGCGTTATGGCAAATGCTGCGCCCCTTTGGCGCATTCGGGCAAGTTGAGGAACAGCGAGGACTGCGAGCGCCGCTTGGGGTGGGCTCAGGCGATGTCGGGTACAGAATGGTAGGCGAGCGGTGGGCTCGGCCGCTCCGCAGGAGGAGACGGACCACTCGCGCGGGGCGGCTCCCAAAGGCCCAGCCAGGAGAGTATGTGCTCGATCACGGCCGGGTCTTCGATCAGCGCGATCACGCGCATCTGCGTGCCGCATTTCGTGCAGAGGAGCGCATCGACCTCATAGACCTTGCGAATGAGCTCAAGTGAATCAGGGCATGTTAGGCTGAGGACGGATGACCCAGGACGAGCTGAAGCAGGCGGTGGCGCGGGAAGCGCTCAAGTACGTCGTAGACGACGCGGTGGTCGGCGTGGGCTCGGGCTCGACGGTCAACCTCTTCATCGACGCGCTCGCCGGGATCAAGGGGCGCATCGACGGCGCGGTGGCGGCTTCGGAGGCGAGCGCCGAGCGCCTGAAGCGCCACGGCATCCGCGTGTTCGATCTGAACAGCGTGAACGAGCTGCCGGTTTACTTTGACGGCGCTGACGAGGTGAACGAGCACCTGTACATGATCAAGGGGGGCGGCGGCGCGCTCACGCGCGAGAAGATCATCGCCGCGGTGGCGAAGCGCTTCGTGTGCATGTGCGACGCCTCGAAATGGGTGTCCGTGCTGGGGAAGTTTCCGCTGCCGGTGGAGGTCATCCCGATGGCGCGCAGCTACGTCGGCCGGCGGCTGCTCGCTCTGGGTGGCAAGCCCGAGCTGCGCGAGAACACCCGCACCGACAACGGCAACCTGATCATCGACTGCTATGGGCTCGAGATCCTCGATCCGCCGGCGCTCGAGGCCGAGCTGAACAACATCGCCGGCGTGGTCACGAACGGCATCTTCGCCCGGCGACCGGCCGATCTGCTGCTCCTCGGGGCGCCCGAGGGCGTGCGCACGCTGCAGGCAAAAGCCCTGTAACGCGGGTCACACGATTGTCATGCGGCTTGTGCTAAGCTGCTGTGGCCGCTGGCAAATCGATTAAATGGCCGAACATACCTCGAAACAATTCGACGCCGAGCTGGAAAGCGTGCGCTCGCGCGTGCTGCACATGGGCGGCCTGGTCGAAGAGCAGATCGTGCGCGCGATGGACGCGCTGCGTTCCGGCGACATGGCTGAGATCGACAAGGTCATCGAGGACGATCACCGCGTCAATGCGCTCGAGGTGGAGCTGGACGAGTCCTGCAGCCACATCATCGCGCGACGCCAGCCGGCGGCCGGCGACCTGCGACTGCTGATCACGGTCATCAAGACGATCACGGATCTCGAGCGCATCGGCGACGAGGCCGAGAAGATCGCGCGCATGGCCAAGCTCATCCACGGCGCCGGGCGGCAGTACATGCCGCGCATGGACCTGGCGCATGTCGCCGACCGTGCGCTCGCGATGCTGCGTCAGTCGCTCGACGCCTTCGCGCGGCTCGACATTGGCGAGGCGATGCGGGTGGTCAAGCAGGACGAGGCGGTGGACGACGAGTTCCGCGCCATCATGCGCCAGCTGATCACCTTCATGATGGAGGATCCGCGCACCATTACCCGGTCCCTGGAGATCCTGTTCATCGCCAAGGCGATCGAGCGCATCGGCGACCACTCCAAGAACATGGCCGAGTACGTCGTCTACATGGTCAAGGGCCGCGACGTGCGGCACGTTTCCATCGACGAGGTGGAAAAGGAAATCCTGGAGTCGCCGCGCTAGCCTACTTGGGCGGCGGCACGTAGCCCGACGCGACGTCGGCGCCTTCCCCGAAGAAGTGCTTCTCCATCTGCTCGGCGAGGTACTTGCGCGCCCGCGGATCCGCCAGGTTCAGCCGGTTCTCGTTCACCAGCATCGTCTGGTGGCGCAGCCACTGCTGCCAAGCTTCCTTGGAGACGTTCTCGTAGATGCGCTTGCCCAGCTCGCCGGGGTAGGGCGGAAAGTCCAGCCCTTCGGCTTCGCGGCCGAGCTTGACGCATTTGACCATTCTTGCCATGGGAACTCCGTCCGTTTGCCGAGCGGCGATTATATTCGCTTCACGAACACCTTCGAGCCGCGCTTCCAGTTGTAGAGCGCGCGGCGCTCGCTGGGCAGCGCCGTCACCTCCGCGGCGACGAATCCCTGGTCCAGGAACCAGTGCGCCGCGCGCGTGGTGAGCGCGAACAGCTTGCGGATGCGCAGCGCCTTGGCGCGCTCCTCGCAGGCCTGCAGCAGCAGCTCGCCGAAGCCCGCGTCGCGGCACTCGGGCGCCACCGCCAGGCAGGCGAACTCCGCGCTCTTCGCGTCCGGGTAGGGATATAGCGCCGCGCAGCCGAGCAGCACGCCGTCGTGCTCGATCACCTGGAAATTGCCGATCTCTCGCTCGAGCAGCTCGCGGTTGCGCTTGACGAGTGTGCCGTCGGCTTCGAGCGGCTCGATCAACGCGATGATCGAGCCGACGTCCTCCAGGCGCGCGGGGCGCAGCTGCTGTACCGGGTCCGCGGTGATCATGGTGCCGACGCCGGAGTGCGTAAACAGCTCGAGCAGCACCGCTCCCGGGGTGCGCCGCGCGACCAGATGCGCGCGCCCGACGCCGCCGGCCAGCGCCCGCAGGGCATGCTCGAGCGCTCGTCCCGCGGGACTACCGAGATCGCCCTTCTTGAGGAACGCCTGCGCCTCGCGCGCGGTGAGCTCGGCGAGCACCTCGCCCTTGCGGTCGGCCGGCAAGCGGTCGGTGAAGATGAGCAGCTTGTCGGCCTTGAGCGCGACGGCGACGCTCTCGGCGACGTCTTCCCAGGCGAGGTTGAACACCTCGCCGGTCGGCGAATAGCCGATATTCGGCACCAGCACCAGGTCGCCGTCTTCCAGGCGGTGCGCGATGGCCGGGGCGTCGACCTTGCGCACCGCGCCAGTGAACTGGAAGTCCACGCCGTCCAGCACGCCAATCGGCCGCGCGATGATGAAGTTGCCCGACGCGGCGCGGATGCGCGCGCCCGCCATCGGCGAGTTGGGCAGGCCCTGGGACAGCAGCGCCTCCATCTCGACGCGCATCACTCCCGCGGCGTGCTTGACCGCGACCAGCGCGGCCTCGTCGGTGACGCGCAAGCCCTTCGCGTAGCGCGAGCGCTGGCCCTTCGCCTTGAGCTCGGCTTCGATCTGCGGGCGCGCGCCGTGCACCAGCACCAGGCGGATGCCGAGCGCGGCGAGCAGGTTGACGTCGTGCACGAACTGCGCGAAGCGCGCGCGCTCGGCGAGCAGCTCGCCGCCGAAGGCGATGACGAAGGTGCGTCCGCGGAAGGCATGCACGTAGGGTGCGGCCTGGCGAAACCAACGAACGAAGGCTTCGGGGTTGAGCGGCGTCGACATGCGGTCCCTGGGTTCTTGCGGTTTTTCGAAATTCTATGCCAGAGCGCCGCTAGAACTCTCCGGCGAGCGCGGCAAGTGCCGCCAGCGCCGCCGGCGCGGCAGTTTCGGTGCGCAGCACCCGCGCGCCGAGCCGTACGAGGAGGAAGCCGGCATGCGCGAGCGATGCCTCCTCGGCGGGGTCGAAGCCCGATTCCGGCCCGACGGCGAGCGTGATCGGGCCCGGGCCGCGCGCCGCCGCAGCGCTCAGGGTCGTCTGGCCGTCTGGGGCGAGCAGCAGGCGCAGCGCGCCCGAGGGACTGCGGCAGTACTCGGCGAGCGGCACGGGGGCGAGCACCTCGGGAACGCGGTTGCGCCCGCACTGCTCGCAGGCGGCGATCGCCACGCGGCGCCAGTGCTCGGCGCGCGCGTCCGCACGCGCGCCGGCGATGCGCACCACCGACTTGCGCGCGAGCACCGGCTGGATCGCCGCGACCCCGAGCTCGGTCGTCTTCTGCACCGTGAGATCCATGCGCTCGCCCGCCGACACGCCCTGCACCAGCGTGACGCGCAGCCGCGCCTCCCGCTCGACATCGCGCCACTCGCCCACGGCTGCGGTCGCGCCGCCGGCGAGTGTCGCCTCCCATTCCCCGCCGCGGCCGTCGAACAGCGTGACCGGATCGCTCTCGCGCAGCCTCAGGACGCGCAGCGCGTGGTGTGCGGCGCGCTCGGGCAGCTCGATAAGCGTGCCCGCGCGCAGCGGCCCGTCGACGAACAGGCGCGGCGCACGGTTGAATCCTGCGTTCATGCTAGGATTTTCGCATGGTGAGCACCGAGACCTCCGTGTGCGACTTCGGTTGGAAGGCCGTCGAGTTCGACCTGCCGGGCGTGGACGGCAAGCGTCATACGCTCGCCTCGGCGCGCGGCCCTAACGGGCTGCTGGTGATGTTCATCTGCAACCACTGCCCCTACGTGAAGGCGGTGATCGACAAGATCGTCCGCGACATGGCCGAGCTGCGCGGGCACGGCGTGGGCTCGATCGCGATCATGAGCAACGACCCGGCCGACTATCCCGAGGACTCGTTCGCCAACATGCAGGCGGTCGCGCAGCGCCACGGCTTCCCCTTTCCCTACGTGTACGACGAGACCCAGGCGGTCGCCAAGGCCTACGGGGCGGTGTGCACGCCCGACTT
>JBLMWT010000083.1:0-27682 GCA_050257375.1 Sphingomonadaceae bacterium
GCCGCGGGGCAGTCTACCCGCGGCTTTTTTGTTCCCGCCAAGCCCATGAATCTACTCGATGCCCTGCGAATGCCGGAAGTGTTGATACCGTCGGCATTCGTACTCAGCCTGTGCGTAGGCAGCTTCCTGAACGTGGTGATCCATCGCCTTCCGCGCATGATGGACCGCGAATGGGTGTCGGGAATACCCGGCGCGCTCGAGGAGTCGAAAGAGACCCGGGACCGCGAGCGCGCGGGCCGGCTTGCTGCGCAGGTACGCGACGAAATCGCGCATCTGGCGACGCCCGAGGCGAGGCTCAACCTCGTTGTGCCGCGCTCGCGCTGCCCCGCCTGCGGCCACGGCATCACGGCGCTGGAGAACATCCCCCTTGTAAGCTACCTGGCGCTGCGCGGCAAGTGCTCGGCCTGCGGCGCTCGGATCAGCGCCAAGTATCCGTTCGTCGAGCTGCTCGCTGGGGTCGGCGGCAGCTATGCCGCATGGCGCTTCGGCTTTTCGCTCGCCGCGCTCGGTGCCGCGCTTTTCACCTGGTGCACCATCGCACTCGCGGTCATCGATCAGGAGACAGGCTTTCTGCCCGACAGCCTTACGCTGCCGCTCATGTGGGCGGGATTGTTGCTCAATATAGGCGGCACCTATGTGCCGCTCGCGGATGCAGTGATCGGCGCCGCGGCGGGCTATCTGTCGCTCTGGCTGATCTACCAGGGTTACAAGCTGCTGTTCCGCAAAGAAGGCATGGGTTACGGCGACTTCAAGATGCTCGCGGCGGTCGGCGCATTTGTCGGCTGGAAGATGCTTCCACTGGTCATCCTGCTCTCGTCGGTGGTAGGCCTGTTCTTCGGCGTACTGCAGATGCTTGCCAGTCGGCGAGGCTGGGATTCGAGCTTCCGCTTTCATTTCGGCCCCTACCTGGCGGTCGCCGGTGTCGTCGCTCTGTTCTGGGGCGAGCCGATCCTGCGCTGGTACCTGCACCGGTTGTGACCTTCGTGGTCGGTCTGACGGGCGGCATCGGCAGCGGCAAGAGCGCCGCAGCCGAGGAATTCGCCCGCCTTGGCGCGACCGTCGTCGACACCGACGCGATCGCGCACGAGCTCACCGCGCCGGGCGGAGCGGCGATCGAGGGTATCAGGCTGCTCTTCGGCGACGCCTTCATCGACCCGAGCGGCGCAATGGACCGCCGCCGGGTGCGCGAGCTGGTGTTTGGCGATCCCGCGGCCAGAAAGCGGCTCGAAGGGCTGCTGCACCCGATGATCCGTGAGGAATCAAAGCGTCGCATCACCAGCGCGACAGGACCCTACGTCGTGCACGTGGTGCCCCTGCTCGTTGAGTCGAGCGATTATCGCGGCCGCGTCGACCGAGTGTTAGTCGTGGATTGTCCCGAGCAGGCTCAGTTCTCGCGCGTAAGCGCGCGCAGCGGCCTGTCCGAGGAGGAGGTGCGCCGCATCATCGCGGCTCAGATTCCGCGAGCGCAACGGCTTGCGGCGGCCGACGACGTCATTGA
Source organism: Sphingomonadaceae bacterium (assembly GCA_050257375.1). Taxonomy (GTDB): domain Bacteria; phylum Pseudomonadota; class Gammaproteobacteria; order Burkholderiales; family SG8-39; genus DAHVFK01. Next base: position 1,499 of record JBLMWT010000083.1, read on the forward strand.
TAACAGCGGCTCGCGCGAAGACCTGTGCCGGCAAGTACAAGAGCTGCATCGCCGCTACCTCGCCATGTCCGGCTGACACGCCGCGCAGGCTGTCGCATCGAAGCGAAGTTGTCATGGACATGCAATTGATTCAAAATTCAAGATAAACCCGGCGGCTAGCGGCGCGCCGCGCGAATTCGTGATCACTTACGAGTACCCGCTCAACGAACGCATTCGGACGCTGCTGCGTCTCGAGGATCTGTTCGAACGGTCGCGGCACTTCATTGCCCGCACCGAGCCGCACGACCACCACGTCGCGCTGCTGACGCTGTTTGAGATCCTCGAGGTCGCGAGCCGCGCAGACCTGAAATCGGATCTCCTGCAGGAGCTCGAGCGCCAGAAGCAGGTGCTGCTGTCATTTCGCAACAATCCGGAAATTTCGGAGGATGCGCTGAGCGGCGTGTTGCGCGACATCGAGCAAGCGTCCGGCGCGCTGTTCGCCATGACCGGCAGGATAGGGCAATACCTGCGCGAGAACGAGTGGCTGATGGCGATCAAGCAGCGCACCGGTATTCCCGGGGGCGCCTGCGAGTTCGATCTTCCCTCCTATCACTATTGGCTCCACCGCCCGTCTGACGAACGCATCGGGCAGCTCGCTGCCTGGACGAGCCCCCTGTATCCGCTTCGCGATGGTTCGGCCATCATCCTGCGCATCCTGCGCGAGTCCGGCAAGCCGCAGAACGTGGTCGCCGCGGGCGGGATGTTCCAGCAGATGCTGGGAGGCAAGAGCGCTCAAATGCTGCGCGTGAGACTCGATACGGCGAGCGCCTGCGTTCCCGAAATGAGCGCCAACAAGTACGTCCTCAACATCCGCTTTCTCGCGCAGGATCGCGACGATTCGCGATCGAAGACGGCGGATTGGGACGTGCCATTCGAGCTGACCTTCTGCAACCTTTAGGACCCGCATCGCGCACGGTGCCCTGCCCACAGTGCGGCAGACCGGCCGCGCTGGGTCCGGAAAACAAGTGGCGCCCTTTTTGCAGCGAGCGCTGCAAGCTCGTCGACCTGGGCAGCTGGGCGGCCGAGGACTATCGCATCGCGGAGCCCTCGCCGCCCCAAGGCACGGACGACTCGGCCTCAGACTAGTCAGTGCCAGCTGCCCGAGAGCATGGCCACGCCGTGCGCGCCCGCGCGCCATGCATCCTCGAGGTCCGCGAGCCGCAGACCGCCGATGGCGTAGACAGGCAAGCTGGCTCCGCGCGCGAGCTCGGCAAAGCGCCTCCAGCCCATCGGCACCGCCAGCGGATGCGAGGCGGTGGGTTTAACCGGTCCGAGCACCGCGAAGTCAAGCCCGAGCGTCATCGCGCGGGCGAGCTCCCGGACATCGTGGCAGGAAGCCGCGGCCATGATGTCGCGCGGACGGTTTGCGAGCGACATCATCTGGCGAGCGCTGAAGTGCACGCCGTCGGCGCCCAATTCACGTGCGAGCGATAGATCGGAGTTGACCAGCAGGCGCGCGCCGTACCGCCGCGCGAGCGCGAGTGCACCGCGCGCGAACCGCATGCGATCGTCCGGTGCCATGTCCTTGTCGCGCACTTGAATCAAGCGCAGCCCGCCTGCGAGCCTGCGTTCGAGCGCAGCCAGCATGGCATTGCCGCCGAGTGCATGCGCGTCGGTCACCGCATATTCGTACGGCAGCGCCAGCGCCGCGAGCACCGGCGCATTGGCAGGGAGCATCGGCTCGGGGATCGGTCCGTCGAGCCGCTGCCAGTGGATCTGCTGGCGCTCGCGCGCGTGAGGCTCTCCCGTCCAGCCGAGCACGCGGAAGAAGTTGAGTCTCACCGTTGCGTGCGGGTAAGCGAAGACGCGCGTAATCCAGGGATACATACGCGGCATTCCGATGCCGAGCTCTTCGTACAGCTCGCGCGCAAGCGCCGTCTCGGCGGCCTCGCCCGTCTCGATCTTTCCTCCCGGAAACTCCCAGTAGCCCGCGTATACCTTCCCCTCAGGACGCCGTGCGAGCAAAAAGCTGCCGTCGTCTCGCTGCAGGACTGCCGCGGCGACTTCGAGCACCGCGACTAGCGCCTCTTGCGCGTGCCGCCCGCAGCGTGTTTGCCGGCCCAATCCCTCGCGAACTGGTAGGCCACGCGGCCGCTACGCGAGCCGCGCAGCAATGCCCACTGCAAAGCCTCGTCGCGCGCCGCGTCGACATCCTTCGCCGAGCAGCCGAAAGTCTTCAGCCAGTGGTTCACGATGTACAGATACTCGTCCTGGTCGAAGGGATAGAACGACACCCATAGCCCGAACCTCTCGGACAGCGAGATCTTCTCTTCCACCGTCTCGCCGGGATGAATCTCGTCGCCGATGTACCGTGTCTCGAGGTTCTCCTGCATGTATTCCGGCATGAGGTGGCGGCGATTGGACGTGGCGTAGATCAGCAGGTTCTCGGACGCCGTCGAGATCGACCCGTCGAGCGCCACCTTGAGAGCGATGTATCCCGGGTCTGCCGCCTCAAACGATAGGTCGTCACAAAAGAGCAGGAATCGCTCCTTGCGACCCGCTACCAGATCGGTGATCGCGGGCAGGTCCATCAGGTCGCGCTTCTCGACCTCGATCAGGCGCAGACCCTTATCGCTGTACTCATTGAGCAGCCCCTTGACGATCGAGGACTTGCCCGTGCCACGCGCGCCGGTGAGAAGTACGTTGTTGGCAGGCCTGCCCTGGAGGAATTGGCGAGTGTTCTGCTCCACTCGAGCGATTTGCGCGTCGATGCCCTGCAGGTCCGAAAGCCTGATGCGGTGTACGTGACCGACGGGCTGGAGCCAGCCGCGCGCGTTCAGCGCGGCGCTCTTACGCCAGCGAAATGCGACGCTCCCGCCCCAGTCGACCGCAGGTGGCGGCGCAGGAAGCAGCGCCTCGAGCTTCACCACCAGCGCCTCTGCGCGCGCGATCAGCTTGTCGGCCTGGTCCGTCATGCGTGACATTTAGGTACGGTACTCCGCGTTGATCTTCACATATTCGAACGAAAGATCACAGGTCCACAGCGTCGTCTCCGCTCGGCCGCGGTCTAGGCGCACGCGCACCGTGAATTCGGGCTTGGCGAGCACCGCGGCTCCCTGCTCCTCGCGATACGCCGGATGTCGTCCACCGTTGGTCGCCACGAGCACGTCGTCCAAGTAGAGCTCCACCCGCGATACGTCCAGATCGTCGATCCCCGCATTGCCAATCGCGGCGAGAATGCGGCCAAGGTTCGGGTCCGAAGCGAAGAATGCCGTCTTGACGAGCGGCGAGTGCGCAATGGCGTAGCCCGCGCGGCGACATTCTTCCTGCGAACGCCCACCCTCGACGCGGATCGTGACGAATTTCGTCGCGCCTTCACCGTCGCGCACGATCGCCTGCGCGAGCAGCGATGCGACCTCTTCGATCGCTTTGCCTAGCGCCTCGAGCTCGGCGACCGAGCTTGCCGTCACGCCGGACGCGCCGCTCGCGATCAACATGAACGCGTCATTCGTGGAAGTATCGCCGTCGACCGTGATGCAATTGAACGACCGCTCGGCCACGCGCCCGACCATTGCGTCGAGATCGCCCTGCCCGACCTTCGCATCGGTGGCGACGAACGCGAGCATGGTCGCCATATCGGGGCGGATCATTCCTGCGCCCTTCGCGATCCCGGTGATCGTCACTTCGCCTCCGCCAAGCCGTAGGCGGCGCGAGATCGCCTTCGGCATGGTATCGGTTGTCATGATCGCCTGGGCTGCTGCATGCCAATTGTCCTCGCGCAGGTCCGCGAGCGCCGCAGGGATGCCCGCCAAGACACGCTCGACGGGAAGCGGCTCCATGATGACGCCGGTGGAAAATGGCAGCACCTGCTCCACGGCGCAGCCGAGCGAGCGCGAAGCGTCCCTGCACACTGCCAGAGCGCGCTCGAGCCCGTCGCTGCCCGTGCCGGCGTTCGCGTTGCCCGTGTTGACCACAAGCGCGCGCACCTCCTGCGCCGCGGCGAGGTGCCGCTTGGCGAGGATCACGGGCGCTGCACAGAAGCGATTACGCGTGAAGACTCCGGACGCAGCAGAACCCGCGGACAGTCGCATCACCAGCAGGTCGCGTCTGCCCGGCTTTCGGATGCCGGCCATCGCTACGCCCAGCTCGACGCCTGCAACGGGATGCAGCGACGCAGGAACAGGCGGCGCCAGGTTCACGGCCATGGGCTTCAGGCCAGCTTGCCGTGACAGTGCTTGTACTTTTTGCCCGACCCGCAGGGGCAGGGATCGTTGCGCCCCACCTTCTGCGTCGGACGAACGACCGGCTGGAGTTTCTTGGCCACCGCCGTGGCGATCTCTTCGTCCGCAGCGGAGACGGCCTCCTCGGCGCTGCCGGGGAAAGCCGCGTGCTGCATCCGCACGTTCTCGACGTGCGGCGCGTCGTCAACCTGCTCCAGCGCCTCGCTGGTCCGAATCTCCACGCTGCACAGGGTCTTCGTGACCTCCAGCTTGACCGACTCGAGCATGGCGCCGAACAGCTCGAAGGCCTCGCGCTTGTATTCCTGCTTGGGGTTTTTCTGCGCGTAACCGCGCAGATGGATGCCTTGCCGAAGGTGATCGAGCGCTGCGAGATGCTCGCGCCAATGAGCATCGAGGATCTGCAGCATCACATAGCGCTCGTACTGGTGAAAAGAGGTTTCCGCGCCCTGAGGAATCTTGGTGAGGTACGCCTCGCGGGCTTTCTCGACGATGCGCTCGAGCAGAGTCTCCTCGTGCAGATCGGGATCCTGCTCCAGCCAGGATTTGACCGGCAGCTCCAGGCCGAGTTCGGACTTCAGAGCGTTCTCGAGGCCGGGAATATCCCATTGCTCCTCGACGCTCTCCTCGGGAACGTAGGTGCGGAACATGTCCTGCAGCACGCCGCTGCGTAGCTCATCGATGCGCTCCGAGACGCCCTGCGATTCAAGAAGCTCGTTGCGCAGTGCGTAGATCGTCTTACGCTGCTCATTGGCGACGTCGTCGTATTCGAGCAGCTGCTTGCGGATGTCGAAATTGCGCGCTTCGACCTTGGTCTGCGCCGATTCGATCGAACGCGTCACCATTGAGTGCTCGATCGCCTCGCCCTCCGGCATCTTGAGCATCACCATGATGCGATTGATGCGCTCGCCGGCGAAGATCTTGAGCAGCGGATCTTCGAGTGACAGGTAAAAGCGCGACGATCCGGGGTCGCCCTGACGGCCCGAACGGCCACGCAGCTGGTTGTCGATGCGGCGCGACTCGTGGCGCTCGGTCCCGATGATGTGCAGGCCGCCCGCAGCGATCACGCTGTCGTGCACCTGCTGCCACTCCGCGCGCAGCTTTTCGACACGCGCCAGCTTCTCTTCGGGAGCGATGGAGGGATCCGCCTCGATCAGTTCGCACTGCTTCTCGACATTGCCTCCGAGCACGATGTCGGTACCGCGGCCCGCCATATTGGTCGCAATGGTGACCATCTTCGGTCGACCCGCCTGCGCCACGATCTCCGCCTCGCGGGCGTGTTGCTTCGCATTCAGGACTTGGTGCGACAGCTTGTCCTTCTCGAGCAGCGAGGACAGCAGCTCGGAGTTCTCGATCGAAGTGGTACCGACCAGCACGGGTTGCCCGCGCTGGTAACAGTCTCTGATGTCGTCGATGATCGCGTGGTACTTCTCCTTGGCCGTGCGGTAGACCAGATCGAGTTTGTCGGCGCGGACCATCGGCTTGTGCGTAGGCACGACCACGGTCTCGAGACCGTAGATTTCCTGGAATTCGAATGCCTCCGTGTCCGCAGTTCCGGTCATGCCCGCCAGCTTCTTGTACAACCGGAAGTAGTTCTGGAACGTTATCGACGCGAGCGTCTGGTTCTCGTTCTGTATCGAGACCTTCTCCTTGGCCTCGACCGCCTGGTGAAGGCCATCGGACCAGCGCCGCCCCACCATCAGGCGGCCCGTGAACTCGTCGACGATGATGACCTCGCCGTTCTGCACGACGTAGTGCTGGTCGCGATGAAACAGATGATGCGCGCGCAGCGCCGCGTAGAGGTGGTGCACCAGGTTGATATATGCCGGCTCGTACAGGCTCGCGCCCTGCGGGAGCAGGCTCACGCGCACGAGGATCTCCTCCGCCTTGGCGTGACCCGCCTCCGATAGCAGGATCTGGTGATTCTTCTGATCCACCCAGAAGTCGCCCGCGCCATTCTCTTCCTTCTGCGGCGTTAGAAGCGGCGCCACCTCGTTCATACGGGAATAGAGCTCGGTGCGGTCCTCCGCCTGCCCCGAAATGATGAGCGGCGTGCGCGCTTCGTCGATAAGAATCGAGTCGACCTCGTCGACGATGGCGTAGTACAGCCCCCTCTGAAAACGCTCCTCGAGGTGCATCGCCATGTTGTCGCGCAGGTAGTCGAATCCAAACTCGTTGTTCGTGCCGTAGGTGATATCGGCCCGGTAAGCGGCGCGCTTGGCCTCGGGCTCCATCTGCGGAATGTTCACACCGACCGAGAGGCCGAGAAAGCCGTACAGCTTGCCCATCCACGCCGCATCGCGCTGTGCGAGGTAGTCGTTCACGGTCACGATGTGCACGCCCTTGCCCGCGAGTGCGTTCAAATACGCCGGCAGGGTCGCCACCAGCGTCTTGCCCTCGCCGGTGCGCATCTCGGAAATCTTGCCGTAGTGCAGCACCATTCCGCCCAGCAGCTGAACGTCGAAGTGCCGCATGCGCAGCGTGCGCTTGCCGGCTTCACGGACGACCGCGAACGCCTCGGGCAGGAGTTCCTCTAGGGCTGCGGTCTCCGCCTCGGTCTTCGCGTCTTGCGCAGCCGCGGCAACTTTGTCGGCGACGCGCCGGCGAAACTCATCGGTCTTCGCGCGCAGTGCGCCATCGTCTAGCTTCGAGATTTCCTGCTCGAGAGCGTTGATGCGCGTGACGGTGCGGGAATACTGCTTGAGCAGCCGTTCATTGCGGCTGCCGAATATCTTGGTAAGTACGTTCGCCATGATGAAGGATGCGGCCCGAACCGCAGGTAACGCGGACGGGAAGCCGCAAGGGCCGGGGACGGCCCCGCCGAGGTCCAGCGGAAATTAAAAGTTTATCACGGCCGCCGGAGCGGCCCGGCGCGCGCTCAGTCGCGTGCCAGAGCTGCGGTCTGCCGCTGCTGCTTGGAGCCCGGCAGAGTGGGATCTTTCGACGCCAAGAAGCGGTCAGGATTGACTGCGATGCCCTTGTAGCGCACCTCGAAGTGCAGGTGCGGTCCGGTCGCGCGCCCGGTTGCGCCACTCAGGCCCAACTCGCGCCCGCGCAGCACGATGTCCCCCTTCTTCACGAGAATCTTCGACAGGTGCGCATAACGCGTCGAAAGACCATTTCCATGATCGATCTCGACAAGATTGCCGTATTGGGGATGAGGGCCTGCGAACGTGACGACGCCGCCAGCGGCCGCCTCTACCGGCGTTCCCGAGTCAACCTCGAAATCGATCCCGTCGTGCATCGCGAGTTGCCCCGTAAACGGGTCGATCCGTTTGCCGAAGCCCGATCCGCGCGGTGCGTGCACAGGGAGCAGCGTCGGCATCGACTTGCGGCGCACCGCGAGATCACGCAGTTCCGAATCGAGCACGCCGTACAGATCGGAACGCGTGTCCATCTGTTTCGAAAGCGCGCTTAGGCGCTCCTCAAGGTCGCCCATCGACAAGTCCTGCGGCGGCATGGTCGAGACCGCCCCACCGAGCCCAAGCGGCCCGCTGGCGCGGAATTCCGACGGTTTGAGCCCACCTAGGACCGACAGGCGCTCGCCGAGCGCGTCCAGACGCGTGAGCTGCGCCTGAAGTTCACCCAGCTTTACAGCCATGGCGTTCAGGTTCTGTTGGACGAACTCGCGCGACTTTGCGTTCTCGGTGCGCTGCGCCGCAAGCACGACCTGCTCGATGAACGGCACCCGGGCCTCGGCCGAGAAGCGCAGCGTCAACCAGTACAACGCCGCAGTAAGCCCCAAGACCGTCACGAGAGCGATCCCGATACAGGCGCCAAGTTGCGGCGCCGACAGCGAGATCGATCTCGCCTTTGCCAGCCGGCCCGGGATGACGATAATCTGCAAACCTACCCCCTGCGATCCTTTGTGCTCGTCCAACTTCCCAAAATCGACCGGATCTTGGCCGCCGACGGCGAAATCCGGCCGGTCTTCGAAAAAGCACGCGAAATCCGCGAACTTTCAAGACTTTGCAGCGAGTTCCTACCGCCGGAACTTGGACCGTTTGTGCAAGCCGCCAATATTAAGGACGGCAAGCTGATTCTGTTAGCCGCAAACCCGGCAACCGCCTCCAAGCTCAGGCTGTTAGCCGAGAGTCTTGGAGTGTTTCTCTCAAAAGAACGGCCAGAGGTTAGTGGAGTTTCAATTCGTGTGCAACCAAATGCATCACGCCCGGCGGATGGTGCGGCGCGAAAGAATGTGCGCTTTTCCGCGTCAAGCTTGGCAGAACTGCAGGCGCTGTATGCGCGTCTGCTGGATTCGCCCGCGCGTACTGCCTTAGGCGCGCTTCTCGAGCACCACGCAAGCGGCGGGCCCGCTAAAGCGCCACCAGTAGGCGCTCGAAAAGAAGCATCAGCAGTACCACCAGGATCAAAAAAAGCGCGTACTTGAACAGGCGCCACGCAAAACGCAAGTACTTGCGCTCGCCCGTGACCATGTAGAGCAGAACCGAGACCGCGAGACCGATCGCAGCGAGCAGTCCGAGCAGGCGGACCAGCAGCACGTCACCAGGCAGGCTGCTGGACCATGCCGGCGACGCCCGCCGGCGCTTCCTCGCTTCGCTCGAAGCTCACCGTGTCCCAAGCCGACGCATCAGCTAGCAGCCGATGCACCAGCCGGTTGTTCAGACCGTGACCCGACTTGTGCGCGCTGAAGGCGCCAAGAAGAGGCTTGCCAAGGAGGTAAATGTCGCCGATCGCATCCAGCACTTTGTGTCGGATGAATTCGTCCGCGAAGCGCAGCCCCTCGGCATTCAGTACACGGTACTCGTCGAGCACTACCGCGTTGTCGAGCCCCCCGCCGAGAGCGAGGCCCGACTCGCGCAGCGCCTCGACCTCGTGCATGAATCCGAAGGTGCGCGCGCGCGCAATCTCCTTGAGGTAGGAGGTTTCCGCGAAGTCGACCGTCACCGACTGGCTACTGCGATCGATTACTGGGTGGTTGAAGACGATCGAGAACGACAGCTTGAAGCCCGCATATGGCTCAAGGCGCGCCCATTTGTCGCCTTCGGCGACTTCGACGCGCTTCTTCACGCGCAGGAACCGCTTGGGCGCAGGCTGCTCCTTTAACCCGGCCTGCTGCACCAGCAGGACGAAAGGCGCGGCGCTGCCGTCCATGATTGGCACTTCCGGGCCGTCGAGATCGACGAAGACATTGTCTACGCCGAGCCCCGCGAGCGCCGACATGAGGTGCTCGACGGTGTAGACCTTCGCTTCGCCTTTCACCAGACACGACGACAGCCGCGTTTCCCCTACGAGATCGGCGCGCGCTGGAATGTCGATGTGTGACGCGAGGTCAACGCGGCGAAACACGACGCCGGTATCGATGGGCGCCGGCCGCAGGCTGATGGTGACCTTCTGTCCGGTGTGAAGCCCGACGCCGGTGGCGCGGACGATGGATTTCAGGGAGCGCTGCTTGAGCATCGGTAACTGACTGACTAGCCTGTGAATTGTAACAGAGCAAGATGGGCCGAAGCACCCGCAAGGAGGATTATGGGTGCTTCGGCCACCAGAACGTCAGTCCGCCTGCTTTCGCAGGAACGCCGGAATGTCGTACTTGTCGACGCCGCTTTGCTGGAGCGCCTCTACGGTGGACGCGCGGTTGCGCCGTATGACCGCTGGAACGGCGTCCAGCTGCGTGTAGTCGACGCCTTGCGAGATTGGCTGGTTGTCCGTGCCCGTCTTCTGCGTCACCACGAGCTGCGGCTTGGGCTGCCGAGCGGCCACCGGCGCTCCGAGGCCCGTCGCCACCACGGTGACGCGCAGGTCGTCGCCCACTTCCTCGTCATAGACCGCGCCGAAGATGATGGTCGCGTCCTCGGCGGCGAAGGTGCGCACGGTGTTCATCACGGCCTTGACTTCGCCATGCTTGAGGCTCGCACGAGTCGCGGTGATATTGACCAGCACGCCGCGCGCGCCGGCGAGTGTGACGCCCTCGAGCAACGGACTGGCAATCGCCTGCTCTGCAGCAATGCGGGCGCGGTCGATACCGCTCGCCTTAGACGAGCCCATCATCGCCATCCCCTGCTCGGACATCACCGTTCGAACATCCTGGAAGTCGACATTGATGAGTCCGGGACAGTTGATGATCTCGGCGATTCCCGCAACCGCGTTGTTCAGCACATCATCGGCCGCCCTGAACGCCTCGTCCATCGTGACATCCTCGCCCAGCACCTCTTCGAGCTTGTCGTTCAGGATAACGATGAGCGAATCGACGTGTTGCGAGAGTTCCTCGATGCCCTTTTCCGCGAGGCGCATGCGCTTGGTACCCTCGAAGCCGAAGGGCTTGGTCACCACGGCGACGGTGAGCACGTTCAGCGAGCGCGCCACCTCCGCGATCACGGGCGCCGCGCCGGTTCCCGTGCCGCCCCCCATGCCTGCGGTGATGAACACCATGTGCGCGCCGGCCAACGATTCCTCGAGGCGTTCGCGCTCGGAAAGCGCTGCGGCACGCGCCTCGTCGGGCTTGGCCCCCGCACCCAGCCCGCTGGTGCCGAGCTGGATCTGATGGCGCGCGCTGTTGCGTGCGAGCACCTGAGCGTCCGTGTTGACGGCGATGAACTCGACGCCTTCGACGCCCTGTTCGATCATGTGGTTGACGGCGTTACCTCCCGCGCCGCCGACGCCGACCACCTTGATGATCGGTCCCGCTGCTTGGCTGTCTACGATTTCGAACATGTGTTTCCTCCTTGCTGTTAGATGATGCTCAGGCGATGAATCAGAAATTGCGCTGGAACCACTCGCGCATACGGGTAAGCACAGCGCGCACCGAGCCGTTTTGGCGCGACAGCTGGCCCTGCTGTACCTGCGACGCACCCTCGAGCAACAGGCCCACCGCAGTCGCGTAACGCGGGTTGCGCACGACATCGGCGAGTCCGCCGTTGTAGCGCGGCACGCCGAGACGCACCGGCATGTGGAAGATCTCCTCGCCCAGCTCGACCATGCCGCGCATGACAGCGCTGCCGCCGGTCAGCACCAGGCCGGAGGACAGCAGCTCCTCGAAACCCGATTCGCGCAACACCTGCTGCACCAGCGAAAAGAGCTCCTCGACACGCGGCTCGATCACCTCTGCGAGCGTCTGACGCGACATGACGCGCGGTCCTCGGTCGCCGATCCCCGGCACCTCGATCGTCTCGTTCGGGTCGGCGAGCTGGCGCAGCGCCACACCGTGGCGAATCTTGATGTTCTCGGCTTCGGCGGTGGGCGTCCTGAGCGCCATCGCGATATCGTTCGTGATCTGGTCGCCAGCGATCGGGATCACGGCGGTGTGACGGATGGCACCGTTTGTGAAGATCGCGATGTCCGTCGTGCCGCCCCCGATGTCGATGAGGCACACGCCCAGGTCGGTCTCGTCGTCCTGGAGCACGGCGCGCGAGGAGGCGAGCGGCTGCAGGATGAGGTCGTTGACCTCGAGACCGCAGCGCCGGACGCACTTGACGATGTTTTGCGCCGCGGAGACAGCGCCCGTGACGATGTGCACCTTCACTTCCAGACGCACGCCCGACATGCCGATCGGTTCGCGCACGTCCTCCTGTCCGTCGATGATGAACTCCTGCCGCAGGACGTGAAGGATCTGCTGGTCGGTCGGAATGTTCACCGCCTTGGCGGTCTCAAGCACGCGACCTACGTCCAGCGCACTCACTTCGCGATCCTTGATCGCTACCATCCCGGTCGAGTTGAAGCTGCGGATGTGGCTGCCGGCGATTCCCGCGAAGGCCGACGCGATCTTGCAGTCGGCCATCAGCTCGGCCTCTTCGAGCGCGCGCTGCACCGCGTTCACGGTCGCCTCGATATTGACGACGACACCCTTCTTCAATCCCTTCGACTCGTGACCGCCCATGCCCAAGATCTCGAGCGCGCCGTCCGGTCGCAGCTCGGCCACGAGCGCGACCACTTTCGAAGTGCCGATATCCAGTCCGACAATAAGGTCCTTGCTTTCCCTCGCCATTTCCCTCAGCCCTTTGAGCCGGCTTCGCGCAATGCGAAGCCGTTCGGATAACGCAGGTCCACGTAGGCGTAGCGCTGCGGCGACTTCCCCAACGTCTCGGCGTACACGGCGACAAAGCGCGCGAGACGCGCCGCCACCGGGTAGTCGGCCGTATCGCGCCCGAGCACGACCTGCAAACCATCGTCCAGCCACAGACGCCACGCGTAGCGCGGCGTCAGCTCGACACGTACCGGTTTTTTGCCGAGCGGCGCCAGCAGCGCAGCGAAGCTGCGGAAGCGCTGTGTGACCTCGGCTTCGGTGCCATCCGGACCGCTAAGGAAAGGCAACGGCGCATCGCTTCGCGCGTTAATGCGGTCGCCTTCGCTGTCGACCAGTGCGCTGGCGCCCCAGTGCGCGAACGGCACGTACTCCTCGAGCCGGACTTCGAGCCGATCGGGCCACACGCGGCGCACGCTCACGCTGCGCACCCATGGCAGCTGCTGGAGCGCATCGCGCACCTCACTCAGATCGACCGCGAAGATATTGCCGCCGATACGCCCGCGCACCGCCTGCGCAATCTGAACGGAGGTCGTGTGCGAGAGCTCGCCGCGCACCGTGATCTCGTGCACCGGAAGCAGACGCGAGCGCAGCAAGAGCTGACCCGCGGCGAACGCGAGCAGCAGCAGCGCGATGCCGGTCAGGATGCCAGCCACCGAGTTGAGCAGGCGCGGGTTATCCCACATGCGCGCTCTCCAGGATTCGCAGGCACAGATCCTCGTAGGACAGCCCCGCGGCGCGCGCAGCCATCGGCACGAGCGAGTGGTCCGTCATTCCCGGCGCGGTGTTCACTTCGAGCAGGTACGGTGCTCCCGAGCGATCGAGCATCAAGTCCACGCGCCCCCAGCCGCTGCAGCCGAGCACCCGGAACGCCTGCAGGCAAAGCGCCTGGATCTCGCGCTCGCGCGCCGGTGGGAGCCCGCAGGGGATGATGTAGCGCGTGTCGTCTGCGACGTACTTCGCCTGATAGTCGTAGAAATCGCGCGGGGTCTCGAGCTTGATGATCGGCAGCGCCTCGTCGCCCAGGATCCCGACCGTGAGCTCCGTTCCCTCGATGAACGTCTCGGCCATCACCGCTTTGTCGTAGTTGACCGCGAGCGCGAAAGCCTCGTCGAGCCCCGCGGCTTCGCGCACCTTGCTCATGCCGAGCGACGACCCCTCCGAGATCGGCTTCACCATGAGCGGAAGGCCGAGGCGCGCGGCCACCGGGCGCAGGTCCGAGTGCGCGTCGAGCAGCTCGTGCGGCGGCGTCGGCAGGCCACTCGCCTGCCACAGCAGCTTGGTGCGCAGCTTGTCCATCGCGAGCGCGGAGCCGAGCACGCCGCTGCCCGTGTAGGGAATGCGCAGCCATTCGAGCACGCCCTGCACCGTGCCGTCCTCGCCGAAGCGACCGTGCAGCGCGATGAACGCGCGCGCGAAGCGGCCGGTGGTCAGCTCGTCGATGCCGCGCTCGGTCGGATCGAAGGCATGCGCCTCGACGCCGCGCGAGCGCAGCGCGTTCAGCACCATGGCGCCGCTCTTGAGCGATACCTCGCGCTCCGCCGAGCTGCCGCCCAGCAGCACCGCGACTTTGCCGAAATCCTGCGCGCTCAAGCGTCCCCCACGATGCGCACTTCGGGACGCAGCTCGACGCCGGTCTTCTCAAACACCGTGCGGCGCACAGTGTCGATCAGCCACTCGATGTCGGAGGCGCGCGCGGCGCCCTGCGGATTGACTATGAAATTGGCGTGCTTTTCCGACACGCGCGCCCCCCCGCGCGCGAGCCCCTTCAGACCGCAAGCCTCGATCAGGCGCGCGGCGTGGTCGCCGATCGGATTGCGGAAAACGCTGCCCGCGTTGGGCAGCGACAGGGGTTGCGAGGCGATGCGCCGCGCCAGGAAATCCTTGATCTTCGCGCGCGCGGCCGCCCCGTCGCCCTCGGGCAGCTTGAAGTAGGCCGCGACGAACCACTCGTCCACACCGATGCGCCCTCCTTTTTTGAGCTCGCAATGACGGTACGAGATCTCGAATTCAGCTCTTTCGCGGCTACGCAGCTCGCCGCGCCGATCGATGGTCAGCGCTCGGTCCACGATGTCCCAGGTCTCGCCGCCGTAGCAGCCGGCGTTCATCGCGAGCGCACCGCCCACACTGCCAGGCACCCCGGCCAGGAATTCCGCGCCCACGAGATTGTTGAGCGCCGCGAAGCGCGCCACCTTCGGACTCGCCACACCGGCCTCCGCGTACACGCGCCCGAGCAAAAGCTCAGGCCGCCTCGCCGCGGCATGCATCAGCACTACGGTGCCGCGGTAGCCGCCGTCGCGCACCAGCAAGTTCGAACCCAGGCCGACGAACAGCAGCGGCTCGCTCGGGAGCAGCTGACGCAGGAAGGCTGCGAGGTCCTCGAGATCGGCAGGCAGGTAGACACGCGCCGCCGCGCCACCGGTTCGCCAGCTGGTGTGCCGCGCCATCGGCTCGGCGAGCTTCAGCTCGCCGCGCAGTCCCTGCAGTGCCTTGGCTTCGGACATGTTCACGCTCACGCGCCTCGTGTTTCCGTTGCCGCGAGCTGCGCCGGCACGCCGCCGATCGAGCCCGCACCCATGGTGACCACCACGTCGCCGTCGCGGGCCACGCGCCGAATCGCATCCGCCATCTGCGCGATGTTCTCGACGAAGACTGGTTCGACCTTGCCCGCCACGCGCACCGCACGCGCGAGCGACCTGCCGTCGGCCGCGACGATCGGGGCCTCGCCGGCGGGATACACCTCGGCGAGGAGCAGCGCATCCGCGGTGGACAGCACGCGCACGAAGTCCTCGAACAGGTCGCGCGTGCGCGTGTAGCGGTGCGGCTGGAAGGCAAGCACGATGCGCCTTCCCGGGAAGGCCCCGCGCGCGGCCTCGAGCGTTGCCATCATTTCGGCGGGATGGTGGCCGTAGTCGTCGATCAGCGTGAAGCGCCCTCCTCCCTGCAAAGGAATTTCGCCGCAGCGCTGGAACCGCCGGCCGACGCCGCGGAACTCCTCGAGCGCCTTCAGGATCGCGCGATCCGGAATTCCGAGCTCACCCGCCACCGCGATCGCGGCGAGCGCGTTCTGCACGTTGTGCCGGCCAGGCAGATTCAACTTCACCTCGAGCGGCGTGCCTTGCTCGCGCACCGCACGGAAACGCATCGCACCGCCGGCGTGCTCGACGCGCTCGGCGCGCACCGCCGCATCGGTGGCGAAGCCGTAGGTCAGCACCGGCTTGGAGACGAACGGCAGGATCTCGCGCACGTGCGAATCGTCGATACACAGCACCGCGCTGCCGTAGAAGGGCAGGTTTTGCAGGAACTGCACGAACGCCTGCTTGAGCCGCGCGAAGTCGTGCTGGTAGGTGTCCATGTGGTCGGCGTCGATGTTGGTCACCACCGCGATCACCGGCTGCAGGTGCAGGAATGAAGCGTCCGACTCGTCCGCCTCGACGACGATGAACTCGCCCGAGCCGAGTCGTGCGTTCGAACCCGCAGCGTTCAGCCGGCCGCCGATCACGAATGTCGGATCGAGACCGCCCTCGGCGAGTACGCTCGCCACCAGGCTGGTGGTCGTCGTCTTGCCGTGCGTGCCGGCGATCGCGACGCCTTGCCTGAGGCGCATCAGCTCGGCCAGCATCAATGCGCGCGGCACGATCGGTATGCGCCGGGTGCGCGCGGCGATCACTTCCGGGTTGTCGCCGGCGACCGCGGTGGATACCACGACCGCATCGGCGCCGTTCACGTTCGTGGCCGCGTGGGATCCGGAAATCTTCGCGCCGAGCTCCGCGAGGCGGCGCGTCGCCAGGTTGTCCGAAAGATCCGAACCGCTCACCTGGTAGCCGAGGTTGAGCAGCACTTCGGCGATGCCGCTCATGCCCGAGCCGCCGATGCCGACGAAGTGGATGTGGCGCACCTTGTGCTTCACGCGCGCCGTCCTTCCGCCAGCGCCATGCAGCGCTCGGCGACCACATTTGCGGCGTCTGGCCGGCCGAGCGAGCGCGCCTTTTCGGCCATGTCGAGCAACCGGGCACGGTCGAGCGAGCCGATCAGCGCGGCGAGCCGCGCGGCGCTCATTTCCGACTGGGGCAGCAGGATCGCCGCGCCGCGCTCGGCGAGGAACCTTGCGTTGGCGGTCTGGTGATCGTCCACCGCGTGCGGAAAGGGCACCAGCACGCTCGCCACGCCGCCCGCGGCGAGTTCGGCCACGGTGATGGCGCCGGCGCGGCAGATCACGAGGTCGGCCTCCGCGTACCGGCGCGCCATGTCGTCGATGAACGCGACCAGCTCGCCCTGCACGCCGGCCGCGGCGTAGCCTGCGCGCAGTGCCTCGAGGTGCTTTTCGCCCGACTGGTGCACGACCTGCGGCCGCTGCGGCGCCGGGATCAGCGCGAGCGCCTCGGGCAGCTCTTTATTCAACGCCTGGGCGCCGAGGCTGCCGCCGACCACCAGGAGCTTGAGCGGCCCGCTGCGCCCGGCGAAGCGCTCGGCGGGAGCGGCCAGCGCCGCGATTTCGGTGCGCACGGGGTTGCCGGTCCACTCGGCGTTCTTGAGCGCACCGGGGAACGCGACCATCGCTTTGTCGGCGAGCGCGGCGAGCACGCGATTGGCCAGACCCGCCACGGCGTTCTGCTCGTGCACCGCGAGCGGGCGGTTGAGCAGCGACGCCATCATGCCGCCGGGGAACGCGACATAGCCGCCCATGCCGAGCACCACGTCGGGGCGTACGCCGAACAGCGCGCGCGCGCTCTCCCAGAAGGAGACCAGCAGGTTCGCCGGCAGGAACAGCTTGGCGAGCAGGCCTTTGCCGCGCAGCGCCCTGGCGCGGATCCAGGCCATGCGGTAGCCGCGTTGCGGCACGATGCGCGCCTCCATGCCGCTCTTGGCGCCCATCCAGACGACCTCCCAGCCGGCGGCGCGCATCGACTCCGCGACTGCGAGGCCGGGGAAGATGTGCCCGCCCGTGCCGCCCGCCATGATCAGGATCGTGCGGCTCATGCCGGCAGCCCCCGCGCGAGCTGACGGCACTCCCAGTCGATGCGCAGCAGGATCGCGAGCGCCACGAAATTCACCAGCAGACCGGTGCCGCCGAAACTCATCAGCGGAAGCGTCAGGCCCTTGGTCGGCAGCAGGCCCATGTTGACGCCCATGTTGATGAGCGCCTGGAAGCCGATCCAGATGCCGATTCCCTGCGCGACGAGCGCGGCGAAGTGGCGCTCGTGCAGAACCGCGCGGCGCCCGATCACGAAAGCGCGAAACACGATCCATGCGAACAACCCGATCACCGCCGCCACGCCGACGAAGCCGAGCTCCTCGGCGATCACGGCGAGCAGGAAATCGGTGTGCGCTTCGGGGAGGTATTGCAGCTTTTCGACGCTTGCGCCGAGGCCGACGCCGAACCATTCGCCGCGCCCGAAGGCGATCAGCGCGTGCGACAGCTGATACCCGCCGCCGAACGGGTCGGACCACGGGTCCATGAACCCGAAGATGCGCTGCATGCGGTAGGGGGACGACAGAACCAGGCCGGCGAAGCCAAGCGCGAGCATGGCGACCAGCAGCGCGAAGTGCCTGCCGTTCATTCCGCCGAGGAAGATCATCCCGAACGCGGTGATCGCGATCACCACCAGCGCGCCGAAGTCCGGCTCGCGCAGCAGCAGCCACGAAACGATCAGCATGACCGCCAGCATCGGCAGCAGGCCCTTGCGGAAGCTCTTCAGCACGGCGTGCTTGCGCACCGTGTAGTCGGCCGCGTACAGCACCACGGCGAGCTTCATGAGCTCGGAGGGCTGGACGTTGAACACGCGCAGGCTGATCCAGCGTCGCGCACCGTTCACTTCGCGTCCGATGCCGGGCACCAGGACCATGACGAGCATGAGCAAGGTCCCGACGAACAGCCACGGTGCGGCCCGTTCCCAGGCGCGCACCGGCACCAGGAACACCAGCAGCGCGGCGATCAGGGCCGCGGCCAGGAAGACTCCCTGACGCAGGAGGAAATACGCGTAGTTGTGTCCCGTGAATCGGCTCGCAGCCGCGGTTTCGATCGACGCCGAATACACCATCACGAGGCCGCCGGCGGCGAGCAGCAACGCGGCCCAGGCGAGCGAGCGATCGTACTCGGCGCTGGGCGGGTTCTGCGCGAACACGTAGCTAGCCATGGGCAAGCCCTCTCACCGCCGCGGCGAATGCTTCCCCGCGGTGCCGATAGTCGCGGAACATGTCGAAGCTTGCGCAAGCGGGTGACAGCAGCACCGCCTCTCCGGGACGCGCGCTGCGCGCCGCAATGGCGACGGCATCCTCGAGCGTGGCGCAGGTCTCCAGCGGCACGCCGCTCGATGCCAGCGCGCGCGCGATGAGCGGCGCGTCGCGACCGATGAGCAGCACGCGACTTGCGCGCTCGGCAACCGGCCGCGCGAGCGGCGCAAAGTCCTGTCCCTTGCCATCGCCGCCCGCGATCAGCACCACCTTCTGATCCAGACCGCGCAGCGCCGCGATCGTGGCGCCCACGTTGGTGCCCTTGGAATCGTCGTACCACGCGATTCCGCCGGTCGTCGCGACCCGTTCGAGACGGTGCGGCAGGCCGCGAAAGCTGCGCAATCCCTCGACGATCGCTTCGTGCCTTGCTCCGAGCGCGGTCGCGAGCGCCGCTGCGGCGAGCGCATTGGCTGCGTTGTGCCATCCGTGAATCGGCAGCTCGTCCGCGGCGATGAGCGTGCGCGCCCCCTGCGCCAGCCACTTGCGGCCGTGCGCCGTCACGACGCCGAAATCTTCCGGCCGCAGCGGCGCATCGAGGCCGAAGGAAACCCGCCGCCCGCCCGCGGGCGCCAGCGCCGCGGCGCCCGGGTCGTCGCGATTCAGCACCTGCACACCGGCGCCTTGGAAGATGCGCGCCTTGGCCGCGCCGTAGTCAGAGAGGCCCGCGTAGCGATCGAGGTGGTCCTCGGACAGATTGAGCAGCGCCGCGCAATCCGGCGCGAGCGACCACGTGGTCTCGAGCTGGTAGCTCGAGAGCTCGAGCACCCAGGCCTCGGGCAAGCGGCCGGCATCCGCCCTGCGCATGAGCGCATCGAGCGCGGCCGGCCCGATATTGCCCGCCACCTCGCAGTCGACGCCTGCGCCGCGCAGCAGATGTCCGGTGAGCGCCGTGACCGTCGTCTTGCCGTTGGTGCCGGTCACCGCGGCGATCTTCGCAGCCTGACCCGCGCGCACCTGCCAGGCGAAGAGCTCGATCTCACCCAGCAGCGGGATGCCGCGCGCGAGCACGTGCTGCACCAGCGGCTCGGCGAGCGCAAGTCCGGGGCTGATGCACACCAGGTCGATGCCCGCGAGCAGCCGGACATCGAAAGGGCCGGTGACCAGCTCGCTGGAGCGCAAGTCCGGTGCGCGCGGCGGCGTCGCGCGCGTGTCGGCGACGCGCACGCTGCCGCCCGCGCGCTCGACCCAGCGGGCGACTGCAAGGCCCGTGTCGCCCAGGCCGAGCACCAGCACGCGCTTGCCAGCGAGCGCCATCGGCTTCGGGCGAGGCAGCAAACTGAACACGGGCTCGCTCATCGACACGCTCACCTCAGCTTCAAGGTCGACAGGCCGAACAGCACGAGCATCATGGTGATGATCCAGAAGCGCACCACCACCTGCGATTCCTTCCACCCTTCCAGCTCGTAGTGATGGTGCAGCGGCGCCATGCGGAACACGCGCTTGCCGCCGCTCGCCTTGAAGTACAGTACCTGGATCATCACCGAAAGGGTCTCGGCGACGAACACGCCGCCCATGATGAACAGCACCACCTCCTGGCGCACGATCACCGCGACGGTTCCGAGCGCGGCGCCGAGCGCGAGCGCGCCGACGTCGCCCATGAACACTTCCGCCGGGTAGGCGTTGAACCAGAGAAAGCCGAGTCCGGCGCCCGCCAGCGCGCCACAGAACACGGCCAATTCGCCAGCGCCGGGGATATAGGGCAGGCCGAGGTACTTCGAGAAGCCGACGTGACCCGCCACGTAGGCGAAGATTCCGAGCGCGCTGCCGACCATGACCGTGGGCATGATCGCCAGACCGTCCAGGCCATCGGTCAGGTTGACGGCGTTCGACGCGCCTACGATCACCAGGTAGGTGAGCACCACGAAGCCGACCATGCCGAGCGGATAGGCGACGTGCTTGAAGAAGGGCACGATCAGCAGGCTGAGCGCAGGCGTGTCGCGCGCCATCCACGCGAGCGCCGCCGCAGCGCTGAGTCCGATCGCCGACTGCCACAGGAACTTCGCCTTCGCCGACAGACCCTTGGGATTGCGTCGCACCACCTTGCGGTAGTCGTCTGCCCACCCCACCGCCCCGAAGGCGATCGTCACCAGCAGCACGATCCACACGTAGCGGTTGGCGAGGTCGCCCCACAGCAGCGTCGTGATGCTGATCGCGAGCAGGATCAGCGCGCCGCCCATGGTCGGGGTACCGGCCTTGGTGAGGTGGGTGCTCGGGCCGTCGTCGCGCACCGACTGGCCGATCTTGTAGGTGGTGAGCTTGCGGATCACCAGGGGGCCCATGATGAGCGAGATTGCGAGCGCGGTCAGGCAGGCGAGCACCGCGCGCAGGGTGATGTAGTTGAATACGTTGAACACCCGCACGTCCTTCGCCAGCCACTGGGCGATCTCGAGCAGCATCAGTGAGCTCCCTGCCGGGCTTGCTCGCCCGTGAGCGCCGCCACGACGCGTTCCATGCGCATGAAGCGAGAGCCCTTCACCAGCACGGTGGTGTCCGCGGTGGCGCGCTTGCGCAGATCCGAGAGCAGCTCTTCGAGCGAGTCGGCGTGTGCGCCGCCGGCGCCGAAGGCATCGGCCGCTCCGCGGCTCGCATCGCCGAGAGCGAGCAGACCCGACACGCCGCGGCTACGTGCGTAGGCGCCCACCTCGCGATGGAATTCGGGGCCACGCTCGCCCACCTCGCCCATGTCGCCCAGCACGAGCACGGTGGGCGCCGGGCAGGCGGCGAGAATGTCGATCGCCGCGCGCACAGAGTCGGGATTGGCGTTGTAGCTGTCGTCGATGACCGTCGCCCCGAGCGCGGCGCGCTTGACCTGAAGCCGCCCGAGGTAGGGACGGAACGCGGACAGCCCCTCGCCGATCGCGGCCGGCGCGATGCCCGCGGCGTGCGCGCAAGCGGCCGCAGCGAGCGCATTGCGCACGTTGTGCAGGCCGGGGATCGCGAGCGTGGCGGGCGCTTCTCCCGACGGCGTGCGCACGCGGATATCGCTCGAGAGAGGCCTGAGCTCGTAGCGCGCGCCGACTGCGGCCGAGCCTTCGAGCCCGAATTCGAGGCTGCGGTGCGCGCCCGCGGCCCTGCGGAACACATCGGCGTGCGGGTCGTCGGCGTTCACCACGGCGGTGCCGTCGGCAGACAGGGCCGCATAGAGGCTCGCGTTCTCCTCTGCGACCTCGTCGACCGTGTGCATGAACTCGAGATGTTCCCGTTGCGCATTGTTGACCAGCGCCACCGTCGGACGCGCGATCCCGGCCAGATGGGCGATCTCGCCCTTGTGGTTCATGCCGAGCTCGATCGCACAGTAGCGGTGCGCGGATCGCAAACGCAGAAGCGTCAGCGGGAGGCCGACATCGTTGTTCAGGTTGCCTGCCGTAGCGAGTACCTGATCCTCGCCCGCGTGACGCCGCAGGATGGACGCGAGCATCTCCTTGGTCGTGGTCTTGCCGTTCGAGCCGGTGATCGCCACGAGCACCGGCGCAAAGCGTGCGCGCCAGTGACGTGCCAGGTCGCCCAGTGCGCGCCGCGTGTCCGCGACGACGAGCAGCGGCAGGGGCGGCTGACCCTCGTAGGCGCCATCGACTACGGCGCCGGCGGCGCCCGCCGCGCGCGCGGCATCGAGGAATTCATGGCCGTCGAAGCGCTCGCCGCGCAGCGCGACAAACAGTTCGCCGCGCTTGAGGCTGCGGCTGTCGGTGGAGACGCCCGAAAAGACCGCGTCGCCGCCGGAATGTCGGGCCCCGAGCAGGGGTCCGGCTTCGGCGAGGGTCATCATCGCCCCCTCCAGCGCGCAAGCGCCGCTTCGGCGAGCGCCGCGTCCGAAAACGGCAGGCGCCGGCCGGCGATCTCCTGGTATGGCTCATGGCCCTTGCCCGCGAGCAGCACGACGTCCGCTGCGCCCGCTTCGCGCACGGCGCGCTCGATGGCCGCGGCGCGCTCCGGCTCGACGCTCGTCGAGCCCGAGGCGCCTGCGCGAATGGCGGCGATGATCGCGTCCGGGTCCTCGCTGCGCGGATTGTCCGAGGTAAGCACGACGCGATCAGCGAGCCGCGAGGCGATCGCGCCCATGACGGGGCGCTTGGCCGGATCCCGGTCTCCGCCCGCGCCGAAGACCGCGACCAGCGCGCCCCCGCGGGCGTCGGCCACCGGGCGCAGCGCTTGCAGCACCTTTTCAAGTGCGTCGGGAGTGTGCGCGTAATCGACCACGACCAGCGGTCCCTCGGGATGCGCGAGACGCTGCATGCGGCCCGGCACGGCAGGCAGCTCGCCGAGCAGCGCCGCGGCCTCTGCGAATGGCACTCCATGGGCGAGCAGGCAGCCGAGCACGCCCAGCGCGTTGGCCACGTTGAAGCGCCCGATCTGGTTGATGCGCGTCTCGACCTCGCCCCAGCTCGTCACGAGCGCCACGCGCATCGCCCCCTTCTCGAAGGCGATCTCGCGAGCGGCGACGAACTCGGTCACGCTGCCAGGCGCGATGGCGTTTGGCGACAATGCATAGCCGATGGTGCGCACGCCGCGCGCGGACAGCCGCCGGGCAAGCTGCACGCCGAAGACGTCGTCCAGATTCAGCACCGCCGACTCGAGCCCGGGCGTATCGAACAGCATGCCCTTCGCCTCGGCGTAGGCCTCCATCGTGCCGTGATAGTCGAGATGGTCGTGCGACAGGTTGGTGAACAGCGCGCAATCGAAGGCAACGCCGCCCACCCGCCCCTGCGCCAGCCCATGCGAGGAAACCTCCATTGCGACGGCGCGCGCGCCCTCGCCGCGCAGCGCGGCGAGCGTGCCGTGAATCTCGAGAGCGTCCGGCGTCGTGTTGACGGGCGCCGCGAGCGCTCCGGGGAAGCCGCTGCCGAGCGTTCCGATGATTCCCGCCTTCTCGCCGCGAGCGCCAAGCAGCGCGGCGATCCATTGGGTCGTCGAGGTCTTGCCGTTGGTGCCCGTGACGCCGCACACCCACAGCGCCTCGGAGGGCCGGCCGTAGAACTCGTGCGCGAAGACGCCCGCGCGGCGCTTCAGTCCGCTCACGCCCACGTTCGGCACGTTCCATTCGGTGCGCCAGGCGAAGTCCGCGGATTCCCACACCACGGCGGCCGCGCCGCGGCCGATCGCGTCCGCGATGTATGCGCGACCGTCGGCGTTTTCGCCGGGATAGGCGAAGAAGGCCACGCCCGGGGCGCAGCGGCGGCTGTCCGAGGAGAGCCGCTCGATCATTGCGCCCTGCGAGGCGAGGTTCGTGAAAATGTCCAGTCGCGCGGATTCCAATCGTCCACCCAGCAGCCCTTGAGCCGCCAAACCGCCCCCACGACCGCGTAGATCACGCCGCGCATCAGGTGCCCTCCTTGGCGACCACGGCGCCGGGCGCATCGAGCGGCTCGAGCGGTGCGTCGTACGGAACGTTCAGCATGCGCAGAATTCCCTGCATGACCTGCGCGAACACCGGCGCCGCGACCAAGCCGCCGTAGTAATCGAGGCGCACATCGGGCTGGTCGATCATGACGGCAAGCACGATGCGCGGCGCCGAGGCAGGGGCGAAGCCGACGAACGATGCGATGTACTTGTCCGGGGCATAGCCGCCGTCCTGCTCCTTGTGCGCCGTGCCGGTCTTTCCTGCGACACGCCAGCCCATGACCCGGGCGAGCGGGCCCGTGCCGCCGGGTTGCACCGCGAGCTCGAGCATCCTGCGCACCTCGCGCGCGGTGCGCACCGAGATCACGCGCTCGCCTTGGACGGGGGTGCTGGTGCGCAGCAAAGTGAGCGGCACCAGCTCGCCGTCGCGCGCGAATATCGTGTACGCATGCGCGAGTTGCATCAGGCTCACCGCGATGCCGTGGCCGTAGGCCATCGTCGCCTGCTCGATCGGACGCCAGGTCTTCCAGGGACGCAGCTTGCCGCCGGACTCACCGGGAAAGCCCAGCGCAGGCGGAGCACCGAAACCCACGCGCCGGAACATGTCCCACATCTGCTCGCGCGGAAGCTCGAGCGCGATCTTGGCCGCGCCAACGTTGGACGAGACCTGGATGACCTGCGCCACGCTCAGAATTCCGTCTTTGTGCGCATCGTGGATCGTGTAGCCGCCGAGCCTGAACTTGCCGCCATCGGTCTGGACTCGAGTCGCCGGCGTGATGTGCTTCGTCTCGAGGGCGAGCGCGATGGTGAAGGGCTTGAGGGTCGAGCCGGGTTCGAAGCTGTCGGTGAGCGCGCGGTTGCGCAGCTGCGAGCCGGTGAGGTGCGCGCGGTTGTTCGGGTTATAGGACGGCACGTTCGCGAGCGCGAGCACTTCGCCGGTGCGGACGTCGATCGCGACGATCGCGCCCGCCTTGGCGTGGTGCGCCGCCACCGCGTCCTTGAGGGCGCTGTAGGCGAGGCTCTGGACCTTGCTGTCGATCGACAGCGTCAGATCCTTGCCGTTCTGCGCGGGATGTACCGACCCGACGTCCTCGACGATGCGTCCGAGGCGGTCCTTGATCACGCGCCGGCTGCCAGGTTTGCCGCCGAGCGTCGACTGATAGGCGAGCTCGATGCCCTCCTGGCCGGTGTCGTCGACGCCCGTAAAGCCGATCAGGTGCGCGGTGACTTCGCCCGCCGGGTAGTAACGCCGGTATTCCTGCTGCTGGTATACGCCGGGGATGCCGAGCGCGTCCACCTTTTCGGCGGTGTCCGGCGCGACCTGCCGCTTCAGATAGACGAAGTCGCGGTCGGTCTCGGCGAGCTTCTTCGCCACCTCGCGCACGCTCAGCCCAAGTAGATGTGCGAGCTTTGCCTTCGCCTGGGCCCCCGCCTCGACGTCGGACGGGATCACCCAGATCGACTTGACCGGCGTCGACACCGCGAGCGCCTCGCCGTTGCGGTCGAACACCCGGCCGCGGGTCGCGGGAATTTCGAGCACGCGCGAGTAGCGCGCCTCGCCTTTTTCCTGCAGGAAGTCGGTCTTCATCGCCTGCAGGTAGACCGAGCGCCCGACGAGCACACCGAACGCCGCGATGAACACGATGAGCACGAAGCGCGCGCGCCATACCGGCAGGCGCACGACCGCGGGCGTGGCGGCGACGTTCATTTCGCGGGCCTCGCAGGCAGCTTCACGATCACCACGCTGCGCGGGTCTGGCACATGCATGCCGAGCGTCTGGCGCGCGATCTGCTGCACGCGCGAATGCAGCCCCCAAGTGCTCGCCTCGAGCTGCAGCTGCCCGTATTCGACGTCTAGCTGGCGCGCGCGCTGTTGCTCGCGCTCGAGGTCGGAGAACAGCGTGCGCGCCTTGTGCTGCGAAGTGACGAGCCCGAGCGCGCAGACGACGAGAACCAGGAGGAGGAGAAGGTTCAGCTTCGCCACGCGTCGGGCTCGATTCGGTCAAAGAGCGACGGGTCGAAAGGCGCGTCCGTGCGCTCGGCGACGCGCAGCATTGCGCTGCGCGCGCGGGGATTGGCGGCAATTTCGGCGGCCGAGGCGCGGATGGCACGGCCGACGATCTTGAGCGGCATTTGTGGCATTTCGCTGGCGCGGATCGGTAAATCCCGCGGCAGCTCGGCGCGCGAGGCTGCGCGCATGAAGCGCTTGACGACCCGGTCCTCGAGCGAGTGGAAGCTGATCACGGCGAGCCTCCCTCCCGGCGCGAGCCTTGCGATCGCCTGGGGCAGCATCAACGACACTTCCTGAAGCTCCCGATTGACGAGAATCCGTAGAGCCTGAAAGGTGCGCGTCGCCGGATCCTGGCCCGGCTCCCGTGTGCGGACCGCCGCACCCACGATATCGGCAAGTTGCTTG
>JBLMWT010000084.1:0-4770 GCA_050257375.1 Sphingomonadaceae bacterium
AACTACGAGCGCGAGCACCGCGTGAACCTGTGGTTCGTCGCCACCGCGCCCACGCGGGAGGCGCTCGAGGCGGCGCTCGCGCGCATCGCGTGCGAGTCGGGAATCGAAGTGCTCGCGCTGCCGCTCGTCGAGGAGTATCACATCGACCTCGGCTTCGATCTGGCCGGGCGCGGCTCGCCGCGCGCGCCGCGGCCTGCGGCGCCCGCTGCGCCGCTCGACGCCGCCGGGCGCCGGCTGCTCGCGGCGGTGGAGGACGGCTTCCCGCTCGAGCCCGAGCCCTACTCGGCGCTCGGGCGCGCCGCCGGCATGGCGGAAGCCGAGGTGATCGCGACGCTCGAGGGATGGCTCGCTTCCGGGGTGGCGCGCCGGGTGGGCGTGGTGCTGCGCCACCGCGAGCTCGGCTACACGGCGAACGCGATGGCCGTGTGGGACGTGCCCGACGCCGAAGTGAGCGCGGTCGGCACGCGGCTCGCGCGCAGGCCCGAGGTGACGCTGTGCTACCGGCGCGCGCGGCGCGCGCCCGTATGGCCCTACAACCTGTACTGCATGGTCCACGGGCGCAGCCGCAAGGAGGTAAACGCGCAACTCGCGGCGCTGAACGCGGAGGAAGGCCTCGCGCGCCACGCGCACGCGGTTCTGTTCAGCCGTCGGGCCTTCAAGCAGCGCGGCGCGCGCTATGCGGACAACGGGTCGGACGATGGATGAGCTCGACCGCGCAATCGTGAACGGCCTGCAGGGCGGCTTGCCGGTGTGCGAGCGCCCCTACGCCGAGGCGGCGCAGCGCCTCGGCACCGACGAGGCGACGCTCATCGCGCACCTCGAGGCGCTGCTCGCGGACGGGACGCTCACGCGCTTCGGGCCGCTGTTCGACGCAGTGGCGCTCGGCGGGGCGTTCACGCTGTGCGCGCTCGCTGCGCCGCCGGGCGAGCTCGAGCGCATCGCGGCGATCGTCAACGCTTTCCCCGAGGTCGCGCACAACTACGAGCGTACGCACCGCCTGAACATGTGGTTCGTGCTCGCGACGGAGAAGCCCGAGAGCATCGCCGATGCGATCCGGCGCATCGAGGCCGCCACCGGCCTCGCCGTGCTCGAGTTTCCCAAGCTGGACGAATACTTCGTCGAATTGAGGCTGACGGCATGACCGACGCGGAGCTCGTGCGCGCGCTGCAGGGCGGGCTGCCGCTCGTGCCGCGCCCCTACCACGCGGTCGCCGAAGCGCTCGGCGCGGAACCCGAAGAGGTGATGGGGCGGCTCGCGGCGATGCTCGCCGATGGCCGCGTGCGCAGGATTGGCGCGGTGCCGAATCACTACGCGCTCGGCTACAGGGCGAACGGGATGTCGGTCTGGGACGTCGAGGACGCAGCGCTCGCCGAGCTCGGCCCGGCCGTTGGCGCGCTGCCCTTCGTCAGCCACTGCTACCGCCGGCCGCGCCACCCTCCCGAATGGCGCTACAACCTGTTCGCCATGGTGCATGGCCGCACGCGCGCCGAGGTGGAAGCGAAGGTCGCCGAGATCGCCGCGCTGCTCGGCGTGCGCTGCCGCGCGCATGACGTCCTGTACAGCACGCGCATCCTGAAGAAGACGGGGTTGCGGTTTGGAATTTGACGTGCATCAATTCCGTACGGTTCAAAGAGCATAGGCTTCGATTATGTTCCGCGTCTCGCAGTTCATGAAGGAAATCGAGCGGCCCACGCCCGCGGGCCCGCGGCGCGACCCGCCCGGGCCTGTGGTCATCTGGAACCTGGTGCGGCGCTGCAACCTCGCGTGCAAGCACTGCTACTCGATTTCCGCCGACGTCGACTTCCCCGGCGAGCTAAACACCGCGCAGGTGTTCGAGGCGATGGACGACCTGAAGGCGTTCCGCGTGCCGGTGCTGATCCTGTCGGGCGGCGAGCCTCTCCTGCGGCCCGACATCTTCGAGATCGCGGCGCGCGCGAAGTCGCTCGGCTTCTACGTCGGTCTTTCGACCAACGGCACGCTGATCGACGCGCCGATCGCGCGCCGCATCGGCGCGCTCGGCTTCGACTACGTCGGCATCAGCTTGGACGGCCTCGAGGAAACGCACGACCGATTCCGCCGCAAGGAAGGGGCGTTCGCCGCGTCGCTCGCCGCGCTGCGGCTGTGCCGCGACGAGGGCGTGAAGGTGGGCCTGCGCTTCACGGTGACGCAGGACAACGCCGCCGACCTGTCGGCGCTGATCGAGTTGGCGGAAGCCGAGCGCATCGATAAGTTCTACCTCTCGCACCTCAACTACGCCGGGCGCGGCAACAAGAACCGCGGCTCGGATGCGCATTTCCAGACCACGCGGCGCGTCATGGATTTCTTCTTCGACACGGCCTGGGACTACCAGCGCCGCGGGCTGGAAAAGGAGTTCGTCTCCGGCAACAACGACGCCGACGGTGTGTACCTGCTCTTCTGGGCGCGCCGGCACTTCCCCGAGCACGAGGTGCACTTGCGCGCCAAGCTCGCCGAGTGGGGCGGCAATGCTTCCGGGGTGAACGTCGCCAACATCGACAACCTCGGCAACGTGCACCCGGACACGATGTGGTGGAACTACTCGCTCGGCAACGTGCGCGCGCGGCCGTTCTCGGAGATCTGGCGGGACACCTCCGACCCGATCATGGCGGGCCTCAAGAAGCGCCCGCGCGAAGTCCACGGGCGCTGCGGCGCCTGCGCCTACTTCGATATTTGCGGCGGCAACACGCGCGTGCGCGCGTTGCAGTTGACCGGCGACGCCTGGGAAGAAGACCCGGGCTGCTACCTGACCGACGAGGAGATCGGCGTCGCTGCGGGCGAGCGCGTCCCGGTGCTGCCCTACCGCGGCAAGGGAGTGAAGTGGCAGCGCTCGGCGTGACGCTCGCCGCCGCGGCGCTGTACGCGGCGAATTGCGCGGTGTGCCACGGTCCGGACCGACTCGGCCTCACCGGTCCCGCGCTGCTGCCCGAGAACCTCGAGCGGCTGAAGCCGAGCGCGGCGCTCCAGGTGATCGCCAAGGGCAGGATGGCGACGCAGATGCCCGGCTTCGGCGACAAGCTCTCGGCCGAGCAGATGCGCGAGCTGGCCGACTACATCTACACGCCGGTCGCCGAACCGCGCTGGGGGCTGGACGAGATCCGCGCTTCGCGCGTCGTCCATCCGCCGCAGAAGCCCGACTCGGACCGACCGGTGTTCAAGGCCGATCCGCTCAATCTCTTCGTCGTCGTCGAAACGGGCGACCATCACGCGACGATCCTCGACGGCGACCGCTTCGTGCCGCTCGCGCGCTTCCCGACGCGCTTCGCGCTGCACGGCGGGCCGAAATTCTCGCCCGGCGGACGCTATGTGTACTTCGGCTCGCGCGACGGCTGGGTGTCCAAGTACGACCTGTACAACCTGCGCATGGACGCCGAGGTGCGCGCCGGCATCAACCTGCGCAACATCGCCGTGTCGGCCGACGGCCGCTGGGTGATGGCGGCCAACTACCTGCCGCACACGCTGGTCGCGCTCGACGCGGCGAGCCTCGAGCCGGTCAAGGTGATCGACGTGCGCGATGCTCAGGGAGAATCCTCGCGCGTCTCGGCGGTGTACGACGCCGCGCCGCGCGAGAGCTTCATCGCCGCGCTCAAGGACGTGAAGGAGATCTGGGAGATCCCCTACGGGCCGAAGACCGGGCCGGTGTACAAGGGCCTGGTGCACGACTACCGCATGGGCGAGGGGCTCGCCGAGCAGGGGCCGTTCCCGGTGCGCGTGATCGAGACCGACGATTACCTGGACGACTTCTTCTTCGACCGCGGCTATCACAACCTGCTCGGCGCGTCGCGCAACGCGAAGACGAGCGAGGTGGTGAACCTCGACGTGCGGCGCAAGGTCGCCTCGATCGACCTGCCCGGGATGCCGCACCTCGCCTCGGGCATCACCTGGGACTGGAACGGCACGACCGTGCTCGCCACGCCCAATCTGAAAACGGGCGTGATCACGGTCATCGATACCAAGACCTGGAAGGTCGTGAAGCACATCCAGACGCTCGGCCCCGGCTTCTTCCTGCGCAGTCACGAGAACACGCCCTACGCCTGGACCGACAACTTCAACAGCCCGTATCGCGACACGCTGCAGGTGATCGACAAGCGCACGCTCCAGGTCGTCAAGAACCTCACCCCCGCGCCCGGCAAGACCGCCGCGCACGTCGAATTCACGCGCGACGGGCGCTACGCGCTGGTGAGCATCTGGGACATGGACGGGGCGATCGTGGTGTACGATGCCGCGACCCTGGAAGAAGTGAAGCGCCTGCCGATGAAGAAACCCTCCGGCAAGTACAACGTCTGGAACAAGATCACGCGCTCGGACGGCACGAGCCACTGACATGCCCGCCCGGCAGATCAAGGTCCAGGCGTTCCTCGCCAACCTGCCCATGTTCAGCGAGACGAGCGCGGCGGAGCTCGACCGCATCGCCGCCGGCACGCTCACGGTGCACGCCGCCAAGGGCGAGACCATCGTGCACACGGGCGACCCGTGCACCGGCTTTCACGTCGTGGTCTACGGCCAGGTGAAGCTCGGCTTCGCCTCGCCGCAGGGCGTCGAAAAGGTGGTCGAAATCATCCGTCCTGGGCAGAGCTTCGGCGAGGCGCTCATGTTCCTGGACAAGCCCTATATCGTGTACGCGCAGGCGCTCGCCGACTCGATGCTGCTGCATGTTTCCAAGCAGACCGTGCTCGATGAGCTGGCGCGCGACCCGCTGTTCGCGCGCCGCATGCTCTCCGGCCTGTCGCGCCGCCTGCACGGCCTGGTGCGCGA
>JBLMWT010000085.1:0-7355 GCA_050257375.1 Sphingomonadaceae bacterium
CGCCCAACCGGCGTGCAAATCCCGGCCGGGGCGCGGCGAAGAACAGTACGGCGAGCGGGATAACGAGAAAGATTTGCTCGTGGTACACCTGCCGCACGTTGTAATTGGCCACCAGGAACGCTCCCATTACGCCTCCAGCCGCGACCAGTACGCCGAAGCACGCACGCAATAGCGCCACGGGCGCCTCGCTGCGGCACATCACATACGCCGCCACGGGTACCATGACCATGTAGAGCCCTACATTGAGGAACGTGTCGCGAACGCCGCTCGCCGAGCGCTCGTACAGACTGCCGAGCACAATGAGGGCCGATATCGCGAGCAGCGGCCAAGTCGCGCGAACGATCGACGCCTCGCTCGGGCGCTGGTCCAGCGGAGTGCGCAGTGTGTGCCCTGCCGCAGTGAGCAGCGCGAAGGCCAGCGCAAGTGCAAGCGGCAGATGCTTGATTGCCGTGTGCCCGGCGAGATTCCATCCGAGCGGATCCACAGCCACCACGGCTGCGGCGAGCAGCGCGAACACGAATCCGAACTCGGACCAGGTCGGCTCAGTTCTCACGCGCCAATGCAGCCGCCGAGGTGCCGCCCAAGGAGGCCTCCTTCTCCCAGGCAACGTCCACCACGCTGCCCCGCACGATCCGGTTGGCGCCGACCACGGTGCAATACGGCGGAATGTCGCGCGTGACTACCGCGTTGGCGCCGATGATCGCGCCGCGACCGATGCGCACGGCACCCAGCACCTTGGCGCCGGCGCCAATATAGACGTCATCTTCAATCACCGGCGCGGCATCCTCGCCGATCGACTTGCTGCCCAAGGTCGCCTGCTGCATTACGGTGACGTGACGTCCGATGACGGTACGCGAGTGCATGACGATGCCGTAGGGATGAGGCATGTAGACCGGGAATCGAATCGCGCAATAGATGTCGCAGTTGAAGACGATCCGACACAGCCGGCTCACTAGGGGCACGTTGTGTCGCGAGAAGAACACCAACCAGCGTGCGGCGCGCGGATTCTCGTGCAAGCGCAGCTCCGAGAAGCGGTCTTCCAGGCGCTGCTCCAGATGTCGCAGAATTTCGCCCTCCGCCTCTGCGGCCACGCTCTCAGCGTCACCTTGCGCGTCGACTACGACCGCGCGCGGCAGACGACGCGCGAGCCGACGGTAGGCGACGCGCTGGCGCTCGGACTCCTCGGCGGAAACCTCCGACTTGCGCCGTAGCAGTACTTCCGCGGGAGCGTCCAGAACGACCCAGAGATCCGGCTTCGGGATGAGCTTTATCGCCCAGATCAACGTTGCCGCATGCCCGCCGTAGCGATAGCGCTGCGGGTCGACCAGCATATCGTGCAGATAGCGGTCGAAGGCCACCAGGGTAGACCGGATCCGGTCCGGCCAGACACTGACGAGATAGCCCGCCGCGTAGTCTAGGACGAACAGGCAAAGCTTGAAGAGCGACGCAGCCCGTCCACGCACCGGCCGCGCATGCGGCCTGGTCACCGGGACGTCGCCGCCGTGGGGGCGACGCCAGCGAAGGCGCGGACGCAAATGGAGGTACCGCGTGCGCCGAAAAACGGGGGCGAGGTCGGCGAGAACGCGCTCGATCACGCTGCTCTTGCCAACCCCATCCGGACCCAGGAACGCGACGACGAGACCCGTAGGGGCGATCGCCCTGCCGAGTGCCCGCCGCAGTTCGCCCAGGGCACCCGCGGGCGCGAGCGGCGCGGCCCGGCGCAGCGCTCTGCGCAAGCGGCGCAGCTGCGCCCGGACGCTGGCCCATTCGTCGTTCTCTGCTGCACACCCGATCAGCTCGACGTCGGACGCGCGGCGCCAGAACCGCTCCAGCTCGCGCCGCGCACGGTACGGGTCGCGGCGCCACAACCAGGTAAGGTACTCGCCGGCCTGCGGACCGAGGTCGAGCTTGTCGATCCGCTTGACGACGTAGTAGATGAACTGCATGTGCGGCGCAGCAACGTAGAATCCCTTCTCACGTGCGTCCTCGTCGAGGGGGCGCTCGCGCTGCGCGAGAATCTTCTCGGCGTCCAGCAGTCGCCGTCCGGCGCGCCGGTAGTCGCTGCAAACGTCGATCGCGAGCGCGCACAGGCTGCCTGACTCACCCGGCCAGACGAGCACGAAGTAGCGCGCGGTCCGCTCGTGACCGATCATCTGGACCAGCCGCACGTCGTAGGTCCTGCAGAACCAGGCGATCAGCCGCGGCATCTCGGCGAAGGCGTCGCGCGAGACGACGATGTCGACGTCGCTCGCGACATGCTCAGGATATCGGCGCGCGTCCCCCATCACGCAATACGACACCGCGTGACGCTCCAGGAAATCGAAAAATGCCTGCAGAACGTAGAATTGGTCGTTCATGCATCAAGCCAGATCGGTCATGGCGCAGAATCCGCGCGTCCCGCGCTTCCCCCGAGCAGCCGCCGGTATACGGCCCAAGTCGCGAACAGCAACGCCGTGTTGATCAGCAATCCGGAGAGCGGCGCCCCAACCGTGCCGAGGAGGTACACGAGCGCCGTACCCAGGATAAGCAGCATGGGAACCGGCACCAGGTTCACGTAGAAGATCCGCTTCGTCGCGCGCAGGGCCAGCAGGCCGATATCGAATGGAAACTTGCAGAACGTGATGCACTGCGCCACGCTCGCCAGGCTGAGGATCAACGCCATGTGCGGGCCGGAGTACCGTGCGCCATACGCAAGGCGCAGCACATCCCCGGAAAAAAAGATCAGCAGCAGGCAGGGCGGCAGCACGATGACCACCAACGCGACCGCGGCGCGGCGCACCCAGCCCGCCAGTCTGGAGACCCCGCCGTTGTGGTAGGCCAGACTGCCGCGAGAAGGAAGATAGCTGAAGGCCGCCTGGCGCAAAGGGTTCAGCAGATGCGCGAAGTGCGTTGCAGCCCGGTACGCGCCTACGGGTCCCGGGCCGAGTATCACGCCTAGCAGCCACACGTGCCCTTGCGAGCCGATCCAGGACACGGCGTTCTGTGCCGTGAGCCACTTGCCGAATGCCCAGGCCTCGCACCATGCGCTGCTCAAGCTGCGCCAGCGGATTCCGCGGAACTGCACGTGATCGCGCAACTGCCATAGTCCGACCCCGACCCCTGCCGTAGACGAGACCCCCAGCACGAGCATTCCGTAGACCGGCGTAGCGCGCTCGGTCCAACCCGCGACCAACGCGAACGCGCCGGCAAGTTGCAGGCCGTAGGACAGCAGGTCGTTTAGGGCAACTGCGCGCGATGCCGCCCGCGTATAGAGAACGCGGCGCACGAACTCCTGCCCGAACCAGGGCGGCGCCGCCGCCGCGAGTGCGAACAGCACGCCCGCCGCGGGGTGCGAGTAGAGGTGGTCGACCGCCGCGGCGGCCACGCAGAGCAGGAGCGACGTCGCGGCACAGAGAATCGCCTGCGCAATCGCCAGCGCTGCAGTAAATCGGCGGTAAGCTTCGGGCGCCAGTGCCGCCGCGAGCACATTGTGGGGCTGGGTGAGCAGAGCGCCCTGCAGCCCCGTGAGCAGGAGCAGCGCAGTGTAGCCAAGGACGAATCGCCCGAACTCCACCGTCTCCATGTGGCGCGCGAAGATATAGATCGTCACGAAATTGACCGCGCTCACGATGGACTGATCGACGAGCGCCCAGCTGACACCGCCGAGATTCGCAGGCGCGCGCGCGCCTGTGCTGGCGGCGATCCGCCGATCTGCGCGAAGTATGCCCGTGGAGCGCATGGGCGGCGCTCAGGCGGCCTCCGCGTGGCCGAACGCGTGGCTCGCAAGGCACCATTCGTACGTCGATCGTATGCCGTCCTCGAGCGCGACGCGTGGGCGCCAACCCAGGCGCCGGATCCTGCCCGGGTCGAGCAGTTTGCGCGGCGTGCCGTCCGGCTTGCTTCTGTCGTACCGCAGAGCGCCGCGCAATCCCACGACGCGCATGACCATCTTGGCGAGATCCTCGATGCTCTCGTCGGCTCCGGTGCCAACGTTGTAGATCCCCGAGGACACCCCTTTCTCCATCAGGAACACACAGGCCTCGGCAAGATCGTCGACGTGCAGCAACTCGCGCCGCGGGCGTCCGCTGCCCCACACCTCGAGCGTTTGGGCACCATGGCGTTTTGCGTCGTGCGCCTTCCGCAGCAGCGCCGCGAGAACGTGACCGCCCTGCAGGTCGAAATTGTCGTTCGGACCGTACAGGTTCGTCGGCATTACGGTGACGTACTGCGTGCCGTACTGGGCGTTGAAGGCCTCGCACAGCTTGAGGCCAGCGACCTTGGCGACCGCGTAGGGTTCGTTAGTTGTCTCGAACGGGCCACCGAGAAGGTATTCCTCCTTGATCGGCTGCGGGCAGTCGCGCGGGTAGATGCAGCTCGAGCCGAGAAACATCAGGCGCCTGACGCCCGCGCGCATTGCGGCATGGATGACGTTCGCCTCGATCATGAGATTGTCGTAGATGAACTCGCCGCGCCGCGTGTCGTTCGCGAGAATTCCACCCACCTTCGCGGCCGCGAGGAACACGTAATCCGGCTGCGTGTCGGCGAAGAAGCGATGGACCGCCTTCTGATCGACGAGATCGAGCTCATGCCGCCCTCGGGTGACCAGGTTCGCATAGCCCCTTGCGCGCAGCGCACGCACCAGCGCCGAACCGACCATGCCGCTGTGGCCGGCAACGTAGATCCGTTGATGGGGCCGCGGCATGTCGGCGCCGTCACTCATGGTGCGCCAGCACGGGATAGCCGTGCTGCCTGACCAAATGGTCGCGCCGCGCGCTGATATAGTCTTCGCGTGTCATCTCCGCGACCAGCTGCTTGAACGTGGTGCGCGGCCGCCAGCGCAGCCGCATGCGGGCTTTGCTCGCGTCGCCCAGCAGCGAATCGACCTCCGTCGGGCGGTAGTACCGCGGGTCGACGCGCACGATGGTCTGTCCCGCGACGACCGCCTCGGCGAGATCCGTATGCACGCCGGCCACGACTCCGCACTCGTGAACTCCGGTCCCTCTCCAACGCAGCGAGATTCCGAGCTCGGCTGCAGCCAACGTCACGAAGTCGCGCACCGAATACTGCTCTCCGGTAGCGATGACGTAATCGTCCGGCGCAGGCTGTTGCAGCATCAGCCACTGCAGCTCCACATAGTCGCGCGCGTGCCCCCAGTCGCGCTTGGCCTCGAGGTTGCCCAGGTACAGACACTTCTGTAATCCGAGGCTGATGCGCGCCAACGCGCGCGTCACCTTTCGCGTCACGAAGGTCTCTCCGCGCCGCGGCGACTCGTGATTGAATAAGATGCCGTTGCACGCATACAAGCCGTAGGCTTCGCGATAGTTGACCGTGATCCAGTAGGCGTAAAGCTTGGCCGCCGCATACGGACTGCGCGGATAAAACGGTGTCGTCTCGCGCTGTGGCACTTCTCGTACGGCCCCGTACAGCTCCGAAGTGGAGGCCTGGTAGAAGCGGGTCTTCTTCTCCATACCAAGGATCCGAATCGCCTCGAGGACGCGCAAGGCGCCCAAACCGTCGGCGTTGGCGGTGTACTCGGGCTCCTCGAACGAGACGGCGACGTGACTCTGCGCCGCGAGGTTGTAGATCTCGTCGGGCTGCGCCGCCTGGATCACGCGCACCAGGCTGCTGGTATCGGTCATGTCGCCGTAGTGGAGGAAAAGGCGGCGCTCCGCATCGTGCGGGTCGCGGTACAGATGGTCGATTCGATCGGTGTTGAATAGCGAGCTGCGGCGCTTGATGCCGTGAACCGCATAGCCCTTGCCGATCAGAAATTCTGCGAGATAGGCGCCGTCCTGGCCGGTGATTCCCGTGATGAGAGCGGTCCTCGAGCTCATTGCGGAGTCCTCCCGTGATTGCCGTTATTCATCGCTGAGCACGACGCCAAGAACCGCCGCGCCGCTAGCCGCCATCGTGCGGCGAAGTGCGTCCAGTTCCACGAGCCGAGTCCAGCCCGTTCGTGCGAGAAGCAGGGCGCCGTCGGCGCGCGCGGCGAGTAGCGACGCGTCCGCTCCTCTCGCGCGCGACGGCGTGTCAATGATGACGACCGTATAGAGCTTGCGTGCCTCCGCAAGCAGCCGCTGCAGCGCGCTACGGCTGAGCAGCTCGACGGGATTGGGCGGCGCCGCGCCCGCGGCGAGCACCATGAGCTCGTCAAAGTACGCGATTCGCTCAGCCACGCTGAGTCCCAATCCTCCCGCCAGCACCTGGGCCAGGCCCGATCCCCCGCCGAGGCCGAAGATCCGGTGCAGCCGCGGCGCGCGCAGGTCGCCGTCGATCAACAGAGTCTTCGTCCCGAGCTGAGCGAAGGAAACTGCCAGGTTGGCGGCGAGATAGCTCCTTCCGTCGCCGGAGGCAGGGCTCGCGACGACTAGCACTTTTCGTTCCGGACTCAGCCAGCGCGTGAGCAGATGCGTGCGCACCTCTCGGACGGCCTCGGAATGAGCGTGCCCTGGTTCGTGCGCAGTCACCAGCTCGGTACCCAGCGTGCCTTGGCCGCGCTGCAAGTACGGAAAGTTGAATTGGATCGCGAGCGCCGCGTTTACGTCGGACAAGTCGACCAGCCCGAGCTTGCGCGCCGCCTCGCCGAAAAGCAGATGTCTCTTGCGCTGGAAAGCGAATACCCGGGTGGCATCACGTTCACGCAGCTTTCCCAGGTCGACCAGGATGCGGCCGATCGTCCGGTTCTCGACCTTTTCTCCGTCTCGGGGCGCCGCCTCGAAGACGGGCTCTCGCATCTCGAAAGCACCTCGATCCATCTTGCCCTCCCTATGCGCCGAATTCACCTTGTGAGGCGCGGCATATCCGGGCCGCGGAGCCTGGCGCCCGCGCGCGCCAGGCGCGACCGTCGGCGCATGACAACGAGCACGGGCAGGCCGAGCAACTCGTCGATATCGAGCGGCGACCGGACACGTCGGTCCGCGGTCTCAGCGCCAAGCGCTGCGCCGACGCCGAGTGCGACGCCTGCCAGCAGCCCGCCTCCCAGGATCAGTTCGAGTTTCGGGCTCGCGGGGCGCAACGGCGGCGCCGCGGCGTAAAGCAGGACCGCAGTCGCGTTTTGTGCCGCATCGCCCTGGATTTTGGTCTGAGCCAGGCGCTGGGCCGCGGCGTCGTATGCCTTGCGAGCGTTGTCCGCCTCGCTGCGAAGGACCGAAAGCTGCGCATAGGCATTCTTCAAGCCGAGAACCTTGTCACGCTGTTGGCGCACGGTATCGCGCAGCGCCGCGGCTTCCTCGCCCGCGGACCCGGAGCTCGCGACGAGGCCGCGCGCGACGGCGAGCATTTGCTGGCGATAGGCAGCGCGCGCACGGCGCAACTTGGCTTCTGCGCCCACGAATAGCGGGTGGTTCGGTCCGACGCGGCGCGACAGCGCGCTCAGG
>JBLMWT010000086.1:0-20009 GCA_050257375.1 Sphingomonadaceae bacterium
GGCTCGGGAGAGCGGCGACGCGTCTGCTGATCAGCCGGCGCCTGGTTTCGTATCTGGTCGGCTGGTACTACCGTCGGTCGTGGACGCGCCGCAAGATCCCGGGCTTCGCGCGCGCCCTGGGTATCGACCTCGGCGAGCTGACGCAGCCGCTCGATCGCTTCGCTTCATTCGCCGAGTTCATCGCACGGCCGATCGACCCCGCACGGCGACCGATCGATGCCGATCCCGAGAGCTGCGTCGCCCCTGCGGACGGCCGGCTGCTCGCGTATCCGTCGCTGAGCGCCGAGGGCACGCTGCCGATCAAGGGCGGGCTGCTCGATCGAGCGTCGCTGCTCGCCGATGCGGCGCTGGCACGCAGGTTCGGCGGCGGCGCGGTGGTCGTCGTTCGGCTGTACCTGGGCGACTACCATCACTTCCACTTCCCCGCGGGCGGGGTGCCGGATGAGTCGCGGGCAATCGCCGGCCGCTACTTCGCCGTGTCGCCCTACGCGCGGGACTGGAACGTACCTTTCTGCGCGCTGAACCACCGGATGGTCACGTGCCTGGCTTCGGATGCCTTCGGCACGATCGCCATGGTCGAGGTCGGCGCCTTGACGGTCGGATCGGTACGGCAGGACTTCGTTCCCGGCGCACGCGTGGAGAAGGGAGCGCACAAGGGGTGGTTCGAGCTCGGCGGCTCGCTCGTCGTGCTGCTGTTCGAACAGGGCGCGGTCGAGCTCGACGAGGACATCTGCGCCAACACGCGGGCCGGCATCGAGACGCGCGTGCGCATGGGCGAGTCGATCGGGCGCAGGGCCCACAGCAGCGCCTGCATTGTGCCGAAAGCGACCAGCGACGACGCAGCCACCGCCGCGGCCTGCCGGGCAAAGCGCGGATAGTCGAACGGCAGCTGCGCGAGGCGCGGCTCCATGAAAGAGAAGATCGCTACGGCAGCGGGGATCGAGATCAGCGCCGAGCCGATTCCCGCGGCGGTCATCGGGCTCAGCCGGTAGACCGCGAGCATCGACGGCAGCACGATGGCCATGCCGAGCGCGGTGCAATACGAGACCGCGCGGCGCATCGTCATTCCGGGTTCGTGGAACTTTGCGCGGACCAGCGCGCCGATCGCCAGGTTGGCTCCGAAGCAGGCCGCGAACGGGACGTAGATGGTGAGCTCGCCGGTCTGCCGGTAGGCGAGCAGCCAGGGGATGCTTCCCGCGGCGTTGGCCAGCACCACCGGGAAGCGCAGCGGACGCTGCGCGTCCACGGGGACGACCGGGGTCACGGTCGAGGCCGCGGCGAGCTGCAGCAACGGCGCGAGCGCCCAGCTCCAGCCGCCCACCGCCCAGACCACGTAGCCCCACAGGACCGCTCCCATCAGCGCGTCGTCGCCCAGCGTAGTGCGGTCGCGCATGCGGACCATGAAGCCGGACAGGCTCAGCAGGAACACCAGGTGCACCGCGAGCTGCGTCGAGTCCATCAGCAGCAGCGACTTGAGCACCATGTAGCCCCACAGCGGGATCAGCAGATTGTCCAGGCCCCGCCACGCCGCGGCCTCCGCCATCATCACCATGGCGGCGACGTCCACCGCCACCAGCAGGCTTTCCACGCGCGGCGTGCCGCCCCACAGCAGCACCGGCACGTGCACGCAGAAGAAGGCGACCAGAAAGAAGGTCACCAGCCCCTCCACGCTCTTGGTCGCGCCTGCAATGTGCAGCGGGCGCTTGCCGTACTCCTGGCCGATCAGCGCGGCCATCGCGTCGGCCAGCGCGACGATCAGGATCGGAATGCTGTACAGCAGCTTGTCGCCGCGCGCGAGCCAGAACAGCAGGCAGAAGCTCGCCACGTAGCAGAACTCGCCCACCGACTCGCGCTGCACTCCGTGCAGCACTTGTCCCGCGCCGCCGCGCAAGGCCGGCACCCGGCGCAGCGCGACGAATAGCACTGTGACCGCCGAACAGATCACCAGCACGGGAACGATGCTGGTGAAGATCCAGGGCAGGGACAGACCGAGCAGTCCGCCGCAGATGTGGAAGATCTTGCGCACCAGCTCCGGCGCGGGCTTGCGCGTGACCTGGAAGCGACGCAGGCCGACGAGCAGGGCCACGGTCGCCGAGAGCAGTCCTGCGACGCCGATCCAGTCGACTGCGCTCATCGCCCGTCTCGCGCCTCGTCCACCTGGAACGCGCCGTAGAAGAAGGCGAGCGCAGCCCGGTGCAGGCGGCGGCTTTCGGCCTCGAGCGTGACCAGGCGCCGCGCCAGGCGCTCCGGCCGCCGCCGGGGCACCATCATGTTCCAGTAAGCGACACGTGCCCCGGGCCGTGCGCTGCGCACGATGTCGTCGAACACTCCCTCGGTCGCATCCTCCGAGATGTACTCGAAGATGTCCGACAGGTTGAAGCGATCGATGCTGCGCCCGGCGGCCCCGCGCAGCGCCGACTCGACCGACTCGACGCGCAGCTCCAGGCGGTCGAGGTTGCGGCGGATCGGCTCGAAGCTCTCTTCCCGCCAGACGTGCGGCAGCCGGGTCGCGAACCGCCCGAGAACGATCCACTGCAGGTAAGGGTTGCGGGATGGATCGAGATCGACCATGCCGTGCTCGGCCCGCGCCAGGAAGTGCGGCGCCACCGGGCCCTCGACATACCGGAAGAAGCGCGGGTCGCGTCCCAGCCAGCCCATCGCCGTGCGCGAGAAGAACACCGCGAACAGCGCACGCCAGCGCCGGTTGCACCAGCGCTCGTCGTAGAACCGGCGCCGCTCGGCGGCGCTGCGCGGAGTGAACAGGTCCTTGCGCGTGCTGCGCCGATGGATCAGCGGCAGGACGAACCTGCGGAACAGCTCGAAGTAGCGCTCGAACTTGCCCGCGGCGCTCAGCCCGCGCGCGATGACCGCCTCGCGCGCGTCCCAGAACGCGCGGCCATCGGCGGAGAGTGCGCCGCGCGCACGCCGATACAGCTCGGCACGGCGCGTGCTGTCCGCGACCCCCACCAGTTCCAGAGTCTCGCGATACGCGAGCGTGCGGAATGCGGCGCACTTGAGCTCGATCACGAAATTCTGCGCCGGAGAAAGATCGACGGCGAGGACGTGGCCTGGATCGCGGGACAGCATCGACAGCGTGTTGTCCCCGCCCGATCCGACCGAGAAGCAGGCATCGCCCGGCCGGATGTCGAGCGCCTCGAGTAGCACGTCGGTATCCTCCCAGCACTGCGCGTAGCGAATCAGCGAGAAGTCCGCCTCGGCCGCGACTTCGCTGCGCGCTTCGGCGGCCGGCGCCGGCTGCTCACGCATGCGGGGCCTCGACCTTCACCACCGTTCCGCTGCTGCCGTCCATCTCGACCCATTCCCCGTCGCTCACCCAGCTCGTGAGCCCGGCGATCGAAACGATGGCGGGCAGCCCCAGCTCGCGCGCCACGATCGCCGAATGCGACAGCAGGCTGCCGCGCTCGACCAGCAGACCGCTGGCCGAGGGAAAGATCATGACCCAGCCCGGATCGGTGCGTTCGGCGACCACGATCTCGCCCGGCCGGACCGAGGCCTGCCGCGGATCGCGCACCACCCGCACCGGTCCTCGCACGACCCCCGCGCAGCAGCCCTGGCCGCGCAGCGTCGAACCTGTCGCGGCGACCGCGGGGGGCGCCGCAAGAAGCGGGCCGACGGGCAACAGGCCGTGGGTCTCGAACCGGTCGGGTGGCGCGGGCGAGACGCGGTAGCGCGCATATTCGGCCTTGCGCACTGCCGCCAGAGCTTTCAGATCCGCCGTGGTCGCCCAGCCTTCGACCGTTCCGAGCAGCTCGTCGTGCTCGAGGTAGAACACGTCGCGCGCATCGTCGAGCCGGTCGAGCGCGGCCAATCGGCGTCCGAGCTCGACGAAGATCTGCCGCACGCGCCCAAAAACGCGCGTGCGCTCGAAGCGCAGATTCTCGCGCGCGCGCATGCAGGCGCGGGCCCTGCGCAGCACCCACGCGAACGCGGTGCGCCGCAGGGGACGTCCGCCGAGCGCATCGCGCACCCGCGCGTGCGCCGCCTGCAGCGCGGTCGTGCCCGGCTCTCGGACGGGTGTTCCGCCGGGGCCCAGCGTGCGTGCGAACTGGCCGATCGCGCGCAGCAACGGCAGCGGATCGTCGTGCAGGGTCAGGCTTTCCAGCTTGAGCTCCTCCATGCAGCGATCGCCGAAGCGCTCCAGATAGTCCGCGAGCGCCCGGTCCAGCGCCGGCACGGTTCGCAGCGCGGCGCGCGCGCCGGGCAGGTCGGCCTCGCACAGCCCGCGCACCAGCGCCGGGTCGCCGGAGGCCAGGCGGGCCATGTCCTGCACCCGGCGCGCCGGCTCCTCGCTGATGACGCCGTGCTCGGCCAGCAGCAGGTCGTTGGACAGAGTTCCGGCTGCGTCGCCGACCCAGGCGGTGCACAGTCGCCGCAGCATCCCGTGATAGATCATCGTGCCCAGGTCGTTGACGACCGGCGCATCCCAGTGCGCGAGCAGCTGGCGCTCGAGCGAGCGGTAGCAGGCGACGAGCTCGTCGGGCCGCCATCCGGACAGGTCAGGGCGCCGCTCGCCCAGCGCGGCCCGCAGCCGCGCGTAGAAGCGGTCGATGCGCCGCGGCAGGGTCAGCAGCTGCACGACGCCGTAGACCAGCATTGCGCCGAAGCGCACGCGTCGGCGCAGCGCCGCCGCGCGCCCCTCGTTCGCAGCCGGGGCGAACGGAGACTGTCGACCGCCGTCGCTCACGCCGAGCATCTGATCGAGGTAGCGCCGGTTGGCCGCGGCCACGGGTCCCAGCGCGATCATCCGGTACCAGTTGAGCAGGTTGTAGTACACGCGCCCGCCGAACAATCCGAGCATTCCGGCGAAGAGCGCGCTGTTCGCCTCGATCTCGGCCGCGGAAATGCGCATCAGACGGCAGAACTCCCCATACACGTGCTGGTATGCGTGCCGGGCGAACGAGAAGGTGAGCGGGGTCGTCACGCCGCTGTAGCTCTCGATGATGTTGGAGTTGTCCCACAGCATGCGGGGCGCATCCGGATCCGCCCGGTCGGCGAGCGTGGTGATCGGCCGGCTCTGCAGCAGCCACAGCTTGCCGCCCCGGAGCGTCCACTCGATGTCCTGCGGGCGACCGAACAGCGCCTCGGCGCGCCGCGCGAGTGCCGCCACTTCGGTCGCGCAGGCGTCGTCCATCACCGCGTGCGCCGCGCCTTCGCCCGGCGTGCGGTCGACGACACCGCCCGCGCGATCGATATGCCAGGTGTCGCCCGTCTTCTCGCCGGAGACCAGGGCATCGCCCAGGCCGCGCACGGCGGCGACCACGGCGATGCCGCGGCGGCCGGACACCGGGTCGGCGCTGAAGGCGACTCCCGACACCTCGCCTTCGACCATGCGCTGGACGACGACCGCTGGGATGCCGGCGAGCGGGCCGAGACCCGCCTCGCGCCGGTAGCGCAGGAGGCGATCGCCGTAGGCCGATCGCCAGACGTCGATCACGCGCGCGGCGACCTGCGCCACGGGCACGCGCAGGAAGCTGTCGAGCTGGCCGGCGAACGAGAGTCGTGCGCTGTCTTCCTCGCCCGCCGAGGAGCGTATCGCCAGCAAGTCGTCCTGCGTCGCGATGCGTTCCAGCGCGCCGGCGATCTGGTCGAGCGTGTCATCGCTCAGGCGGACGTCTCGCAGCAGCGCCTGCGCCGCTTGCGCGGTCGCTGCCTGCCCGAGCGTCGATGCGGTGGCCGCTGGAACGCTGGCTTCGAATGCCGCCGGCAGCACGGCGAACCAGTCCGGGATCGGCAGTCCCGCTTGCGTCATCGCAGCGAGCGACGCCGCCTTCCCGCCCACACGGCTGGCGCGGTCGATCTGATGCGCAGGCAGTACCAGCGGCTTGGTCATGATGGACCGCCAGCCGACAGCATCTCAAGCGAGGCCGCGGGCGCGTTTGACGCAAATCAACCCGTATCGAAATGCGGGCATCCCGGAACGTCAATGTATGATGCGTGAGCTGCTACAGAAGGATCTCGCGCGCAAGGAGGTTACGGGCAAACGACATGCCGCCCGACGCTCGCAATAGAACGGATGTTGTCATCGTAGGGGCCGGGATTTCTGGAATCGCCGCGGCCTATTACCTGCAGGGGCAAGGCATCCGCTACGTCGTTCTGGAGGCCGA
Organism: Sphingomonadaceae bacterium; assembly: GCA_050257375.1. GTDB lineage: Bacteria > Pseudomonadota > Gammaproteobacteria > Burkholderiales > SG8-39 > DAHVFK01. Next base: position 6,126 of record JBLMWT010000086.1, read on the forward strand.
CGACGACATCGGCGGGACCTGGCTGCAAAACAAGTGGCACGGCGCCCGGGTGGATTCGGAAGTCGTTCGCTACGCGTTCAGCTTCAAGCTGGAAATTCCGGCCAAAGAGCTCTGGGACCGCCGGGAAGTCTTCAGCTATCTGAAACGGACCGTCCGGGAAGCGGATATCGAACGCAACATCGTGCTGCGCGCGCGGGTGCGTAGAGCATCCTTCGACAGCGCTTCGAATACTTGGACCGTGGACACGGACCAAGGAGTCTACGAAGCGAATTTCCTGGTTAATTGCAACGGATTCGGCTCCAACGTCCCGCACGTGCCGGCGTTCGAGGGAACTCAGGCGTTCCGCGGAGAGATCGTCCACAGCTGCCATCTCGACGACGGAAGGCGGTTCGACGACCAGCACGTCGTCGTCGTTGGCAGCGGAGCGACCGCCATCTCCAGTGCGCCGTCCTTGTCCGACGTGTCCAAGTCTCTCGTCATCCTCCAGCGATCGCCTTCGTATATCTACGAGGTCGACAACACATTGGGTCGCTTCGCCCGGCTGTGCCGTGCCTTGCACGACCGGGGCGTACCGCTCGCCGGCGCGGCACTTCGCCTGCAAAGCACGATCGCGGGCGATATCTACTTTCTGCTCATCCGAAGCTTCCCGAAACTCGGCCGGGCGTTTTTCCGCTGGCACTGGCGGGACGCGGCCACGGATGCCTACTACGCGGAATTTCTGACGCCTCGCTACGCGCCGTACACGCAGCGCATCCCCAAGGCAGTCGGACTCAAGGAGCGGATCGCCGCCAACAAGATCGCCTTACGCAACGGGGTGATCGAGCGCTTCAAGGAGCGGTCCATCGTGCTGCAATCCGGGGAAGAGCTGCCGTGCGACGTGTGCATCCTGGCGACCGGCTTCAAGCTGGGCTTCTTCGCGTTCCCTTTGTTTTGCGACGGCAGGCAACTGGACGTGCGCGATGTCAATTGGTACAAGACGCTCATGATGGGCTCGGTTCCAAACTACTTCCATCCGTCCGGCTGCTTTCATTGTTCGTGGACGCAGAGGGTGGAACAGCTGGGACGCATGATGGTCGACGTGATCGCGCACATGCGAAGAAGGGGGTACGGCCGGGTGTGGGTGGAGCGGAAGACGGTGCCTTTCTACGCGGTGTTCAGTCCAAATTTTCTGATGCGGGAAAAGCACCTGCCCCGACCGTACGGCTTGTTCGAACTGCCCACGCTGGACCACTTCCTGTCCTTTCATCTCTGGGCGAGCCGGGAGCTTCGCTTCGCTTGACCATACACGCTGGAGACAAGACGTTCGTGCCGGAGAGCGCGTCGGACGCTTTCCTCGGCCTGCTCGCCGCGCGCGGCATCGATTACTTCTTCGCCAATGGCGGGACGGACTTCGCGCCGATCGCGGAGAGCTACGCGCGCGGGGAGGCCTATGGCTGGCGGTTGCCGACCGCGGTGATCGCGCCCCACGAGAATCTCGGCGTCGCCATGGCGCACGGCCACACGATGGTGAGCGGCCGGCCGCAGGCGATGATGGTGCATGTCGGCGTGGGCACGGCGAACCTGCTGAACGGGGCGATCAACGCGTCGCGCCAGCGCGTGCCGATGCTGCTGTGCGCAGGGCGCACCCCGCTCACCGAGGGCGGAGAGGGGACGGCACTTCCGGGCGCACGCAACAACTTCATCCACTGGGCGCAGGAGCATTTCGACCAGGGCGGAATGCTGCGCGAGTTCGTGAAATGGGACTACGAGCTGCGCCACCCCGAGCAGCTCGAGACCGTGGTCGACCGTGCGCTCGCGATCGCGATGTCGGAGCCGCGCGGCCCGGTCTACCTGACGCTACCGCGCGAAATCCTCGGCGCGCCGGCGCGCGGAGCGCCGGGCGCGCGCCCGGTCCAGGTGCCCGCGACGCCGCCCGCGGCCGATCCGGGCGCGCTGGACGAGGTCGCCTCGCTCCTCGCGCAGGCGCAGTCACCGCTGCTGATCACCGCCGACGCAGGGCGCAGCGCGTCCGCGGCGCGCGCGCTCGCGCGCCTGGCCGACGAGCTCGCGATCCCCGTGATTCACTATCGGCCGCGCTACTTCGCGCTGTCGACCGAGCACCCGATGCACGCGGGATGGGATCCGCACGCGCTGTTGCCGCAAGCCGATCTGGTGCTGGTCGTCGATTGCGACGTGCCATGGATCCCGGTGCAGGGGGCGCCGTCGCCGCGGGCGCGCGTCGTGCACATCGGTCCCGATCCGCTGTACGCGCGTTACCCGCTGCGCGGCTTCCGCACCGATATCGCTCTCACGGGCACCGTCGATGCGACGCTCGAGGCGCTGCGCGCGCGCGCGCTCGAGCGCTCGCCGCACGATCCGCGCCGCGCCGCGCGCCACGCCGCGACCGGGGCGCGCAGTGCCCAGACGCGCGCCGCCGCGCGTGCCGGCGTCGGGCGCGCGCCGCAGGCGCTGACCGGCAAGTGGCTGTCGGCCTGTCTCAATTCCGTCCTGCCCGCGGACGCGATCGTCGTCAACGAATACCCGCTGGTGCTCGAGGAGATGACGATCACCGAGCCCGGCCGCTATTTTGCCGCTTCGCCCGCGGGCGGTCTCGGCTGGGGATTGGGCGCGGCGCTGGGCGCGAAGCTCGCCGCGCCCGAGCGCACGGTCGTCTGCACGCTGGGCGACGGCGCCTACATGTTCGGCAACCCGACGCCGGGACACTTCGTGTCCGAATCGATGCGCCTGCCCGTGCTGTTCGTCATCTTCAACAACGCCCGCTGGGCCGCGGTGCACCGCGCCACGCTCGGCATGTATCCGCAGGGTCACGCCGCAAAGATGTCGCGCCCGCCGATCGCCACGCTCGAGCCCGCGCCGCGCTTCGAAAAGGTGGTCGAGGCGAGCGGCGGCTATGGCGAGCGCGTCGAGAGCGTCGCCGAGGTCGTCCCGGCCCTCGAGCGCGCGCTGCGCGCGGTGCGGGACGAGGGACGGCAGGCGCTGCTCAACGTCTGCCTCGAAGCGAGCTACGTGAAGACATCCTGATCCGAAATTTGCTAGAGTCTGCCGCACTCAGGGAGGAGGCACCACATGAAGAAACTCGTCACGGCTTGCGCCGCGCTGACTCTCGCCGGCGCCGCGCACGCGCAGGTGCTCGGCATCGGCACCGCGCCGCAGGGCACGATCGGCTACAACATGGGCTCGGCGATCGCCAAGGTGCTGCTGGAGGACGGGAAGATCCAGAGCCGGGTGCAGCCGTATTCCGGCTCGAGCGCGGTGTTCCCGCTGGTCAATACGGGCGAGATCGACCTGACCGTCGGCAACACGCTCGAGGCGGGGGAGGCCTACAACGGCGAAGGCCCCTACCACGGGCGCAAGCAGTCCGACCTGCGCGTGGTCGGCGTGCTCTTCCCGCTGCGCGTGGGGTTGTTCGTTCGCAAGGACTCGCCGATCAAGACGATCGCCGACCTGAAGGGCAAGCGCGTCGTGTACGGGTTCACCGCGCAGGTGACGCTCAACCGTGTGGTGGACGGCCTGCTCGCCAACGGCGGTCTCACCTCGAAGGACATCGTCCAGGTCCTGGTGCCGAACGTAGTGCGCGACGCCGACGATTTCGCCGCCGGCAACGCGGATGCCGGTTTCTTCGCGATCGGCGCGGGCAAGGTGTCGGAAGTGGACAAGACCACCGGCGGCATCCGCTTCCTGCCGATCTCGGACGATCCCAAGGCGGTCGAGGCGATGCGCAAGTTCGTGCCCTACGCTTACGTGAGCAAGGTCCAGCCGGCACCGCAGTATGCGGGCGTGGTCGGCCCGACCGATCTCATGGCGTACGACTACCTGCTGCTCGGCAGCGCGCACGTCAAGGACGACGTCGTGTACCGCATCACCAAGATCCTGCACGACAACAAGGCCGCGCTCGTGGCGAGCTTCAAGCCCTTCGCCGGCTTCCAGCCGAACGAGATGTACAAGTCGATGCCGGCGCCTTACCACCCCGGCGCGCTCAAGTTCTACCGTGAAGCGGGCCTAGCGAAGTGACGACGCCGGCTGCGGGCCGGCGTCCGTGGGGCCGCAGCATCTTTGCGTTGCAGGCGCTGCTCATCGCGCTCGTGGTGGGCTGGGTGCTCGACGTGCCCGGCAAGCTCGGGATCGCGCTGTACACCGAGCAGTTCCTGATCACCGTCATCGGGCTGGCGGTCGCGCTCGCGTTCCTGAGCGTGCCCGCCCGGTCGCCGCGCGCCGGCTGGAAGACCCGCGTGCCGTGGTGGGACGCGCTCGCGGCCGCGGCCGGGCTCGCGATCTGCCTGTACATCGCCTGGCGCTACCCCGTGCTCGTGAACACGCTGACCGAGCTGCCGACGGACGGCATCCTCATGTCGGCCGCGCTCGTGCTCCTGGTGCTCGAAGCGACGCGCCGAACGACCGGCATGACGCTCGTCGCGATCACGCTCGTGGGCGTCGTCTACGCGATGCTCGGCGACCATCTGCCCGGCGTGTTCCAGTCGCGGCCGGTGGAGTTCCGCCGGCTGCTCGTGTACCTCGGCATGGACACCAACGCTCTGCTCGGCGCGCCGGTGCACATCGGCATCACGGTGGTGATCCCGTTCATCCTGATGGGCCAGATCCTCGCGCGCTGCGGCGGCTCGGAGTTCTTCACCGACCTGGCGCGCGCGTGGATGGGGCGCTACCGCGGCGGCGCGGCCAAGATCGCGGTGGTCGGCTCGGCGCTCTTCGGCATGATCTCGGGGAGCGCGGTCGCCAACGTCTCGGCGGTCGGAGTGGTCTCCATCCCACTCATGAAGCGCTCCGGCTTCCCGCCGACGCTCGCCGCGGCGGTGGAGGCGGTCGGCTCGACCGGCGGGCAGCTCATGCCGCCGGTCATGGGGGCCGCAGCGTTCCTCATGGCCGAAGTGCTGCAGGTGCCGTACTCGGCCGTGATGATCGCGGCGATCATCCCGGCGCTGCTCTACTACCTCGCGCTCTTCTTCCAGGTCGATCTCGAGGCCGCCAAGCGCGGCATCGTCGGCGAGCCGCGCGAGCGATTGCCGCGCGCGCGCGAGGTGCTGCGCGCCGGGTGGTATTTCCCGATCCCGTTTGGCGTCCTGCTCTACGCCCTGCTCGTCATGAACACGCGCGCCGAGTACGCCGCGCTGCTCGCAGCCGGCGTGCTGATCGCGTGCGCGCTCGCCTTCGGCTTCCGCGGGCACCGCTACACGGTCAGCGAGGTGCTGCGCGCGGTCGTCTCGACCGGCGGGGGGGTGATCGACCTCGTGCTGATCTGCGCGGCCGCGGGGATGTTCATCGGCATCCTCAACATCACCGGCTTCGCGTTCGGCCTCACGCTGCAGCTCCTCACGATCACGCAGCACAACGTCGGCCTGCTGCTCGTACTCACCGCGCTGATGGGCGTGCTGCTCGGCATGGGCCTGCCGACGGTGGGCGTGTACGTGATCATGGCGACGCTGGTCGCGCCTGCGCTCGTTCAGGCGGGCATCCTGCCGCTGGCGGCGCACATGTTCGTCCTGTACTTCGGGATCATGTCGATGGTGACGCCGCCCGTGGCGCTTGCTGCCTTCGCCGCGGCGAACATCGGCGGCACCGACCCGAACCGCACCGGCTGGACCGCCGCGCGCATCGGCTGGAGCGCCTACATCGTGCCGTTCCTGTTCGTGTTCTCGCCGACGCTGCTCATGAAGGGGGCGCCGCTGCTCATCGCCTGGAACGGCCTCACCGCGGCGCTCGGCATCTGGATGGGCACGATCGGCGTGGTCGGATTCTTCCTCGAGCGGATCGGCGTCGCGGCGCGCGCGCTGTTCGTCGTGGCGGGCGTGCTGCTGCTCATCCCGGGTGACTCGCTCCGCGGCGCGCACTACACCGACTACGTCGGACTCGCTTTGGGGGCGCTGCTCCTGTGGCGCGAGGTCGCGCGTCATCGCCAGCAGGCGCGTGCCTGAGCATGCTCGAGCTCTACCACGCCACCCATTCGACCTGCTCGCAGAAGGTGCGGCTGTGCCTCGCGGAGAAGGCGCTCGAGTGGAAGAGCCACCACGTCAACCTGCGCGCCTTCGAGCAGCTCGAGCCTGCGTTCCTCGCGCTCAACCCGGACGCCGTAGTGCCGGTGCTGGTGCACGACGGGCGCGTAATCCGCGAGTCGCTCGTCATCAACGAGTACCTCGAGGACGTCTTTCCCGAGCCCGCGCTGCGCCCGGCGGACGCCTTCGCGCGCGCGCATGCGCGAGTGGACGCAGTACATCGCCGTCGAGCCGACCTGGGCGGTGAAGACGCCTTCGTTCAACCGCAACATCCGCCCCGAGATCGCCGGCAGGTATTCCGACGCCGAGCTCGCCGCGATCGCCGCGAAGATGCCCAACAAGGAGACCGCCGCGCGCTGGGTAAAGGCGGTGAAGGAAGGCTTCAGCGAGGCCGAGCTCGCCGCCGCGCTTGCGCGCCTGGCGAAGACGCTCGACCGGATGCAGGAGGCGCTCGCCGGAAGCTCCTGGCTCGCGGGCGAGGACTACACGCTCGCCGACGTGGACATGGTCCCCTTCGTGCACCGCATCGCGCGCATCGGCGAGACATCGATGATCGAGGCACGCCCGCGCGTGGCGCAGTGGTACGAAAGGATTCGCGCGCGCCCGGCGTTCAAGGCGGCCATGGACTGGAGACCTTGATGGAAATCCTGATCGTCGGCGGCGGCGTCGGCGGGCTCGTCCTGGCGCTCAGCCTGCACCAGGCGGGCGTCGCCTGCCGCGTGTTCGAGGCGGCTCCCGAGATCCGGCCCCTCGGCGTGGGCATCAACCTGCTGCCGCACGCGGTGCGCGAGCTCACCGAGCTCGGCCTGCAGGAGCGGCTGGCGCAGGTCGCAGTCGAGACGCGCGAGGTCGTGTTCTGCAACCGCTTCGGCCAATTCATCTTTCGCGAGCCGCGCGGGCGTTTCGCGGGCTACGACTGGCCGCAGTTCTCGATTCACCGCGGGGACCTGCACGCGGTGCTGGTCGCCACGCTGCGTGAGCGGCTGGGCCCGGGCGCCCTCGCGCTGGGCGCCCGCTGCGTCGCCGTCGAACAAGACGCCGGGGGCGTCACGGCGCGCTTCGCCGACGGCAGCACGGCGCGCGGCGCGGCGGCGATCGGCTGCGACGGCGTCCACTCGGCGGTGCGCCGCATCCTGCACCCGGACGAAGGGCCGCCTTCCTGGCAAGGCATCAACATGTGGCGCGGCGTCACGCGTGCGCGCCCGTTCCTCTCCGGCGCAAGCATGGTGATCGGCGGCTGGCTGGAGGTGGGCAAGATGGTGGTGTATCCGATCCGCGGCGACGTGGACGGCCGCGGCACGCAGCTCGTCAATTGGGTGGCCGAGATCCAGTCGCCGCGCAACGTGCTGCAGGACTGGAACCTCGCCGGCCGGCTCGCCGACTTCCTGCCGACGTTCGCAGGCTGGCGCTTCGACTGGCTGGACGTCGTTGCGCTGCTCGAGCGCGCCGAGGCCATTCTCGAATACCCGATGGTCGACCGCGAGCCGCTGCCCTTCTGGACGCGAGGGCGCATCACGCTGCTCGGCGACGCGGCGCACCCGATGTATCCCCGCGGCTCGAACGGGGCAGGGCAGGCGATCCTCGATGCGCGCGTGCTCGCCGGTTGCCTGAAGCGCGAGGCGGAGGTGCCGGTCGCGCTGCGCGCGTACGAAGCCGCGCGCCTCGCGCCCGCCTACCAGGTGGTGCTCGCCAACCGTTCCGCGGGTCCGGATTCGATCCTGCGCACCGTGCACGAGCGAAGCGGCGACCGGCCGTTCGACCGCATCGAGGACGTGATTCGTCCCGAGGAGCTCGCCGCGCTGTCGCAGAACTACCAGCGCATCGCCGGCTTCGAGCGCGACAGCCTCGCCCGGCGCGCGTCCTACGTGTGAGGCCGCCAACGTGACCCAAGCCAACCCGCAGGACATCCTCATCGTCGGCGCCGGCGTCGGCGGGCTGACGCTCGCGCTCGCGCTGCACGCGCGCGGCATACCGTGCCGCGTGTACGAATCCGCGCCGGGCATCAAAGCGGTCGGGGTGGGCATCAACCTGCTGCCGCACGCCACGCGCGAGCTGGGCGAGCTGGGGCTGGAAGACGCGCTCGCGCGCGTGGCGGTGACCACGAAGGAGTCGTGCTTCTTCAACCGCTTCGGCCAGCTCATCTGGCGTGAGCCGCTGGGCCGCTACGCCGGCTACCCGTGGCCGCAGTTCTCGATCCACCGCGGCGACCTGCAGGCCGCGCTGCTCGAAGCGTTCAGGGCGCGCATCGGGGAGGATCGCCTGCACCTGGGCTGGCGCTGCATGGGCGTCGACCCCGCGGGGAGCGCGCGCTTCGCGGCGAGCGAGGGCGGCGAGCCGCTCCCCGAGCAGCGCGGCGCGGCGGTGATCGGTTGCGACGGCATTCACTCCGCGGTGCGCGCGCAGCTGTATCCCGAGGAGGGCGGCCCGGTGTACTCGGGCGTCAACATGTGGCGCGGCGTGACGCGCTGGAAACCCTTTCTGTCCGGGGCCGGAATGACGCGCGTGGGCTGGCTCGCCACCGGTAAGCTGGTGATCTACCCGATCCGCGACCGCATCGACGCCGAAGGTCGCCAGCTGGTGAACTGGGTGGCCGAGATCGAGACGCCCCAATACAAGCGCTGGGACTGGAACCGGCCGGCCGCTCTCGAGGACTTCATCGCGCACTACGCGGACTGGCACTTCGACTGGCTCGACGTCCCGGCGATGCTCGCCGCGGCCGACACGATCCTCGAGTTCCCGATGGTCGACAAGAATCCGCTGCCGCGATGGAGCTTCGGCCGCGTGACGCTGCTCGGCGACGCCGCGCACCCGATGTACCCGCGCGGCTCGAACGGGGCCGGGCAGGCGATCGTGGACGCGCGCGCGCTCGCCGACGCGCTCGCCGCGCACGCCGACCCGGCCGAGGCGCTCGCCGCCTATGAGGCCCGGCGCCGCGAAGCCACCGCGAAGGTGGTGCTGCAGAACCGCAGCAACCCGCCGGACGCGATCCTGCGCGAGGTGTACCTGCGCACGGGCGACAAGCCGTTCGCGCGCATCGAGGACGTCATCTCGGCCGAGGAGCTGCGCGCGATGTCGGAGGGCTACAAGCGGGTGGCCGGCTACGACCGGGACAGCCTGGGCGGCGGCGCGGCGCGCTAGGGCGGGTGGCGAAAGCGGGGATCTGTCCCTATTATTCGGACCATGGCCATACCCCACCGCACCGGGCGCTGCGCGTCCGGCGACGTCAAGCTCTTCTACCGCCACCTCGGCGCGCCGGGCGCGACGCCGCTTCTCTTCGTGCACGGGCTGTCGTACTTCTCCTATGACTGGCTTGAGGTCGCGCAGGCGCTCGCCGCCGACCGCGAGGCGGTGTGCATGGACATGCGCGGCTTCGGCGACTCGGAATGGAGCGCGGCGAGGGACTACTCGGTGCCGACGATGGCGGCCGACATCGCCCACCTGCTCGATCATCTCGGCTGGCCGCGCGCAATCGTCTTCGGCCACTCGATGGGCGGGCGCTCGGCGGCGTACTTCGCGGCGAAGAACCCCTCGCGCGCCGCGGGACTGGTGCTCGTCGACTACTCGCCGGACAACGCGCCCGCCGGCGCGAAGCGCACGGCCGAGACGGTCGGCGGCACGCCGGACGCGTTCGCGTCGGTCGACGAGGCGATGCGCTATTTCAAGGCCGGACCCGACAAGCATGCGCGCTTCGAGGCTTACCTGGCGCCCGCTCCGGGCGGCCTGGCGGTGAAGCGCGATCCGCATTTCCGCGACCAGTTCAGGAAGATCCTCGCGACCGGCGAGCGCCCCAAGCTCGGCGTCGACATGTGGCAGGTGCTCGCCGACGTGCAGTGCCCGGCGCTCGTCGTGCGCGGCGCGCGCTCCGACATGTTCGCGCCGGAAACGGTCGCGAAGATGCAGGCCGCCAACGCGCGCATGCGCGTAGTGGACGTCGACGCCGGCCACAACGTCGCCGGCGAGAATCCTGCAGGATTCCTCGCGGCGGTGCGCCCCTTCCTCACCTCATTGCAGGAGACCCGCCATGAATACGCGCGGCATTGATCATCTCGCGATCGTCACCGACGACATGCCCACCGCGATGGACTTCTACACCCGGGTGATGGGCTTTCGCCTGCTGCACGTGCGCCGCGTCCCGTACGAGCAGGACCGCTGGCAGCCGCCGTACGACAACCTACGGCACTATTTCTTCGACATGGGCAACGATTCCCTCTTCGCGATCTTCGAGTATCCGAAGGGCCTGCCGCGCCAGAACCGCGACCATGTCGGCGGCATGCAGCATGTCGCATTCCACGTGCCGGTCGACAAGTTCGACGCGATGGTGGAGCACGTGAAGAGCTGCGGCGTGCACGTCGTCGGGCCGGTGCCGCTCGGCGGGCGATTCTGGTCGGCGTACTTCCTCGACCCCTTCGGCACGCGCCTGGAGCTCGCGACCAGCCGCACCGTGACGCCGATGTCGAACGTCGAATCGGTGCGGCAAACCGAGGAGGAGGCGCGCGCCGAGCTCGAGACGCTCTTCTCGGATCCGAAGGAAGTCGAGAAGTGGCTCGCGCGCATGCCTCTCAAGAAAGAACACCTGACCGCTTGAACGATCGAGGAGAATCCATGAAGCTGAAACTCGCCGCGCTGGCCTCCGGGCTGGCCCTTGCCGTCCCCGCCGGCGCGCAGCAGATCGAGCTCAAGTTCTCGACCTTCGTGCCGCCGACGCACGGCTTCGTGGTCGACGTGCTCCAGCCGCTCGCCAAGGAGATCGAGAAGAAGTCCGGCGGCAAGGCGACGGTGCGCGTCTTCGCCGGCAACTCGCCCTTCGGCAAGGTCGAGAACCAGGCCGACCAGGTGAAGCAGGGCGTGGTCGACCTGGCCTTCGGCCTGAACGGCATCCCGCGCGGGCGCTACCTGCGCACCTCGATCATGGAGATGCCGTTCGTCGCCGAGAGCGCGGGCTCGGCCTCGCAGGTGCTGTGGAAGATGCTGCCCGGCCCGCTCGCCGAGGACTGGAAGGACTTCAAGGTCGCGGCGCTGAATTGCCACAACCCGGGACTGTTTCACACGCGCACCAAGCCGCTGAAGACGATCTTCGACGTGAAGGGCCTGCGCATGCGCGCGCCCAATCCGCCGACGCAGGACCTGCTCGCTTACCTGGGCGCCACGCCCGTCGGCATGCCCCCCGGGCAGGTATACGAGAACCTCGAAAAGGGCGTGATCGACGGCGCGGTCTTCCCCTGGGACGCGATCAAGGGCTTCCGGCTTGAGTCGATGCTCAAGTACCACCTCGACGCGCGCGTGTACTCGAGCTGCTTTCACCTGGTGATGAACCCGCAGCGCTTCGCCAGCTACCCGCCCGACGTGCAGAAGGCGATCGACAGCTCGATCGGCAAGCCGCTGGTCGACAAGTTCGGCGACTGGTGGAACGGCTGGGACAAGGCGGGCTTCGAGGCGGCCATGAAAGCCGGAGGTTCGCTGCAGCAGGTGCCGGATGCGACGCGCGATAAGTGGCGCGCGCAGCTCAAGCCCGTCATCGACCAGGAGCTGAGCAAGCTCGAGAAGGAAGGCGTCGGCAACGCGCGGCAGATCTACGACGAGATGCGCCGCCTCGGCGGCCAGACGTAGCCGATATAGGGCCTGTCCCCATTTTTCGGCTTGCGGATCGCGTCGCGCGCGTGCTCGCCTACGTGGGGATGGCGCTGCTGTGCGGCGCGATGCTCGTGGTGATCGTCGACATCGCGGCGCGCAAGTCGATCGGCTTCTCGATCCTTGGGACGATCGACCTGACGCAGCTCGGCGTGATGGGCTGCGTGTTCCTGTCGATGCCGCTCGCTTTCCTGCGCGGCACGCACGTCGGCGTCGAGTTCGTCACCGATAGCCTCCCGGCGCCCCTGCTGCGCGCGCTCAAGTTCGTCGTGGGGTTCCTCGGCGCCGCCTTCATGCTGGCGCTCGCCTGGTACGGCCTCGGCCAGGCGCGCATCCAGCTCGCGCAGGGCGACGTGTCGGTGACGCTCGGCATCCCGATGATCCTGTACTGGGTGCCGCTGCTCGTCGGCTGCTTCGGCTCGGCGGCCGCGGGCGCTATCGCCGCGCTGGCGGCGCTCGCCCCGCCCGAGGTCGGCTGATGGAGGGGCCGGCGCTCGGCCTCGCCGGCTTCGGCGTGGTGCTCGTGCTGATCGCGCTCCGGGTTCCGGTCGGCATCGCGATGGGCGTGGTCGGCGCGATCGGCTACGGCCTGACCTACGGCTGGTCGAGCCTCGCCTTCGTCCTAGGGCGCGCGCCCTTCGATTCGGCGCACCCGGTGAGCCTCTCGGTGGTGCCGCTATTCGTGATGATGGGCGTGTTCGCCGGGCGAACGGGCCTGTCGCAGTCGCTCTACAACCTGGTCGCCACCTTTGTCGGCCACCTGAAGGGCGGTCTCGCGATGGCCACCGTAGGGGCGAGCGCGCTGTTCGGCGCGGTGTGCGGCTCGTCGATCGCCACCGCCGCCACGATCGGACGCATCGCGTTGCCGGAGATGCGCCGCCACGGCTACGACGACCGGCTCGCCTCGGCCTCGGTCGCCGCCGGCGGCACGCTCGGCGTGATGATCCCGCCCTCGATCCTGTTCGTGATCTACGGCCTGATGACCGAGAACCCGATCGGCAAGCTGTTCGTCGCCGGCATCCTGCCCGGGCTGCTCGGCACGGGCCTTTACATGCTTGCCGTGCGCTGGACCACCTGGCGCCGCCCGGCCTCCGGACCGGCCGCGGCGCGCCACGGCTGGCGCGAGCGCGTGCGCGGGCTCGCCGAGGTGTGGGAGGTGGTGCTCCTCTTCGGCGTGGTGCTCGGCGGCATGTACCTCGGCTGGTTCTCGCCCACCGAGGCCGCCGCGGTCGGCGCCTTCGGCGCGCTCGCGATCGCCGCGCTCGGCCGGCGGCTCACGCGCAACCTCCTCTCGCAGGGGCTGATCGAGACGGCAGGCACTACGGCGATGATCTTCCTCATCCTGATCGGCGCGTCCGTATTCAACTTCTTCGTCGACGCGACCGGACTCACGCAGTCGATGATCGGCTACGTGCGCGAGCTCGGCTGGGGGCGGCTCGAGGTATTCGTCGCGCTGTGCGTGTTCTACATCATCCTCGGCTGCCTGATGGACAGCCTGTCGATGATCCTGCTCACGCTCGGCGCCGTGTACCCGCTCGTCAAGTCGCTCGGCTTCGACCCGATCTGGTTCGGCGTGGTGCTGGTGACGCTCGGCGAGATCGGCATGATCACCCCGCCGGTGGGCATGAACCTCTTCGTGCTCCAAAGCGCCGGCGGCATGCGCCTCGAGACCGTCGCGCGCGGCATCCTGCCCTTCGTCACCGCCGACGTCGTGCGCATCCTGATCCTTTCGCTCTTTCCCATCCTCGCTACCTGGCTCCCCGGCCGGATGGCGTGATCGTCTATCCCGCGACTGCACTGAATAGCCGCTTGACCAGCTCGGGATCGGGCCACTCATCGAATTGCGGCAGCCCGTCGCGGATGTCGGTCCAGGGCGCCTTCGAGCCGACGAACGCGTGGTAGGCGAGGCGCACGCCAGGGTCCTGCTTGAGTGTGCCGCAGCGGACCGCGACCACCTGCTTCGTTTTCTCGCCGTGGCTGTAGATCGGCGAGCCGCAGGCTGCGCAGAAATAGCGGAATTTCTGCGGGCTCGACTCGTAGGCGCCGAGGCTCTCCTTGCCCGCCGTGATCCTGAACTTGTCGGCGTCGACGATGATGTTCGTCGCGAACGACGCGCCCGACGCCGCCCGGCACTTGCCGCAGTGGCACTGGTACATGAACCGGGGCTTGCCGTGGATTTCGTACTGGACCCTCCCGCACAGGCACGCGCCATTGAGCATTGACAATCCTTTCCTCGCGCTCAGAACGCGCG
>JBLMWT010000087.1:0-4159 GCA_050257375.1 Sphingomonadaceae bacterium
GTGCAGATGTTCGTGTTCCTGCGCTGGCCGCCGCCGGGATGCGGTCAGCGACTGGTTCGCGCTGTTTCAATGAGTCTGGTGCCGGCGTCGAAAGAGGCGAGCGAGACCTTCGGACCAGAGAAATCTGGCCGAAGCCTCGTGCCCTGATGAACCACTTCGGCCGCACCAGGAGCAGCCGATGTCGTTCGAGCTAATCGCCACCGCTGCGGATTTCGGCCCATCACGATCGCCGAAAACGGCGGATGGCGATCGCCGAAAACGGAACCTGGCGATCACCGAAAACGGGCATGGCGATCGCCGAAAACGGGCATGCCGATCACCGAAAACGGTGATGGCGATCGCCTGATCTAGGTGGTCAGACCCGTGCCCGACCCTTCGGTGATCGGAGGTCGCGCGGACGACGCTGGACGGCCCTGCAGCCGGCGCCTCCTCAGGAGGCTCGATGGCTACGGAGCGACTGTCCATGCGCAAGACGCGAGAGATTCTGCGACTGAAGGAGCTGAAGCGGAGCCACCGCGAGATTTCTCGCGCGCTCGGCGTCGGCGGCGCGACCGTGAGCGAGGTCGCGGCCCGCGCGAAGGTCGCGCTGCTCGACTGGGCGGCGATCACCGCGCTCAGCGACGCCGAGCTCGAAGCCAAGCTCTACCCGAAGCCCGCCGGTGATCTCGAGCGTCCGCTGCCGGATCCAGCGAAGCTCGACATCGAGCTGCGCAAGACCGGCGTGACGCTGCGGCTGCTGCATCACGAGTACCTCGAGAGAAACCCCACCGGCGCGTATGGCTACACGCAATTCTGCGCGCACTACAAGGCGTGGAAGAAGACGCAGTCGCTCTCGATGCGCCAGGTCCATCGCGCCGGCGACAAGCTCTTCGTCGACTACTCGGGCAAGAAGCCGAGCATCGTCGACGTCGAGACCGGCGAACGGATCGAGGTGGAGCTCTTCGTCGCGGTGCTCGGCGCGTCGAACTACACGTACGCCGAAGTCTCGCGCACGCAGACCGTGGCCGACTGGGTGATGAGCCACGTGCGCGCGCTCGAGTACTTCGAGGGCGTGCCGGCGGCGATCGTGCCCGACCAGCTGAAGTCCGGCGTCACGCGCTCGAACCGGTACGAGCCCGGCATCCAGCGTACGTACGACGAGCTCGCGCAGCACTACGACACCGTGATCTTCCCGGCGAGGCCGGAGAGCCCGAAGGACAAGGCGAAGGTCGAGGTCGGCGTGCAGATCGCGCAGCGCTGGATCCTCGCGCGGCTCCGGCACCAGACGTTTTTCTCCATCGACGAGATGAACGAGCGGATCGCCGAGCTGCTCGAAGATCTCAACACGCGCACGATGCGCCGCTACAAGGCGAGCCGCCGCGAGCTCTTCGAGAAGCTCGAGCGCTCCGCGCTCAAGCCTCTGCCGGCGACGCGCTTCTCCTACGGCGAGTGGAAGAAGGCACGCGTGCACATCGACTACCACGTGGTCTTCGACGACCACTTCTACTCGGCGCCGTATCAGCTCGTCGGCGAGGAGGTCTGGATCCGCGCGACCGGGCTGACGATCGAGATCTTCCACAACAACCAGCGCGTCGGATCACATCTGCGCAGCTACAACCGTGGTCGCCACACCACCTCCGACGAGCACCGCTCGGTGCTGCACCAGAAGCACGCGGAGTGGACGCCCGAGCGGATCGTGAGCTGGGCCAAGACGATCGGCGCGAACACCGCGCTGCTCGTCGAGAAGATCCTTACCGAGCGCAAGCACCCCGAGCACGGCTACCGATCGTGCCTCGGCATCATCCGGCTCGAGAAGAAGTACGGCCGCGAGCGACTCGACGCCGCGTGCGCGCGCGCCGTCGCCGTCAACGGCCGCTCGTACAAGCACGTCGAGTCGATCCTGCACAACGGGCTCGATCGCGCGGCGCTGCCGACGCCCGACGAGCCGGCGACTCCGATCGATCACGAGAACGTCCGCGGACCCGACTACTACAACTGACCAAGGAAGAACGATGCTGAACGAACCGACCGTCGAGAAACTCAAGAACATGCGACTCACCGCGATGGCAGAGGCGTGGGCCGCACAACAGGCCCAGCCGAACGTCGGCTCTCTCTCCTTCGACGAGCGATTCGGCCTGCTCGTCGACGCCGAGTGGCTCGCGCGCGAGAACGCGCGACTCCGCCGCGTGCTCAAGGAGGCGAAGCTGCGGGTGTCTTCGGCCTGCGTCGAGGACATCGAGTACAGCGCGAAGCGTGAGCTCGACAAGGCACTCATCCGTCAGCTCGCGTCTTGCCGCTGGGTCGCCGAGCACCAGAACGTGATCATCAGCGGCAAGACCGGAACCGGGAAGACGTACATCGCGTGCGCGCTCGCGCAGCAAGCGTGTCGCAAGGGCTATCGCGCGATCTACCGACGAGCGCCGCGCCTGTTTCAGGAACTCGCGCTCGGCCGCGCCGACGGAACGTATGCTCGTCTCCTCACGCGCTTCGCGCGGATCGACGTGCTGATCATCGACGACTGGGCGCTGTCACCGCTCGCCGCCGAGCAGAGGAACGACATCCTCGAGATCCTCGAAGACCGATACGGAGGTCGCTCCACGATCTTCGCCAGCCAGCTCGACCCGAAGCGCTATCACGAGTACCTGGGCGATCCGACCGTGGCAGACGCTGTCTGCGACCGCCTCATCCACAACGCCCACCGAGTCGTGCTATCTGGGCCCTCCCGCCGGAAGGAGGAGACTCCGATCAAGTAGGACCAACCAGCGTCGCTTCGCTCCGATCGCCATGACCGAACTCGGTGATCGTCATGCACCGATTTCGGTGATCGCGATGGGCGAAATCCGCACCACCACCTTCGGGATCATCTTCGTCGCCGAGCTGCCCGACAAGACCGCGCTCGCGGCGCTGGTGCTCGCGACACGGCACCGAGCGCTTCCGGTATTTCTCGGGGCAGCGCTCGCGCTGTCCGTCCAGAGCGTGGTCGCGGTCGCCGCCGGATCGCTGCTCACGCAGCTCGATCATCGCTACGTCAAGATTGGCTCCGCTCATGTTCCTCGCCGGCGCGGTCCTCATGTGGATGCGCAAGCCGGGTGAAGACGAGGCGGTGACGGCCGTCGCCGTTACGGTCGGGTATCGTGCCGCAAAGCTCCTCGACCCGCGCGTCACGCAGAAGGTGGCCGCGCTGGTGTTCGTGACCGTGGCGATCTTTCTCATGGTGAGTGCGCTGTGATCGCCGAGCAGCGCGACCGGATCGTCTCCGCGCTCACGCGGCTCGTGCGCCGGCGGAGGAGGTTACGCCGCGAGCTGACACTCGAGGCCGTCGCCGGCCTTCTCGGCGGCGTCGCCAGCTCGGTTGCAGCGGCACCAACGGCGGCGCGCCTCGCGACCGCGCTGCTCGCGGTGACCGCTGTCGGGCTCGCGGCTCGGGATCGGCGGCACCTCGTGCGAGTCCAGCGCCAAATCGACACGCTCGCTCGTGTCATCGCACCGCTCGTGCGGGGCTTCGATATCCGCGATGACCTACGCCGGGCTCAGAACACCACCTGTAGCCGCGCCGTCATCACGGTCTCGTCAGGGCGATTGGTACCGCCGGCGAAGCCGAGGCGAAATGTCGTGCGCTCGGCGTCGAGCGTGACGCGCACGTGCGTGCTCGCGAACCAGTCAGCGCCGATCGAGTACCCGCGGGTGCGACGCGCGGCCTTCGACGGATCGAGCAGTTGTTCGCTGAAAGCGCCGTGCTGGACGCGCAGCACGTCGTATCGCACGACGACATCGACCGCACCCCATTGTCGCCGCGCGAACTCGAATGGCGCGCGCGGAACGACGCTGGCATAGGTCGCGTCCTCACCGGTGAGCACCCACTGCGCTTCGATCATCCATGCGTCGGCGATGACGTTGCCGACGTTCGCGCCCAGTACGACGTGCTGGGCGGAGCGCGCGTATTCCGAGAGTGCCCCGAACCGCCCTACGAACAGGTGGCCCTGCACGTCGGCTCGCCAGCGCATCCCGTCGGCAACCGCGGTCGTCGCGAGCGTCGGACCCGTCGGGTACTGCACGAACGCGGTCTGCCCCTGCGTGCGGTACGTCGGGAGCTCGGGCGTCGCCAGCGTGCCGTAGTCGTGGCCGTACGTCATCGCGGCGCCCACGCCGAGCCCGTGCAGTAGCGAGTTCGGACACGGAA
>JBLMWT010000088.1:0-11673 GCA_050257375.1 Sphingomonadaceae bacterium
CCACCGTGACCGCCGCCTTCCTCCTGTGCGTATGCCGCCCCGATCCAGCTAGGGAATGCAGGCCCAGCGACGCGCTCGAGCGCCAGCGCGGAGCCGCCTAGCGCGATGGCCACTGCTGAGACCGCCGCTACCGCGCGTCTACGTCGAGTTTTCATGATCTCGCCTTCCTCTTCCTGGAGGTGCACTGACGCCGGGCGATCGCTCGCCCGGCATCAGGAGAGCGACCTCTTAGCCGTGCGCTTCAGCGATCGCCTGGCGCACCGCTTCCGCGGCCGCGCCCACCTGCTCAGTCGTCACGCCGGCGGGCAGCGTCAGCTGCAGGATCTTGTTGATCGCGTCGACCGTCGCCGTGCTCACCGGAATCGTCTTGTCCGACGCGCTGCCGATGAAGACTGCGGCAAACAGCAGGGCCGCGTTCGTGTTGCTAGTGGTGTCGTAAGTCGCCGCGGTCGCGACGATCTTGCCGTCGGTCAGCAGGTCCTTGTACAGGCCCAGATTCTCGAGCGGCGAGTCGATGCGAACAAGCGTCGTGCCTTCGACGAAGCTCTCCTTCACCAGCGTCTGCAGCGCGGCGATCTTCTGCTCGTAGGTCAGCGACGTATTGTTCGCGATCGCGACAACCTGGTCATAGAACGCGGGCTGCAGCGAGCTCAGCGCGGTCGTGAGCGACTTGTCGATCACGTGCGAAGGCGCGCGCACGACGCTCAGGCGTCCGAGCTCGAGGTCGGATGGAACGCCCTCCTGCGCCCAGACCGGTTTGCCGCCCTGGGTGCCCGCGGCTGGCTTGGAGCCTTCGCCACCGTAGCGCGGTCCTTTCGCGTCGCTGTCGCTGCTCGGTCCGCCCTGGCCCTGGCCGCGTCCGCCGACGTCCGAAGATCCTCCGCTGCCGCGCTGCCCGTGCTCGCCGGTCGGGCCGCCCTGACCCTTCGGGGTGCCGTCCTGCGCGTGCGCGGTGGCAACGGGGGACAGCGACTGCAGGAATTTTGGTGCCACTCCGGCCGTGTAGACCGCCAGGCCGAGGGCCGCCGCCGTCGCGACGGCGATCGAACGCAAATTCAGGACCTTCGCTTTCATGACATCTACTCCTTGCTTATGGATTCGTAGTTGGAAAACTGCCATACGGGATGCCTGAGCCCGGTTCACGAGCACGTCTCCCCGCTGCTGAGAGTGCTGACGGATCGGTAAGTTCAGCATTTGCTAATAGACTTTTTTGACGCGGGACAAAATTCCTAAATACCTAATTGCACAAAGAAAGTCTCCTACTTTGCGGCGGCGCGGTATTGATCCGAATCAAATGTCAAGGCAAAAAATCCTTCCCCCCTTTCAATCAGGGGTTTGCCCGAAGCTGACCGGCGCGGGACGGTCTATTGGGAGAAGGGGATCGCGGCGCGCACGAAGGTCATGCGCTTGGCGAAGTTCTCGTTCGGCAGGCTGGAATCGAGCTTGCGCTCGGAGAAGCTCACGTCGAGGTACAGGTTGCGGTGCAGCCTGTAGAGCAGGCCCACGGTGCCGCTGGTGTAGTCGTCGGTGCGTGAGAAACCCTGGTAGTCGACGCGCGACCACGAGCCGTTCACGCGCGCCGAGAACCGGTCGGTCAGACGGTGCGTCACGCCGGCGGAGGCGTAGGTGTTCAGGTAGCTCGATGCGACCTGCACGACACCAGGCGAGGGCGTGTTCGTGACCGTAGTCTCTTCGATCGTACGATCGAGGTAGGCGCTCAAGGTGGTTCGCTCGCCAAGCGCCCACAGCAGCGCCGCGCCATACGCCGGCGCGCTCACCGCATCGAACCGCGGGTCCTTGTAATCCTGCGTCATGTAACCGCCGAAGGCATCCAGCTTGAGCGTGCGCGGCAAGTTCCAGCGCACACCGGCAAGGTAGCGCTGGCCAGTCGAATTCTTCTCATAACCGAGGTCGTCCGGCACGTTGTCGTACAGGCGGTTATCGAATGCGACCTGAAGGTATGGCTCTAGTCGCGGCGAGACTTCCCAGCCCAGTCGGACGCCGCCGGTGTACTGCCAGCGGTCGCGGTCGTCGTTGTTGATGATGTTGATGGCGCCGCTGCCGGTCTCGAACGGCACGTCGCGGTAATCCAAGTGTTGCGCCGTTCCCGCGACGCGCAGCGACAGGCGGTCGAACTGGCGGAAGACCCCGGTGTAATAGCGCTGCACGTAGTACTTCGTCGGGATGAGCCCGTTGCGCGATTCGGGCGATTCACGGTCTTCGTGCTCCTGCCCAATGTGCGCGCCGCCGTAGACGTTTGCGTCAGCACTGAAGTCGTAGCGACCCTCCGCGCTCGCACGGTAATCGTCGGTGTTCTCGGTATGGAACTTGCGATAGCGCGTCCAGTCGCCGGAGGCGTAGAAGTTGAGCGCATGCTTCGCCCAGTTCGACTGCACCCAGATCGCGGGCGAGTAGATCATCGCATCATCGCTGAGCGGCGACTGGTTGGTGTAGAAGACGTTGCTGTCGTACATCCAGGTGACGTCCATCTCGGGGTAGACGAGGAACGAGCCGACCTGGAAAGGTGCGCCGGTTGCAGACACCGGCTCGGTCGCTTTCACGGCGCGGCCGGGGGCGGGGCCTGTGAGCGCGGGCTCGGGCGGCACTTCCACGGGGGGCTCCGGGACCACGGTCGCCGGGGTGGCGGGAAGATTGGTCGACTTGTCCTGCGCTAGCGCCTGGACGCCGTACAGCGCGCCGGCGAGCGTCAGGCACGCGGCGCCGAGCGCAGCGATTCTGAATTCCATGACTGTGCCCTTTTATTTTTGATTCAGCGCGTCCAGGTCGCGCGCAGCAGCTGGTCTTCCTTGTTGTAGTGGAACTCGATCTCGCCCTTGTAGGCGTCGTGCACGCGCTCGGCGATGTCGCGCGCGATGTGCGTGCCGGTGGTGGTGACCAGCATGCCTTCCTTGGTGTCCTCGATCTTCATGATGCGCTCGAGCGGATGGCCGGTCTTCTCCTTGCCTTCGCAGTTCATCACCAGCTGCTTGATCTCCGCCTTGTGCTGCTGCGCGAACGCGCCCTTGAGGGTCACGTAGCCGGCCGGATACTGGTCGTGCTTGCGATGGCAGGCCGGGCAACGCTGCTCGTGCGCCCCCGCGGGCGCGAGCTCCCAGGTCCAGCGGCCGTGGTGATAGGTCGCGCCGCAGTCCGGGCACACCGTCGGCTCGGGCAGCTTGCCCTTGGTCTTATAGCTGTCGTGCACCAGCTCCTGCAGCAGCTGCTCCCTGCGCAGCATCCGAAAACTGCCACGATCCTGTTTCATGGTTGACCTTTCGTTGCGATGGGTGGCCGGAGCTCAGGGAAGCGGCCCGTGCTTGCCGACGGTCACGCGTTTGGCCTGCGGGCCTTCGGCCGCGGGCTCCTCGATGAATTGCACTGCGGTACCGACCGCGAGATCGTCGAACGACGGCTCGACCACGTTGTCGCGGCTGAAGTACAGCTCGCGCCCGTCCGGCGTGGCGATGAAGCCGTAGCCTTCTTCCGCGAGCAACCGCGCGACCCGTCCGTGCTGCGGCACTTCGTGCACCTTGACGTCCCCGCGCGTGACGCGCACTTCCTCCTCGAGTTGGCGCGTAACTGCGGCGAAGGCGTCGCGCAGGGCCACGTACACGTCTTCGTCGTGGTCGCGGTTGGCGACGATTTCGCGCCCCGGCACGCGCGCGTCGATGCGTACCTGGAACTGTCGGCCCTGTTTCTGGTGCCGGCCTTTTTCCTCGACCGTGACCCGACAGCTCATGAGGTGGGGATGGAATTCGTCGAGCTTGGCCGCCTGGTCGCGAATGCGCGCTTCGAGCGCGTCCGAGCGCTGCATGTGACGTACGGTGATCTGGAGAGGGATTTGCATGGTGATCGGGCTTTTTCGCTGGTTACGTAAATTCAGGATAGCGGGGGTACGGGGCGCGGGCTTGATATTGATCAAACCCGGCCCTTCGGCCGACGCCAGATCGACTCGCCGTCGCGCCAGACCTCGCGCACGCGGTGAAACGGCACCATGTGGGTGCTGCCGTCGTCCTCGACGGCCTGGAACGCGAAGCGCTCTCCCGGTTCCAGGCGTACGCGCCGGAACGGCACGCGCACCACCCGGCCGGCGAGGTGGTCTTCGTAGCCGATCTCGAACTCGCCTTTGCCGAACTCGGGGTCCCACAGTATCCGGTGCAGCAGGTCCTGGATCGGAATCATGCGCGGGGAAGCCAGGCGTGCGCGCCCGGCCGAAGCTGCGGCAACTGGCGCGCCGCATCGAGCATCACGCGGGCGGCGAAGCGCACGGCATCGAAGCGCGCCTCGAGCAGCAGGCTTTGGTGCGCCTCCGCCCCGCCCGTCCCGCGGCGCTCGAGCACGATGCCCGAAGCGGCGGCCTCGAGCGCCGCGACGTCGTCCACCTGGAAGAGCGCGGTCTCCTCGCCGGCGTACAGCGGATCGGCGCGCACGCGTTGCTCGACTTCGGCGAGGTTCGCGCCCTGAGCGAGTTGCACGTACAGGTAGCGCCGCGGCCGGCCGTCCGCGCCGCGGCGCTCGCAGGCGAGCGCGGCCTGGACGCCGGCGATTCCTTCCAGCGACGCGGTGCGGTGCAGGCTGACGCCGGGATGGGAGCTGGACTCGCTGCGCCCGTGCGGGATCAGGATCTCGAACACGCGCTGCAGGAGCGGCAGCGCGCCCGGTTGCCAGCCCGCGCCGACCACCGCGGGAACGCGATGGCGGTGCGCGGCTTCGCCGAGCGCGCGGTGGTGCGCCGCGAGCGCGCCGCCTTCCAGCGCGGCGCACTCGACGATCGGCAGGCGCTGCTGCAGCAGCTCGCGCGCGACTTCGAGCGTCGCCTGCGCGGGAACGCACACGAGCGCGATCGATGCGCGCTCGAGCTCGCGCGCATGGCCGGCGACCGCCACGCGCTCGAAGGGGTGAGGGAGCGCGCCGTGCGCACGGCGCACCACGCCGGCGAGCTCGAAATTGGGCGCCTCATGCAGCGCTTGCGCGCAGGCCTGCCCCAGCCGGCCGAAGCCGACGATCGCCACGCGCAGCCGGTTCATGCGGCGCCGCTGCCGGCGAAGTGCAGCCGCGCAATGCTGTCGACGACGCCCGCGACCTCGGCGTCGTCGAGCGGCGGCGTGCAGCGCACGCGGTTCCAAGTGAGCAGCAGCTCGAGCACCACTTCCGGGTCGACCTCGTGCCAAAGCAGATGGCCGGCGAGCGAAGCGAGCGCGCTGTTGCGCTCGCCTTCGCCGACGCCGCGGCGCACCAGCTCGCGCCAGTGCGCGAGAGGATGCCCGCCGCGCCGGGCGGTGCTGTCGCGCACTAGCCACTGCGGAAGTGGTGCGAGCCGCGCTCCGTCCGGCGCGCGTCCCGCCGCCCAGGCGTAGCGCCGGCCGCTCGGGTGCACCGAAGGCGGCGCGACCACGCAGCCGCCGTCCCCGCGCAGGTCGATGCCTGGATGCAGGCCGACGCGATTGCCGATACGGGCGCCGGGATGTGCGAAGTACAGGTGCCGCCCGCCGCCTCCGGTCAGCGCCTCGACGGTCGCGGCCAGAGGGCCATGCGCGGCCTCGAGGCGCGCGAGGCTGTCGGCGCCGCCGTGCGCCGGATCGACGTCCAACACCACCAGTCCCGAGACATGGCCGGTGACGATGCCGACGTTCGCTTCGGGCCAGCGCGCGAACCATTCTTCCACTTCGGCGGGCGTCGCCGCGCGGTCCTGGAACTCGAGCCAGGCGACGAGCGGGCGCTTGCCGCGTGGCTCGATCGGGATCGCCGACCAGCCGCGCCGCAGATAGCCGAGCGCCGCCTCCAGAGGGGACATGCAGGGAAATATTCGACCCGCGCGACGCGCGGGCTTTTGACATAAGTCAAGCCGGCTTCCGCAGGACGGGTGAACATGCGCCGAAGGAGCGATAAGAGGACAGGTCATGTCGGTACGCATGAAGATGGATGAGAACGAGCGGGTCCTGATCGAGTTCAGGGGCCGCGCGGACGATGAAAAGCTCGCGCGCTATCGCGCGGCGTACGCGCAGCTGCCGCGGCTGTGGTGGAAGGACGTGACCGTGGT
The DNA here is from genome assembly GCA_050257375.1 of Sphingomonadaceae bacterium. Classification (GTDB taxonomy): domain Bacteria; phylum Pseudomonadota; class Gammaproteobacteria; order Burkholderiales; family SG8-39; genus DAHVFK01. The sequence goes on from JBLMWT010000088.1 coordinate 6,041, forward strand.
GCTTGACAGCGCCGACGCGTTCAGGCCGGGGGTGCGCGACCTGCTGCGCGAGCTGAGCGCGCGGGCGAACCGCTGCAGACTCAAGCTCGTCGCCAACAGGCGGAAAGCGGCGCACGCCTGAGCCGCGCCGCGCGGTCGCGACGTGCACGAGCTCGTCGTTAACGGCAGGACTTACCGGACCGAGGCGGACCCGGCGAAGCCGCTGCTGTGGGTGTTGCGCGACGAGCTGGGACTCAAGGGAACGAAGTACGGCTGCGGCGTCGGCGTGTGCGGCGCTTGCGTCGTCCTGCTCGATGGCGCGCCGAACCACGCCTGCATGGTGCCGCTCGCGCGCGTGGGCGCGCGCAGCGTCAGCACCATCGAGGGCGTCGGTGCCGATCATCCGGTCGTACGCGCCTGGATCGCCGAGCAGGTGCCGCAGTGCGGTTATTGCCAGCCGGGACAGATCCTGAGCGCCGCGGCGCTGCTCGCGAAGCATCCCTCGCCGAGCGCGCACGAGATCGAAGAGGCGATGTCCGGCGTGCTGTGCCGCTGCGGCACTTACGCGCGCATCCGGCGCGCGGTGCGCGCGGCCGCTGAAATCAAATCGGGCGCGCCTGCGACCGCGACGCCCCCTGCGTTGCTCGACGACCTGCCTGCCGATGCCGGCACGCAGCTGAACGACTGGCTGTGGATCGACCGTGACGGAACGGTGACGGTGATGATCAACCATTCCGAGATGGGGCAGGGCGCGCTCACCGGCCTTGCGGCGCTCGCGGCGGAGGAGCTCGACGTCCCGCCCGCGCGGCTGCGCACCGTGTTCGCGCCTGCGGATACGCGCTACCGCAACGGCTACTGGGGCGAGCAGTTCACCGGCGGCTCGAGCAGCATGCGCGGCGAGTGGACGACGCTGCGCGAAGCAGCGGCGATGGCGCGCTCGCGACTGGTCGAGACCGCGGCGCGCCGCTGGGGGGTCGCGGCGGCCGAGTGCCGCGCCGAGAACGGATCCATACGGCACCCGGCGAGCGGCCGGCACGTCGGCTACGGCGAGCTCGCCGAAGAGGCAGCGCAGCTCCCCGCTCCGCGCAAGACGCAGCTCAAGGTGCGCGAAGCATGGCGCTACATCGGCAAACCGCTGGCGCGGCTCGACATTCCGGCGATGTGCCTCGGGCAGACGCTCTACGGCATCGATGTCGCGCCTGCGGGCGCGCTGGTCGCAGTGGTCGCGCGCTGCCCGGTATTCGGCGGCAGCGTGCGCAGCTTCGATGAGCGCGCAGCGCGCAAGCTGCCCGGCGTGCGCGAGGTGCGCGCGATCTCGAGCGGCGTCGCGGTGGTTGCGGATGACTTCTGGTCGGCGCTGCGCGGGCGCGACGCCCTGCGCATCGCCTGGCGCCCGGGGCGCAATGCGCGTTTGAGCGGCGCGCAGATCGAACGGCGCCTGGTGGCAGCGCTCGGGCGCGGCGGCCGGTACGCGATCGAAGCCGTCTATCGCACGCCGTACCTCTCGCACGCCCCGATCGAGCCGATGAACTGCGTCGCACGCGTCGAGGGCGGCGGCTGCGACGTCTGGGTCGGGACGCAGCACCAGGCCGAGACACAGGCCGTGGCGGCTCGCGTCGCCGGCGTGCCCAAGTCCAGGGTGCGCGTGCACACCGAGTTCCTCGGCGGCGGCTTCGGCCGCAGGCTCGAGACCGATTTCGTCGCCGAGGCGGTCGAGCTCGCCAAGGCGCTCGGCAGGCCGGTGCAGGTGGTGTGGACGCGCGCGGACGACCTGCAGCACGACTTCTACCGGCCGGCGCACGCCGCGCGCCTCCAGGCGACGCTCGGCGCGGACGGCTTGCCAGCCGAATGGCGCATACGCGTCGCCGGGCCGGAGCTCGCGCTCGACGGCGTGCATTCGCCCTATGCGGTGTCACTCGGCGAAGCGCGGGTCGAAGCGCGCTCGCCGCTGCCGACCGGAGCGTGGCGCTCGGTCGGCGCGTCGAACAACGCCTTTGCCATCGAGTGCTTCGTCGATGAGCTCGCCGCGCGCGCCGGCCGCGATCCGCTGGAATACCGCCTCGCGTTGCTCGCCAACGCGCCGCGCCATCGCGCGGTGCTCGAACAGGCGGCGCGCGGCGCGGACTGGGGAACCCCGCTCGATGCCGGTCGCGGACGAGGGATCGCGCTGTACGAATCCTTCGGCAGCATCGCCGCGCTGGTGATCGAGGCGCGCATCGAGGCGCGCGCGATCCGCGTCGAGCGCGCGGTGTGCGCGATCGACTGCGGTACCGCCGTGCTGCCCGACGCGGTGCACGCGCAGCTCGAGGGCAGCGTCGCCTTCGGGTTGTCCGCCGCGCTCAAGGAAGAGATTCGCGTCGGCGCCGGGCGCGTGCGGCAGGCGAGCTTCACCGACTACCCGATCCTCACGCTGGCCGAGATGCCGGCGGTCGACACGCACATCATCCCGAGCGATGCCGAGCCCGGCGGCGTCGGCGAGCCGGCGGTGCCGGTCGTCGCACCGGCGCTGGCGAATGCGGTGTTCGCGGCGAGCGGGCGGCGGCTGCGCCGACTTCCGCTGCGCCTGCGGTGACCACGATTTGGGCGGCGACCGAATGGTCGAAGTTCAAGAAGAGGATGCACGACATGCCGTCCTGAGCGCGCGCCTGCGGCGCCACGTCGAGTGGCTCGCCGGCGGCATCGGCGAGCGCAACGTGTGGCGGCCCGGCGCGCTCGCGGCGGCCGCGGCCTATATCCGCGGCACATTCGAGGCGCTCGGCTTCGAGGTCGGCGCGCAGCGCTACCGCGCAGCCGAAACCGACTGTGAGAACCTCGAGGTCGTCCTACCCGGAAGCGTGGCGCGCAGCGAGATCGTGCTCGCCGGCGCGCACTACGACACGGTGCAGGGCAGCCCGGGCGCGGACGACAACGCGAGCGGCGTCGCGGCGCTGCTCGAGATCGCGCGCGCCCTGCGCGGGCGGCGCCTGACGCGCACCGTGAAGCTGGTGGCGTTCGTCAACGAAGAGCCGCCGTTCTTCTACTGGAGCGAGATGGGCAGCAAGGTCTATGCGCGCGCGGCACGCGGGCGCGGCGACGACATCCGGGTCATGCTCTCGCTCGAGATGCTGGGCTGGTACGACGACGCGCCGGGTAGCCAGGGCTATCCCCCGCTGCTGAAGTGGTTCTATCCTGAGCGCGGCGACTTCGTCGCGTTCGTCTCGAATCTCGCCTCGCGCCGGGCGCTGCGCGAGACGGTGGCGGCGTTCCGCGCGCACAGCGACTTTCCGGCCGAGAGCCTCGCCGCGCCGGCCCTGGTGCCGGGCGTGTCCTGGAGCGACCAGCTCTCGTTCTGGCGCGCGGGCTACCGGGCCGTGATGGTCACCGACACCGCGTTCTACCGCAATCCGCATTACCACCGCGCCTCGGACACCCCCGAGCGTCTGCGCTATCCGGAGATGGCGCGCGTCGTCGAGGGGCTCGCCGCGACCGTCGCGGCGCTCGCCGGGGCGTCCTGACAACCACGAAGGGGAAGAACCATGAAGCGCAAGCCCGTACTGCCGAAGACCGCCGAGCCCCAGTTGCAGCAGAGCGCCGACCGCAGCGTCGCGCGCGACGAGAAGAAGAAGCGCATCGCGCGCCGCAGCCCGCAGCGCGACATCCCGCGCGTCGAAGGCGTCGAGTCGGGTTCCGCGCCGAAGAAGGAGTAGGTGGCGTGCACGAGCACGGAAAGCGGCGCGTGCTGCGGCTCGCCGAGCGCGTGTTCGGCCAGCCGGCGCAGGCGCGCAAGTGGCTCAGCCGGCCGAGCGTGCAGCTCGGCGGGCGCACGCCGCTCGAGATGCTCGACAGCGCGGACGGCGCGCGCCGCGTCGAGGAGCTGCTCGCGCAGATCGATGACGACGACCGCCTCGGCATCGACTAGCGCGTGCGTGCACTGGAGCCGTTGACGCCGGGCGGTCACAGGCATATGGTACATAACAACTAGCGCGAACTCTCTTTTGCTTTGATCCGAGTGTCCGGCCGCGGGGCATGACGAGCAGTCTGTTCGTTTCTTTCGAGCTCCACTCGCCATCGGCGAACCTCCACCGCGTGGAGGACGCGATCGCCGCACTCGGGCAGGCGGTTCGCGTGCACTCGAGCTTCTGGTATGTCGAATCCGGCCACGCACCGCAGGAGGCCGTCGCGAAGCTCTGGCAGGCGATGGACGAGCGCGACTCGGTCATCGTCGTCGATGCGAGCCATCACGAAGCGGGCTGGAAGCACGTGTCGATGGACGTGGCGGAGTTCATCAAGATGCGCTGGCGCCCCGATGGACCACCGCCGCCCGTACATCAGCTACCGAGGATCCTGGTGTCGCGGCCGCGCCCGCAGGAAGCCCCGGAGCGCTAGCAAGCTCACCAGACGGACCGCCGCCCTTCGATAAGCTCGCGCCACAGCGTCGTGACGCCGTCTAGTTCCGTGCGCGCAATGTCTGCGACGCGCGGCGCGAGAGCGGGCAGGGATTCGGGATCGTCCAGGCGCAGCTTGAGGTCCATCACCTGCGGCTCGGTGATCGGGTGGCCGATGCGGCTCACGAGATAGCAATACACCTCGCGCACGCTGGCGACCTCGGCGACCAGCGCATGCGCGACGCGGTTGGCGAGCAGGTTGTAGAGCTTGCCGACGTGCGTGACCGGGTTCTTGCCCGCCGCGGCCTCCAGGCTCATCGGACGGTAGGGCGCGATCAGGCCGTTCACGCGGTTGCCGCGCCCCACCTGGCCGTCGTCGCCCGACTCGGCCGACAGCCCGGTGGCCGTGAGGTACACGCTGTCGGCCGTGTCGCCGTCCGCGGTGTTCACCTCGACCGCGGCGCGCGCGCCGGCCGCCGCGGCGGCGAGCTCGCGCACGCGCGCTTTCTTCGCGCGGTAGTCTTCGAGGCTCGCGACGTGCCGCCCGACCAGCGCGCAGGCGACCGTGAGCGACAGCTCTCGTTCGCTGCGCGTGCCCATCACCTTGATGTCCTCGCCGATCTCCGGGTGCGCCGCCTTCACCTCGAAGGAGTTCAGCCTGCGCTCGACGGCGAGCACCGCGGTCTCCAGGTCGTCGAGCGGCGCGTAGCCGACACCGATCGAGGTGTCGTTGGCGAGCGGCGCGCCCGCCGCGCGCCGGCGCAGGAACAGCGCCGCGAGATCGGGAGAGGTCGGGCGGATGCGGGGGTGGATGCGCACGTGGCGCTCGGGGTCGAGGTGGCGCAGGTTCGCGCGCAGCCAGCGCCGGCTTTCCTCGATTGCCAGCTCCTCCACCGGGACGGTCACGCTCTCGAACTCCGCGGTCGCGCGGCCCGCGAGATAGATGTCGATCGGCGCGACCACCTCGCCGCCGCCGAACGCCGGGCGCGCGGCGCCGCCGCACAGCAGCGCCTTGTCGACGTTGTGGTGCAGGATCGCACCGCAGCGCTCGAGGTAGAAGCGCGACAGCGCCTGGCTCAGGTTCTCGGCGAGCGCGTCGCAGACCGTGTCGGGGTGTCCGAGTCCCTTGCGCTCGACGATCTCGAGCGGCAGAGACGCGGGCGAGGGTCCCTCAAGAAGGCTGATGTCGGGCTTCACCGAGCATCCTGACCACCTCGTCGTCCTCGACCTGCGGGAATTCGCGGTAGAACTGGCCGACCGCGTAGAACTCCGCCGGCGCCGCGAGGCAGA
>JBLMWT010000089.1:0-4608 GCA_050257375.1 Sphingomonadaceae bacterium
CCTGGCTCATGTGGCTCGCCTGGGTGGTGACCATGTTCGCCGGCATCACGATGGTGACCAACGTGCCGTTCTACAGCTTCAAGGACATCAACCTGAAGAAGAGCGTGCCGTTCTGGGCGGCGCTCGCGATCGTCGCCGCCATGACCGTGATCGCCACCAAGCCCGCGTTGATGCTGTTCCTGCTGGTGGTGGCGTACGCGGTCTCGGGCTACGTGCAGTGGGCGCTCGGCAAGCGCCCGCGCAGGATCGTGTGAGCGTGCGCACGGCGCTCTTCAACCTCGGCTTCCGTCCGTTCTACCTGCTCGCCGCGCTGTTCGCGGCGCTCGCGGTGCCCGCGTGGGTGGCCGATCTCTCCGGCCACGGCTGGACCGCGCGTTATCTCGAAGGCCTCATCTGGCACCAGCACGAGATGGTATTCGGCTTCGTGCTCGCGGTGATCGCGGGCTTCCTGATGACCGCGGGTCGGCTGTGGACGGGGCTGCCGACGCCAATGGGGCTGCCGCTCGCGCTGCTCGCGGCGCACTGGATCGCCGCGCGCGTCCTGGTGGTGACCGGGCCAGCCTGGCTCGGGGCGCTGGTCGACGGCGCGTTCCCCTTCGTCGTCGCCTTCGTGCTCGGTCGCGTGATCTTCGCCGCGCGGAACGTGCGCAACTATTTCGTGCCCGCGCTGCTCGCGGCGCTCGGCCTGGTGAATGCCGGCTTCCACTTGTCGGCGCTCGGGCTGATCGAAGCGCCGTCCTCGCTCTGGACGCAGGGCGGGCTGTATCTCGAACTGCTGCTGCTCATGGTGATGGCGGGGCGCGTTGTTCCCTCGTTCACCGCGAACGCGCTGCCGCAGGCGAGGATGCGCCGCTCGGCGGCGCTCGATCGCGCGGCGCTCGCGCTCTCGGCGCTTGCCTTCGCCTGCGCGCTGGCGGAAGTCGACGGCTGGCTGGGCGCCGTCCCGGCGTTCGCCGCCGCGGCGCTGCACGCGGCTCGCCAGGCGGGCTGGGCACCGCTCGCCACGCGCGGCCGGCCGATCCTGTGGATCCTGCACCTGTCGCACGCCTGGATCCCGGTCGGCTTCGTGCTGCTCGGCCTCGCGGCCTTCGGGCTCGTCATCGGCGCAGCGCCGCTGCATGCTTTCGCGGTGGGCGCGCTCTCGGGCACCATCGTCGGCATGATCACGCGCACCGCGCTTGGCCACACCGCGCGCCCGCTCGCGGCCGGACGCGCCGAGCGCACCTGCTACGTGCTCGTTCACTGCGCGGCCGCGGCTCGAGTCGCCGCCGCGCTCGTGCTGTCGGCCTATATGCCGCTCGTCTACCTGTCGGCGGCGCTGTGGAGCGCCGCGTTCCTCGTGTACTTCGTCGCCTACGCGCCGCGCCTCGCCAGTCCGCGCCTGGACGGCCGCCCGGGCTGAGCGCTTGCGCGCGCCGGGGGCGCGCGCTATATTCGGCCGCATGGCTTCGACCTTCCGGCTCGAGCTTCTCCTTTCCGGCCTGGCGCTTCTGCTGGCCGGCCTGCTGCTGCGCCCCGCGCGCGCAAACTAAAACCCCCAATTCGGCAGTACCCCATTCCCGCCTCTCGCGGCGGACGGGCATTCGTGCATCTGCACCCTAGGAGCGGACCATGAGCGACAAGCAAAAACTCATCATCTTCGACACCACCATGCGCGACGGCGAGCAGAGCCCCGGCGCATCGATGACCAAGGACGAGAAACTGCGCATCGCCAGGGCGCTGGAGCGCATGCGGGTCGATGTGATCGAGGCGGGCTTTCCGGCCTCTTCGAACGGCGACTTCGAGGCGGTGCAGGCGATCGCGCGCGTGGTCAGGGACTCGACGGTGGCGGGGCTGTGCCGCGCGAACGACCGCGACATCCAGCGCGGCATCGACGCGCTCAAGGACGCCAGGCGCTGGCGCATCCACACCTTCATCGCCACCAGCCCGATCCACATGGAAAAGAAGCTGCGCATGACGCCGGAGCAGGTGCTCGAGCAGGCGCGGCTGTCGGTGCGCTACGCGAAGAACGCCTGCCCGGACGTCGAGTTCTCGCCCGAGGACGGCAGCCGCTCGGAGCCGGATTTCCTGTGTCGCGTGCTCGAGGCGGTGATCAAGGAGGGTGCCACCACGATCAACATTCCCGACACGGTGGGCTATGCGGTGCCGCAGCAGTTCGGCGAGTTCATCAAGCGGCTGCGCGAAAGGGTTCCGAACTCGGACAAGGCGGTGTGGAGCGTGCACTGCCACAACGACCTCGGCATGGCGGTCGCCAACTCGCTCGCCGCCGTGATGATCGGCGGCGCGCGCCAGATCGAGTGCACCATCAACGGCCTGGGCGAGCGCGCCGGCAACACCTCGCTCGAGGAAGTGGTGATGGCGGTGAGGACGCGCAACGACTTCTTCCACCTCGAGACGGGCATCGACACCACGCAGATCGTTCCGACCTCGCGCCTGGTGAGCCAGATCACCGGCTTCGTGGTGCAGCCGAACAAGGCGGTGGTGGGGGCGAACGCCTTCGCGCACGCCTCGGGTATCCACCAGGACGGCGTGCTCAAGGCGCGTCAGACCTACGAGATCATGACCGCCGAGGACGTGGGCTGGACCACGAACAAGATCGTGCTCGGCAAGCTCTCGGGCCGGAACGCCTTCAAGCAGCGGCTCAAGGAGCTCGGCATCGAGCTCGAGTCGGAGGACGCCTACAACAAGGCCTTCCAGCGCTTCAAGGACCTCGCCGACAAGAAGGCCGACATCTTCGACGAGGACCTGCAGGCGCTGGTGGCGCAGGAGGCCGGGGTGGCGAGCGACGAGCACTGGAAGCTGGTCACCATGAGCCAGGCGAGCGGCATGGGCGAGCGACCGCACGCCACCGTGGTGCTCGCGGAAGGCAGCGCCGAGCGCAAGGCGGACGCGCAGGGCGACGGTCCGGTCGACGCCACGTTCAAGGCGATCGAGTCGATCGCAAAGAGCGGGGCGGAGCTCCTGCTCTACTCGGTGAACGCGGTCACCCAGGGCACCGAGTCGCAGGGCGAGGTAACGGTGCGCCTCTCGAAGGGCGGCCGGGTGGTCAACGGCGTGGGCGCGGACACGGACGTCATCGTCGCCTCGGCCAAGGCCTACGTGAGCGCGCTCAACCGCCTGCAGAGCAAAATGCACAAGATGAATCCGCAGCATCAGCTGTAGCATTGCGGACATGAGCCTGGAGATCGACCCGGCGGCGCGCGCCGAGCTCGCCCCGGGCGGCCGGCTGCGCGTCGGCCTGAACCTGCAAAACTTCCTGCTCGTCGCGCGCGACGCGGGCGGCGGCTACCGCGGCATCGTGGTCGACTTGGCGCACGAGCTCGCGCGCCTCGCGCGCCTCGAGCCCGAGTTCGTTCCGTTCGACGCGGCCGGCAAGCTTGCCGAGGCGGTGCGCGCCGGGGTGTGGGACGTCGCGTTCCTCGCCGCCGAGCCGCAGCGCGCGCGGGAGATCGCCTTCAGCCCGCCCTACCTCGAGATCGAGGCCACCTACCTCGTGCCCGCGGGCTCGCCGATCGGGTCGATCGCCGAGGTCGACAGCGCAGGGGTGCGCATCGCCGCGGCCGAGAAGAGCGCTTACGACCTGTACCTGAGCCGCACGCTCGAGCACGCGACGCTGGTGCGCACGCCGGGCATCGACGCTTCTTTCGAGCGCTTCGTCGCAGACCGCCTCGAGGCGCTCGCGGGACTGAAGCCGCGCCTGGTCGCCGACGCCGAACGTCTGCCGGGCTCGCGAATTCTCGACGGGCGCTTCACGGCGGTACAGCAGGCGATCGGCACGCCGGTCGCGCGCCAGTCCGCGGCCGCGTGGCTGCGCGCCTTCGCAGGACACGCGAAGCGCTCCGGGCTAGTCGCGCAGGCGATCGCGCGGCACGGCGTGCGCGGCGTGTCGGTGGCGCCGTAGGCGCGGGCGATGCACGTCATCTTCGGCGCCGGGCAGGTCGGCGCGCTGCTCGCGGCGAAGCTCATCGAGGACGGACATCGCGTGCGCGTAGTGCGCCGCTCGCACGGCGAGATCGCCGCGGGCGCCGAGCTTCTGCCGGGCGATGCGCTCGATCCCGGTTTCTGCGCGCGTGCTTGCGAAGGGGCCGAAGTCGTGTACCACTGCATGAACCCGCCCTACGACGCGGCCGCGTGGGCAGAGGTCGTACCGCGCCTCATGGACAACCTGATCGCGGCGGCCGGCGGCGCGGGCGCGCGCCTGGTGGTGCTGGACAATCTGTACATGCTCGGGCGGCCGAACGGGCGGCCAATGAACGAAGATACGCCGGTCAACCCGTGCAGCAGGAAGGGCGAGATTCGTGCGCGTGCCGCCGAGCGGCTGCTCGATGCGCACCGAAAGGGTCAGGTGGTCGCGGTCGCGGGCCGCGCCTCGGACTTCTACGGTCCGCGCGGCACGCTCACTTACCTGGGCGATTTTTTCTGGAAGCGCGCGCTCGCGGGCAAGGAAGTGTGGTTGCCGGTCGACCCGGACGCCGTGCACACCTACCACTACATCCCGGACGTGGCGGCAGGCCTGGCGCAGCTCGGGCGCGCACACCCCGACGCGCTCGGGCGCGCCTGGATGCTGCCCTGCCAGCCGGCGGGCAGCCTGCGCGACCTGGTCGCGCG
>JBLMWT010000090.1:0-7830 GCA_050257375.1 Sphingomonadaceae bacterium
GCTGCGGGCCTAAACGGCTTTAGTGCGGGCCAGTTCTCGTTCATCCTGTTCAATAGCGCGATGACCCAGTTCCTCAACCTCGAGATCAACGCGTTGGAGGCGGACGGCAAGGGCAAGATCATTTCCAGCCCGCGCGTGCTGACCGCAGACCAGGTCGAAGCGGTGATCGAGCAGGGCACGGAGATTCCGTATCAACAGGCGACGTCATCCGGCGCCACGAGCGTTTCATTCCGCAAGGCCAACCTGGCGCTCAAGGTCAAGCCGCAGATCACGCCGGACGGCAATATCATCATGACGCTCGACGTGAACAAGGACCAACCTGGCACAACCACACCGGCGGGCGTGCAAATCAGTACCAAGCACGTGAAGACCGAGGTCTTGGTGGAGAACGGCGGCACCGTGGTGATCGGGGGCATCTACGAGCAGAGCGACCGAACCGACATCACTCAGGTGCCCTTGCTTGGCGATATACCGGTCGTCGGCTACCTGTTCAGGAACAAGGCGACCTCCACAAGCAAGACCGAATTGCTGGTGTTCATCACGCCGAAGATCGTGAACGACCGCTTAACCGCACGCTGATTTGCCGCTCCTCCTCTGCGGGCTACGGCCGGGTCTCCCCGGCCGTTTTCTTTTGCGCGTGCGGCGCGCCGCTACAATAGACGCATGAAAGGCGGTGGAAATATCTACCTCGTGGGAATGATGGGGGCGGGCAAGACGACCGTCGGCAGGCTGCTCGCGCGTCGGCTGAAGCGCCGCTTCATCGATGCCGACCACGAAATCGAGCGCCGCTGCGGAGTGCGCATTCCGGTTATCTTCGACATCGAAGGCGAGGCCGGATTCAGAAGCCGCGAAGCACAGATCATCGCGGAACTGGCCGAACTCGATGGCATCGTGCTCGCGACCGGCGGTGGCGCAGTCTTGGCGCCGGAAAACCGCCGCCTCCTCTCTGCGCGCGGTACGGTGGTGTACCTGCGTGCCCAGCCGGCAGACCTCTACCACCGCGTGCGCCATGACAAGAATCGACCGCTTCTCGCAACCGCCGATCCCCTGACCCGACTGCAGCAGCTCTACGAGCAGAGGGACCCGCTGTATCTGCAGGTGGCTGACCTCGTCGTCGAGACCGGGCGGCAGAATGTCCAGACGCTGGCGCGTGAACTGGTCGCGAAGCTCGAGGAGCGATGGAAAATATCCGCGTAGAACTCGGCGCGCGTGCCTATCCGATACACATCGGCAGGGACATCCTCGAGGACAAATCCCTCTATGCGCCGCACATTGGTGGCGGCTGTGCGGCGATCATTACGAACAACGTCGTCGCGCCGCTCTATCTCGAGCGAGTCCGGAGCACGATCGCGGCGCTGGGTGCGCGCACGCTCGACATCGTCGTCGACGATGGCGAGAGGGCCAAAGAATGGCACACGCTCGACCGCGTGTTCGACGCGTTGCTCGAGGCGCGCTGTGACCGACAGTCGCTTATCGTCGCCCTGGGAGGAGGCGTCATAGGCGACTTGGCCGGCTTCGCGGCTGCCGTGTACCAGCGCGGGGTGTCGTTCGTTCAGGTACCGACCACACTGCTCGCGCAGGTGGATTCTTCGGTCGGCGGCAAAACTGCGATCAACCATCCGCGCGGCAAGAACATGATCGGCGCCTTCCATCAACCGCGCGCCGTGATCAGCGACGTCGCGACGCTCGACACGCTGCCGGACCGCGAGTTGCGCGCAGGCCTCGCGGAAGTCATCAAGCATGGCCTCGCGCTCGATGCGGACTTCACGCAATGGCTGGAAGGAAACATGGAGCGGCTGCTTGCTCGCGATCCTTCCGCGCTTACCTATGCGATCCGCCGATCCTGCGAGCTCAAGGCGCAGATCGTCGCGGAGGACGAGCGCGAGAGCGGCCGGCGCGCGCTGCTGAATTTCGGCCACACGTTCGGACACGCGATCGAGACCGGGCTCGGTTACGGGACATGGTTGCATGGCGAGGCGGTGGCTGCGGGGATGGTGATGGCCGCGGAGGTCTCGGCGCGCTGCGGCCTGATCGGCGCGGACGTGCCGCAACGCGTTCGCGCGCTGATTGCCCGCGCGGGGCTCCCGGTCGAGGGGCCAGATATGCCGCCAGACCGCTATCTGGAGCTGATGTCGGTCGACAAGAAGGCTGCACAGGGCAAGACGCGTTTTGTCTTGCTCGAGGCGGTCGGCCGGAGCGCATTACGTGCCTCGACAGACGAGCGGCGAATACGCGATGCCATAGCCGCCTGTACGCATCCCGCCGCGGCGTCGCAATAGGCGCTCGCCCGCCCGCAAGCCCTTGTAGCGCAAGGTGTAAGCCGGTATATTTCCCGGTTCGCCCGCCATTTTTGTGCGCAGCGGCGAACCGAGAGCTAGTTATTTGATATCAGGGGCTTAGCCGTGGACCAAGGGATCTCACCGAGCGCGCAGGGGCTTTACGACCCGCGACACGAGCACGACGCCTGCGGCGTCGGATTCGTTGCGCACATCAAGGGCAAGAAGTCGCACGCTATCGTCGAGCAGGGTCTCACGGTCCTGAAAAACCTGACGCACCGCGGCGCTGTTGGATGGGACCCAAAGCTGTCCGACGGCGCCGGCCTGCTGATCCAGATACCTGACCGACTGCTGAGAGAGGACATGGCGCGCCAGGGCGTGAAGCTTCCGCCGCCTGGGCAGTACGGAGTCGGCATGGTCTTCCTTCCGCGCGAGCCCGCCAGCCGGCTGGCTTGCGAATACGAGATCGAGCGGGCCATCAAAGACGAGGGGCAGGTGTTGCTCGGCTGGCGCGACGTTCCGGTCGACAACTCCGATCTGGCCGAGCCGGCGAAGCGCGTGGAACCGGTGATCAGGCAGGTCTTCGTGGGCCGTGGCAAGGGCGTGACGGTCACCGACGCGCTCGAGCGCAAGCTTTACATCATTCGCAAGAGCTCGGGCCACGCCATTCAGGCCCTGCAGCTCGCGCACGGCAAGGAATTCTACGTGCCCTCCATGTCCGCGCGCACCCTCGTGTACAAGGGCATGCTCATGGCGCACCAGGTCGGCGAGTATTACCGCGACCTCAAGGATCCGCGCCTCGAATCGGCGCTGGCGCTCGTACACCAGCGCTTTTCGACCAATACCTTCCCGAGTTGGGATCTGGCGCATCCTTTCCGCATCATTGCCCATAACGGCGAGATCAATACGCTGCGCGGCAACTGCAACTGGATCCGCGCGCGTCAGGGCACCATCACCAGCCCGGTGCTGGGGCGTGACCTGGACAAGATCTGGCCGCTCATCTACGACGGACAGTCTGATTCCGCGTCGTTCGACAACGCGCTCGAACTGCTGGTCATGAGCGGCTACTCGGTGGCGCACGCGATGATGATGATGATTCCGGAGGCGTGGGAAAACCACGCCCTGATGGATCCGGCACGTCGCGCGTTCTACGAGTACCACGCGGCCATGATGGAGCCGTGGGACGGCCCCGCGTCCATCGCGTTCACCGACGGCCGGCAGATTGGCGCCACGCTCGATCGTAACGGCTTGAGGCCTTCGCGTTACATCGTGACCGACGACGGTCTCGTGATCATGGCGTCCGAGGTAGGCGTGCTGCCGGTGCCCGAGGAACGCATCGCCAAGAAATGGCGTCTGCAGCCCGGCAAGATGTTCCTTGTCGACCTCGAGAAGGGGCGCATCATCGACGACAAGGAGCTCAAGGATTCGCTCGCGTCCGCGAAGCCCTACGCCGAGTGGATCGAGCGCATTCGGATCAAACTCGATGCGCTTCCAGCGCCCAAGGAGAAGCGCGAGCCCGGGCGCGCGGCGCTGCTCGACCGTCAGCAGGCATTCGGCTACACGCAGGAGGATCTCAAGTTCCTGATGATCCCCATGGCCGATCAGGGTCACGAGCCGATTGGTTCGATGGGTAACGACTCGCCGCTCGCCGTTCTTTCGAGCAAGAACAAGACGCTGTATAGCTATTTCAAACAGCTGTTCGCGCAAGTGACCAACCCGCCGATCGACCCGATCCGCGAGGAACTGGTGATGTCGCTCGTGTCGTTCATCGGCCCGAAGCCCAACCTGCTCGGAATCGACGAAATGAACCCACCGCTGCGGCTTGAGGTTTCGCAGCCGGTGCTCGATTTCGAGCAGATGGAAACGATCCGTCACATTGAGAACTACACCGACGGCAAGTTCAAGTCCTGCGAGCTGGACATCACTTATCCGTTCGCCTGGGGTAAGGAGGCGATCGAGGCGCGGCTTGCATCGCTGTGCGCGCAGGCCGAGGATGCGGTGCGCGCGGGCACTTCGATCATCATCATCTCGGACCGAAGAATGGATCGGGATCACGTGGCGATCCCGGCATTGCTCGCGCTGTCGGCGATTCACCAGCATCTGGTGGCTAAGGGGCTGCGTACGTCGACCGGGCTGGTGGTCGAGACCGGCTCGGCGCGCGAAGTGCACCACTTCGCCCTGCTTGGGGGTTACGGAGCCGAGGCGGTGCATCCTTACCTCGCGTTCGAAACGCTGATCGATCTCGCCGAGCGCGGGGAGCTCGCCAAGGGCGTCGACGGCGACAAGGCTTGCAAGCATTTCATCAAGGCGATCGGCAAGGGGCTCGCAAAGGTGATGTCCAAGATGGGCATCTCCACTTACATGTCCTACACCGGAGCGCAGATCTTCGAGGCAGTCGGGCTGTCGCGCGCCCTGGTCGACAAGTATTTCAGCGGCACGACTTCCTCCGTGCAGGGCATCGGCGTGTTCGAAGTGGCAGAGGAGGCGATCCGCGTCCATCGCGCGGCGTTCGACGACGACGACCCAGTGATGAAAGTCGCGCTCGACGCGGGCGGCGAGTACGCCTGGCGCATTCGCGGCGAGGAGCACATGTGGACTCCGGATGCGATCGCCAAGCTGCAGCATTCGACGCGCGAAAACTCGGCTTCAACTTACCGCGATTACGCGCGCATCATCAATGACCAGTCCAAGCGGCACATGACGTTCCGCGGGCTGTTCGAGTTCCGCCTCGACAAGGCGAAGCCGGTCGCGATCGAGGAGGTCGAGCCGGCCGCCGAGATCGTCAAAAGATTCTCGACGGGCGCCATGTCGCTCGGCTCCATTTCGACCGAAGCCCATACCACGCTCGCCGTGGCAATGAACCGCATCGGCGGCAAGTCGAACACCGGCGAGGGCGGAGAAGATCGGCGGCGCTACGCGCCTGTCAAGACGGGCGAGACGCTCGCGTCGCGTCTCGGCCGGACGCGCGTCGAAAAGGACATCGAGCTGCGCGAGGGCGATTCGCTCAAATCGAAGATCAAGCAGGTGGCCTCGGGGCGCTTCGGCGTGACCGCCGAGTACCTCGCGTCGGCGGAGCAGATCCAGATCAAGATGGCACAGGGCGCCAAGCCCGGGGAAGGAGGCCAGCTGCCCGGGCGCAAGGTGTCCGAATACATCGCCGAGCTGCGCTACTCGACGCCGGGCGTAGAGCTCATATCGCCTCCGCCGCACCATGACATCTACTCGATCGAGGATCTTGCGCAGCTCATCCACGATCTGAAGAACTCCAATCCGCGCGCCTCGATCTCGGTGAAGCTCGTCTCGGAAGTAGGCGTTGGCACGGTGGCCGCGGGTGTCGCGAAGGCCAAATCCGATCACGTCACCATCTCGGGGCACGACGGCGGCACCGGTGCCTCGCCCTGGAGCTCGATCAAGCACGCCGGTACGCCTTGGGAGCTGGGCCTTGCGGAGACTCAGCAAACGCTGGTGCTGAACCGCTTGCGGGGTCGGATAGCAGTCCAGGTGGACGGTCAGATCAAGACCGGGCGCGACGTCGTGATCGGCGCGATGCTCGGCGCGGACGAGTTCGGCTTTGCGACCGCGCCGCTCGTGGTCGAAGGCTGCATCATGATGCGCAAATGCCACCTGAACACCTGCCCGGTGGGCGTTGCCACCCAGGATCCGGTGCTGCGCAAGAAATTCTCGGGTAAGCCCGAGTACCTGGTGAACTACTTCTTCTTCGTCGCGGAGGAAGTGCGCGAACTCATGGCGGGCTTGGGCGTGCGCAGATTCGACGAATTGATCGGTCGGACCGATCTTCTCGACACGCGCAAGGGTATCGAGCACTGGAAGGCGCACGGCCTGGATTTCTCCAGGGTCTTCCAGATGCCCGATATGCCCGCCGGAGTCGCTCGCTTCCATCGCGAAAAGCAGGACCACGGACTGGAGAAGGCGCTCGACAACCGCCTCATCGAGCTCGCCGCGCCGGCGATCGAGCGCGGCGAGAAGGTGAAGATCGAGATGCCGATCCGCAATATCAACCGCACTGTCGGCGCCATGCTTTCTTCGGCGATCGCGACGCGCTACGGGCACGACGGGCTACCCGAGGACACGATCCACGTGCGGCTCGCCGGCTCCGGCGGCCAGAGCTTCGGCGCATTCCTTGCGCGCGGGGTCACCCTCGACCTGACCGGCGACACCAACGACTATTGCGGCAAGGGTCTATCGGGAGGCCGCATCTCGGTGCAGCCGTCGGCCAAGTTCCGGGGCGAAGCGACCGACAACATCATCACGGGCAACGTCGTGCTCTACGGCGCGATCGCGGGCGAAGCCTATTTCCGCGGAGTGGCGGGAGAGCGCTTCGCGGTGCGCAATTCCGGCGCGCACACCGTCGTCGAGGGCGTAGGCGATCACGGCTGCGAGTACATGACCGGTGGCACGGTGGTCGTGCTGGGCGGCACGGGGCGCAACTTCGCCGCAGGCATGTCTGGCGGCATCGCGTACGTCCTCGACGCGGAAGGCGAGTTCATCAAGTACTGCAACACCTCGATGGTGGACCTCGAGCCGGTGCTGTCCGAATCCGAGCAGGCGGCCAAGATCCCGCCCGAACTATGGCACCTCGGCCAGTCCGACGAGGCCGCCCTCAGACGCATGATCGAGCGCCACGCACGTTACACCGGCAGCCAGCGCGCGCAGAGAATCCTGGAGAAATGGGCCGAGTATCGCGCGCGCTTCGTGAAGGTATTCCCGCGCGAGTACCGGCGAGCGCTCGGCGAGCTCGCCGCGGCGCACAAGAAGGCGGCAGCGTAAATGGGGAAGGTCACAGGATTTCTCGAGTACCAGCGTCTTCAGGAGGTCGCCGAGGACAAGGACGCGCGTAAGAAGCACTACCGCGAATTCGTCCTGCGCCTCACCGACGACGAGGCGAAAGTTCAGGGCGCGCGCTGCATGGACTGCGGAACCCCGTTCTGCATGCACGGCTGCCCGGTCAACAACATCATCCCGGACTTCAATGACCTGGTGTACCGCCAGGATTGGAAGACGGCGATCGAGACGCTGCACACGACCAACAATTTCCCGGAGTTCACCGGCCGCGTGTGCCCCGCGCCCTGCGAGGAAGCCTGCACGCTGCGCATCAACGACGACCCGGTGGGCATTAAGTCGATCGAGCACGCGATCATCGACAAAGCCTGGGAAGAGGGATGGGTCAGGCCGCAGCCGCCTGCGCACAGGACCGGGAAGAAGGTCGCGATCATCGGCTCCGGACCGGCGGGCCTCGCCTGCGCACAGCAGCTCGCGCGCGTCGGCCACGCCGTGGTCGTATTCGAGAAGAATGATCGGGTCGGCGGCCTGCTGCGCTACGGCATCCCTGACTTCAAGATGGAGAAGTGGTTGATCGACCGGCGGCTCGGGCAGATGGAAGCCGAGGGCGTCGAATTCCGCGTCAACCATGTGATCGGTCATGCCCCGGTCGGTGCCGGCAACAAGCAGGCCAAGCCGGTGAACGCGAAGAAGCTGCTCGCCGAGTTCGATGCCGTGGTGCTCGCGGGCGGAGCCGAGCAGCCGCGCGACCTGC
>JBLMWT010000091.1:0-14845 GCA_050257375.1 Sphingomonadaceae bacterium
CTCGCCGAGGACTACGCGCGCGAGCTGCTGTTCATCGGCCACGCGAACGCGGTGAAGGAGGAGTTCAGCGCCGAGGAGAATCTCGCCGTCGCGCTCGAGTTCTCTGGTCGAAGCTCCTCGGCCAAAGATCGCGCCGGCGCGCTCGAGCGGCTCGGCCTCGCGGCGCGCGCACGCCTGCCAGCGAGATATCTCTCGCAAGGGCAGAAGCGGCGCGTGGCGCTCGCGCGCCTGTGCCTGGCGGCCGACGTGCCGCTGTGGATCCTCGACGAGCCGTTCGCCG
This sequence comes from Sphingomonadaceae bacterium, assembly GCA_050257375.1. Taxonomy (GTDB): domain Bacteria; phylum Pseudomonadota; class Gammaproteobacteria; order Burkholderiales; family SG8-39; genus DAHVFK01. The sequence continues at coordinate 281 of JBLMWT010000091.1, forward strand.
CGCTCGATGCGCGCGCGCTCGACACGGTGGTTGGCCTGGTCGATGCGCACCTCGCGCGCGGCGGCGCGGCGATCCTGACGACGCATCAGGAAGTGGCGATCGCCGCGCGCGCGCGCTTTTCGATCGCGCTCGGGGATTGAACCACGGCATGCTCGGCGGACTCAAAGCCATCGTTGCCCGCGACCTGCGCCTGTCGATGCGCCGGCGCGGCGACGTGCTCAACCACCTGGTGTTCTTCGTCATCGTGGTCACGCTGTTTCCGCTCGGCGTCGGCGCGGAGCCGAACCTCTTGCGCGCCATGGCGCCCGGGATCCTGTGGGTCGCGGCGCTGCTCGCGGCGATGCTGTCGCTGCAGCGCCTGTTCGCCGCCGACTATGCTGACGGCACGCTGGAGCAGATGCTGATTTCCGCACATCCGTTGGGGGTAATCGTGGTCGGCAAGATGATCGCCCACTGGATGATGTCGGGCCTGCCGCTCACCCTGCTCGCGCCCGTGCTCGGGGTGCAGTTTGATCTGCCTCAAGCAGCTCTCGTCACGCTGGTCCTATCCTTGGCCATCGGGACGCCCGTGCTCAGCCTGATCGGCGGCGTGGGCGCCGCGCTGACGCTGGGCGTGCGCGGCGGCGGCGTGTTGCTTGCGCTGCTGGTGCTGCCGCTCTTTGTTCCGGTGCTGATTTTCGGCGCCGGCGGGGTCGCCCAAGCGTCGAGCGGCATGAGCGCCGCGCCTCATCTCTCGCTGCTCGGGGCGTTCCTTGCCATATCATGCGCGGTGGCTCCGTGGGCCACCTGTGCGGCCCTGAGGGTCGCTTACGACTGAAGGCGAACGGAAGGACAGGTTGACGATCGACAGCTACAGGCTCGAGGGCGAACAAGGCATCCGCGGCTGGCTGCTGCTGCGTTTCGCCGCGCCGCAGGCCTTCTATCCGCTCGCGGGCCGCATGATTCCCTGGTTCGGCGCGGCTGCGACGCTGCTCGCGGTCGCCGGCCTGTACGTCAGCTTCTTCGTCGCGCCGACCGACGCGCAGCAGGGCGAGGCCTACCGCATCATCTTCATCCACGTCGCCGCGGCGTGGATGTCGATGTTCCTGTACGTCGTCATGGCCTGCTGGGCGGCGCTCGGCCTGGTGCTGAACACTCGCTTGTCCGGGATGATGGCTTCCGCGATCGCGCCCACCGGCGCGATGTTCACCTTCGTCGCGCTGTGGAGCGGAGCGCTGTGGGGCAAGCCGACCTGGGGCACCTGGTGGGTTTGGGACGCGCGGCTCACCTCGGAGCTTATTCTGATGTTCCTGTATTTCGGCTTCATGGCGCTCACCAATGCGATCGAGGATCCCCGGCGTGCCGACCGCGCCGGCGCCGTGCTGGCGATCGTCGGCGTGATCAACATCCCGATCATCTACTTCTCGGTGCAATGGTGGAACACGCTGCACCAGGGCGCCTCCGTGAGCCTCACGCGCGCCCCCTCGATGGCGATGACCATGCTCACCGGGATGCTCCTGATGGCGCTCGCGGCATGGATGTACAGCATCGCGGTCGTGCTCGCGCGCGTGCGCTCGATCATCCTCGAGCGCGAGCGTAACGCGGAGTGGGTGCGCGGCTTGAGGGGACAGGAATGAGGGACGCAGCATGAACTGGGGCAGCCTGGACAACTTCCTCGCCATGGGCGGCTACGCGCTGTACGTATGGGGTTCGTACGGCGTCACGGCGCTGTGCATCGGCGCGGAGCTCTGGGCACTCGCGCGCCGCGCGCAGCGCGCGCGGAGGGGCGCATGAAGCCGCGCCATCGCAGGCTGATCCTGATCGTCGTGGGACTGGGGTTGCTCGGCGCAACCGCGGCGCTGGTGCTGAACGCCTTCAACAAGAATCTGGTGTTCTTCTTCAGCCCGAGCCAGGTGGCGGACAAGGAAGCGCCGGTCGACAAGACCTTCCGTCTGGGCGGAATGGTCGAGAAGGGCAGCCTCAAGCGGATGCCGGACGGCGTCACGGTCGAGTTCCTGGTCACCGATACGGCGAAGACGATCCCGGTACGCTACAAAGGTATCCTTCCGGACCTGTTCAAGGAGGGAAAGGGCGTCGTGGCGCAGGGCAAGCTGGACGCCAACGGCACCTTCGTGGCGAGCGAGGTGCTCGCCAAGCACGACGAGAACTACATGCCTCCGGAGGCCGCCGACGCAATCGCCCGGGCGCAGAAAGGACAGCTGCCGCACAAATGATTCCCGAACTCGGTCACTTCGCGCTCATCGTCGCGCTCATGCTGGCGCTGGTGCAGGGCACGCTGCCGATCTACGGCGCGCAGCGCGGCATTCCCGGCTTCGTCGCGCTGGCGCGGCCCGCCGCGCAAGGGCAGTTCGTGTTCGTCGCGATCGCGTTCGGCTGCCTCGCCTGGTCGTTCGTGACGAGCGACTTCTCGGTGCTGTACGTCGCCAGCAACTCGAACTCGCACCTGCCCCTGCAGTACCGCATCGCGGCAGTGTGGGGCGGACACGAAGGCTCGCTCCTGCTGTGGGTGCAGATGCTCACCTTGTGGACGCTGGCGGTGACGGTGTTCAGCCGCCGGCTGCCCGACGACATGGTCGCGCGCATTCTCGGCGTGATGGGGCTGGTGAGCGTCGGGTTCCTCCTTTTCATGCTGACGACCTCGGACCCCTTCGACCGGTTGCTGCCCGCCGCAGCCGAAGGGCGCGATCTGAATCCGCTGCTGCAGGATCCGGGCATGGTGGCGCATCCGCCGATGCTCTATATGGGCTACGTCGGCTTCTCGGTGGCCTTCGCGTTCGCCGTTGCGGCGCTGATCGACGGGCGGCTGGACGCCGCCTGGGCGCGCTGGACGCGCCCCTGGACGATCGCCGCGTGGTGCTTCCTGACGCTCGGCATTGCGCTTGGCAGCGCCTGGGCGTACTACGAGCTGGGCTGGGGCGGGTGGTGGTTCTGGGACCCGGTAGAGAACGCCTCGTTCATGCCCTGGCTGGTCGGCACGGCGCTGCTGCACTCGCTCGCCGTGACGGAGAAGCGGGGCGGCTTCAAGGCCTGGACGGTGCTGCTCGCGATCCTCGCGTTCTCGCTGTCCCTGCTCGGCACGTTCCTGGTGCGCTCGGGCGTGCTCACCTCGGTGCACGCGTTCGCCACCGATCCGCGGCGCGGCATCTTCATTCTCGGGTTCCTCGCGCTGGTCATCGGCGCATCGCTGACGTTGTTTGCCTGGCGCGCCCCGCGCGTGGGCCTCGGTGGGCGCTTCGAGCTGGTGTCGCGCGAGTCGATGCTGCTCACGAACAACGTCCTGCTCGTCGTGGCGGCGGGGGCCGTGCTGCTCGGCACGCTCTATCCCCTGCTGCTGGACGCGCTCAACCTTGGCAAGATTTCGGTCGGCCCGCCTTACTTCGACACCGTGTTCGTTCCGCTCATGACGCCGGCATTGTTTCTGATGGGCGTCGGCCCGATCGCGCGCTGGCGCGAAGCGAGCCTGCCCGACCTGGCGCGGCGGCTCAAGTGGGCGTTTGGCGTGAGCGTGGTGAGCGCTCTGCTCATGCCCCTGGTGCTCGGGCAGTGGACGCCGATGAGGAGCTTCGGCCTGCTCATCGCCTTCTGGGTGTTCGCCAGCACCGCCTATGCGCTGGCGGCCACGCTGCGCGCGCAGGCGGGGCACGGGTTGCTCGCGCGGCTGCGCCGCGTGCCGCGCGCGCAGCTCGGCATGTTGCTCGCGCACGCCGGCATCGGCGTGTTCGTGGTCGGCGTCACCATGGTGAAGGCCTACGAGATCGAGCGCGACCTGAAGATGGATCCCGGCGACACCGCCGAGGTCGGCGGCTACACTTTCCGCTTCGACGGCGTGCGCGACGTGCGCGGACCGAACTACACCGCGGCGCGCGGCACGGTCAGCGTGCTGAGGGACGGCGCGCTCGCGTTTGCGTTGCACCCCGAGAAGCGCAGCTACAGCTCGCAGGAGCCGCAAATGACCGAGGCGTCGATCCACACCGGGCTCACGCGCGACCTGTACGTGTCGCTCGGCGAGGCGGTCGGGACGAGCGGCGCCTGGACCGTGCGCATCTACTACAAGCCCTTCGTCGTGTGGATCTGGGGCGGCTGCGTGATCATGGCGCTCGGCGGGCTGCTCGCGGCGAGCGACCGGCGCTATCGCACCGTGGTGCGTCGGCGCGAGGCGCCGGCCGTGGAGGGCAAGGCGCGCCCCGGGCGCGGTGCGCTGCCCCAGGGAGAGCGCGGGTGAAGCGTTTCCTGATCCCCCTCGGCATCTTCATCGTGCTGCTGTTGTTCCTCGCGGTCGGGCTGCGCCTCGACCCGCGCAAGGTCCCCTCGCCGCTGATCGACAAGCCCGCGCCGGCGTTCACGCTTCCGCGGCTCGACGATCCCAAGCAGCTCGTCTCGGAGAAGGACTTGCTCGGAAAGGTCTGGCTGCTGAACGTCTGGGCATCGTGGTGCGTGTCGTGCCGCGAGGAGCACCCGGTGCTGGTCGAGTTCGCGAAGAAGAACGTCGTCCCGATCTACGGCCTGAACTACAAGGACGAGCGCAAGGACGCGCTCGCCTGGCTCGGGCAGTTCGGAAATCCCTACACGGTATCGATCATGGATAGCGACGGGCGCGTCGGCATCGACTACGGTGTGTACGGGGTGCCCGAAACCTACGTGATCGACAAGCAGGGTGTGATCCGCTACAAGCAGATCGGGCCGGTCACGCCCCAACTGCTGGACGCGAAGATCCTCCCGCTCGTGCGGAAGCTGCAGGGATGAGGCGCGCCGCGCTGCTGCTCGCGCTGTTCTTTCTGGGCCTGGCGCCGGCGCTCGCCAAGGAGGCCGTGCCGGCCGGGGACGACCCGGTGACCGAGCACCGTGCGGTGGCTCTGGAACAGCAGCTGCGCTGCCTGGTATGCCAGAACCAGACGATCGCCGAGTCGCAGGCCGACCTGGCGATGGATCTGAAAAAGGAGATCCGCGAGCAGATCAAGGCCGGCAAGAGCGACGAGCAGATCATCCAGTTCCTGGTGGCCCGCTACGGCGACTTCGTGCTGTACAAGCCGCCGTTCATGGCGACCACCGTGCTGCTGTGGGCCGGGCCGTTCGCGCTGATGCTCGGCGGGCTGATCGTGCTGTTCGTCTATCTGCGCCGCCGGCGCGGCAGGCTCGCGCCAAACGGGTTGAGCGACGAGCAGCGCTCGCGCGCCGAGGCTCTGCTGGCAGCAAGAGAGGACCGCGCGTGATTGCCTTCTGGCTGGTCGCGGCGCTGTTCATCGCGGTCGCGCTCGCGCTGGTGCTCCCGCCGCTGCTGCGCGGCGGCGGCTCCACCGGCCGCGGCGAGCGCGACGCTGCCAATATCCAGCTGTACCGCGACGAGCTCGCCGATCTCGAGCGCGAGCATGCCGCGGGTACGCTGGCCGCGCAGGAGTACCGCGAAGCGAAGGAGGAGATCGAGCGGCGCCTGCTCGAAGACGTGGCGCCCGCGGCGCCGGCGCGGGACGCGGCCGCGCCTGCGCGACGCGCCTCGCGCTGGGCGGCACTGGCGATCGCGATCGCGCTTCCGCTGGTGGCCGTGCTGGTCTATCTCAGATTCGGCGACATGCAAGCGCTGGAGCCCGGCGCGCAGCAGGCGGGCCACCAAGTCACGCCCGAGCAGATCGCCGTGATGGTGGACAAGCTGGCGCAGCGCATGCAGCAGAACCCGGGCGACGCACAGGGCTGGGCGATGCTCGGGCGCTCGTACGCGGTGCTCGGTCGCTTCGCCGAATCCGCGCAGGCCTACGCGCGCGCCGTGGCGCTGGTGAACAACGACGCGGCCCTGCTCGCCGACTACGCCGACTCGCTCGCCATGTCGCGCAACGGCAACCTGCAGGGTGACCCGTACGATATCGTGAAGCGCGGGCTGGAATTCGATCCGAAGAACTTCAAGCTGCTCGCGCTCGCAGGGAGCGCCGAGTTTCAGAACAAGAACTACGCTGCGGCCGCGGATTACTGGCAGCGCAGCCTGGCCGAGACGCAGGGGGACTCCGATTTCGCGCGCGAGCTGCGCTCGAGCATCGATGAGGCCCGCAGGCTCGGCAATTTGCCGGTCGCACAGGCACAGACGCAGGCGCCGGCACTCGCCGCGGCGGCGAATTCGGCGATCACCGGCACGGTGCGGCTCGCCCCCGCGCTCGCCGGGAAGGTCTCTCCCGGCGATACGCTGTTCGTGTTCGCGCGCCCGGCCGACGGCTCGCGCATGCCGGTCGCGATCCTGCGCGTGAGCGCGGCTCAGCTGCCGTATGCGTTCCGCCTGGACGACAGCCTGGCGATGACGCCTGCGAACAAGCTCTCCGACCAGAAGCGGGTTCTCGTCGGCGCACGGATCTCCAAGTCGGGCGACGCGCTGCCGCGCGCGGGCGACCTGGAAGCGCAGACCGCGCAGGCGGCGCCCGGCGCCGAGGGTCTGGTTCTGACGATCGACCAGGTCGTCAAGGATTGACCGAAGTCAAAGTCGGAGGGAGTCGCGCGGCGCATAGTTAATAGGAAACAAGCCGCGAACAACAGGGATGGAAACCGTATCGGCGGACGTAGCGATCATCGGCGCAGGCGGCGCCGGCTTGCGCGCCGCGATCGCGCTTTCCGAGGCCGACCCGAAGCTGCGCGTAGCGCTCGTCTCCAAGGTGTATCCCATGCGCAGCCACACCTGCGCGGCCGAGGGCGGCGCCGCGGGCGTGATCAAGCCCGACGACAGCCTCGAGCAGCACTTCAACGATACGGTCGGCGGCGGCGACTGGCTGTGCGACCAGGATGCGGTCGACTACCTGGTGCAGGAGGCGCCGAAAGAGCTCCTGCAGCTCGAGCACTGGGGCTGCCCGTGGAGCCGCGAGCCCGACGGCTCGGTCGCCGTGCGGCCGTTCGGCGGCATGAAGAAGCAGCGCACCTGGTTCGCCGCGGACAAGTCCGGCTTCCACATCCTGCATACGCTTTTCCAGACCTCGCTCAAATACCCCTCGATCGCGCGCTTCGACGAGTACTACGCGACCGAGCTGCTGGTCGAGGACGGACGCTGCCAGGGGCTGACCGCGATCGAAATGCGCAGCGGCCAGATGCGGCACTTCCGCGCGCCGGCGGTGATCGTCGCGGGCGGCGGAGCGGGGCGCATGTTCCCGTTCACCACCAACGGCGCGATCAAGACCGGCGACGGCATGGCGCTCGCCTACCGCGCAGGCGTGCCGCTCAAGGACATGGAGTTCGTGCAGTACCACCCCACCGGCCTGCCGAGCACCGGAACGCTGCTCACCGAAGCCTGTCGCGGCGAGGGCGGCGTGCTACTGAACAAGAACGGGCGGCGCTTCCTGCAGGACTACGGGATGGGACCCGAGACGCCGCTCGGGCACCCGGTGCTGAAGACCATGGAGCTCGGGCCGCGCGATCGCGTGAGCCAGGCGTTCTGGCACGAGCAGAAGAAGGGCAACATGGTGCCGACGCAGTGGGGCGACGCGATGCTGCTCGACATGCGGCACCTGGGCGAGAAACGCATCAACGAGCGCCTGCCGCTGGTGCGCGACATGTCGATCAGCTACATGGGCGTCGATCCGGTCAAGGATCCGGTGCCGGTGCGGCCGGTGGTGCACTACATGATGGGCGGCATCCATACAGACCTGCGCGCCGCGACGCCGATCCCGGGCCTGTTCGCTGCGGGCGAGTGCGCCTGCGTGAGCATCAACGGCGCAAACCGTCTGGGATCGAATTCGCTCACCGAACTGCTGGTATTCGGCCGGCGCGCGGCCCTGAGCACGCTCGAGTATCTTGGGCGCGGCGCGCGCGCCGCCGGCGGCAGCGCGCTCGCCGACCAGGCGCAGGCGCGCGTGCGCGAGCTGATGCAGCGCAGCGGCGGCGGCGAGACGGTCGCGGGGCTGCGCAAGGAGATGATGCACGTGATGGAGGAGCACGCGGGCATCTACCGAGGCGGGGAAGGCCTCGCCGCCGCAACCGCGAAGCTCGCCGAACTGCGCCGGCGCTATCGCTCGCTCGAGCTGCACGACAGGACGAACGTCTACAACACCGATCTGCTGCAGGCGCTCGAGCTGGGCTCGATGCTCGACTGCGCCGAGGCGGTCGTGGTGAGCGCGCTCGAGCGCCGCGAGTCGCGCGGCGCGCACCAGCGGCTGGATTTCCCGGAGCGCGACGATCGCAACTATCTGCGGCATTCGCTCGCGTACTACCGCGACGGCGAGCGGCCGCGCGTCGATTACCTCGACGTCGTGATCACGAAGTCGCAGCCCGGCGTGCGGGACTATTCGGGGCACCACGAGTGAAGACCTATCAGCTCGACGTGCTGCGCTACAACCCGGACACGGACCGCGAGCCGCATTTCCAGCGCTACTCGGTGCCCTGCCGCGAGGAGTGGGTGGTGCTCGACGCGCTCAATCACGTCAAGGAGAGCATCGATCCCACGCTCAGCTACCGCTGGTCCTGCCACATGGCGGTGTGCGGCAGCTGCGGCATGATGATCAACGGCGAGCCGAAGCTCGCCTGCAAGTCGTTCCTGCGCGAATACGAAGGCGTGATCCGCATCGAGCCGCTGCGCCACTTCCCGATCGAGCGCGACCTGGTGACGGTGATCGACGACTTCGTCGCCAAGCTCGCCCGCGTCAAGCCGTATCTCATGCCCCAGGACGGGAAAACGCCCGAGGCGGGCGAGTTCCGCCAGACGCCCGCGCAGCTCAAACGCTACAAGCAGTTCACGCTGTGCATCAACTGCATGCTGTGCTACGCGGCCTGCCCCGAGTATGGGTTGATCCCGCAATACCTCGGACCAGCGGCGATCACGCTCGCGCACCGATGGAACGAGGATTCGCGCGACGCGGGCCGGGCTGCGCGCCAAGAGGAGCTCGCCGCCAAGGAGGGCGCCTGGGAATGCTCGTTCGTCGGCGCCTGCTCCGAGGTCTGCCCGGAGCACGTCGATCCGGCCGCCGCCATCCAGCAGGTCAAGATCAAGAGCACCGTCGACTGGTACGCGGCGCACCTGATGCCGTGGCTGAACAAATGAGCCGCAAACCGTACCTGCGCCCGATCACGTCGGAGTGGATCTTCCGCCACCCGCGCTACCTGCGCTACATGGTGCGCGAATTTTCCTGCCTTTTCATCGGCGGCTGGACGCTGATGATGGTGTGGGGACTGAAGCAACTCGCGGAAGGTCCGGCGGCGTGGGGCGCGTTCCTGCAATTCCTCGCGACCCCGGCGAGCATCGTGTTTCATCTGCTGACGCTGGCGTTCGCGATCTACCACAGCCTCACCTGGTTCAATCTGACTCCGAAGGCGCTGCCCGTCCAGCGCGGCGAGGAGTTCGTGCCCGACGCGGTCATTTCGGGGGCGCACTTCGCCGCGTGGGGCCTCGTCTCGCTCGCGCTGCTCGCGCTGGCGGGGGCGTTCTAGCCATGGCCAAGTCGAACAAGCCGATCGTCTGGGGGCCGTTCGCCGCAGGCGGGACGCTGACCGCCTTCCTCACGCCGGCGCTCGTGCTGCTTACGCTGCTGGCGGGACTCGGCCATGCGCCGGACCTCTTCTCCTACGATCGGATGCATGCCTTCGCCGCGCACTGGCTGGTCAAGCTGGGCATCGTGATCGTCGTATTTCTCTCTCTGTGGAGCGCGGCGCACCGCCTGCGGATCACCTGTTACGACCTGGGCCTGCGCGCCGACAAGCCGGTGGCCGCGCTGGTGTACCTGGTGGCGGTATTGGGCACCGCCGCCGCCGCCGTCTTCCTGGTGCGCATCTGAGCATGGCGCGCCGCGGGCTGTTGACAGCCTGCCGCGGACAGCCTAGTTTTTTGCCCGAATTCACAGGAGAAGGGGGGGACTGCCGATGACACCGCCGCCACTTGCCGCGCGCGAAGCGCTGCGCGAGCAGCGCTTCAGCAACGTGTGGACCAACGACCTGAACGAAGTGTTCGCCGACGTCGCGCCGTACTACGACCGCGCGAACTACATCGCCAGCCTGGGCCTGTGGGGCTGGTTCCTGCGCAGCTTCATGGCGACGGTCGACGTCAAGCCAGGACAGCGCGTGCTCGACGTGTGCGCCGGCACGAACGCGATCGGCATCGCGCTGCTCGAGCGCGAGCCGAGCCTGCAGGTGCACGCCATCGACCGCAGCGCCGAGATGCAGGAGGTCGGGCACCAGCGCGCCGCGGCGCGCGGCTTCACGATCAGCAGCACCATCGGCGACGTGCACGAGCTGCCGTTCCCGGACAACTACTTCGACGTCGTGACCCTGCAGTTTGCTTCGCGCCACCTGCGCGTCAAGCGCGTGTTCAGCGAGATCCTGCGGGTGCTCAAGCCGGGCGGGCACTTCCACCACTGCGACATGCTGCGTCCGCGCAGCCGCGTCGTCGAGACGCTGTACTACTCGTATCTGCGCATGTGCCTGGCGTTCACGGGCCTGCTGTTCCGCAGCGGGCCGGCGGCGCTCAACTGCAAGAAGTACTTCATCCACGCGCTCGAGATGTTCTACTCCGCCGACGAACTGTCGGTCGTGTTGCGCGACCTCGGCTACGTCGACGTGCGCGCAAGCACCGTGCTGTACGGCATGCTGGGATTTCACCGCGCGGTCAAGCCCTCGCCGGCTTGAATGCGCGCGCGCGGGCGCTGGCGCGTCTGAACCGCGCGCTGCTGCAAGCTTTCAGCCGACGCACCAGCGACGCGCTGCGCGCCGCGCTGCCGCTCCGGCTCGCGCTGCCGCACCTGGAGCCGCTGCTCGCGCGCAACGTCGCGAAGGAGGTGCGCAAGGACGCCGTGATCATCGAGCGTGCTGGCCGCGCGTCGCCGCAGGAGCTGCTCGCAGAGGCGCGGCGCATCGACCGCGAGTTCCTCGCCGGGGTGGGCCGGATGCCGATCCGCATCGTCGTGCCCTATGCCGAGATCGAGCCGCTGCGCGCGCGGCGCATCGCGCTGCTCGGCGACGCGGCCCGCCGCGTGCTCGATGCCTGGCCGCCCGGAGGGCGGCTGCGCGCGGCGCTGCGCGCCTGCTTCACGCGAGCGGAATTCGAGGCTCTGGTGCGGGAGGACCTGCGGCTCTACGCCCTGGAGACGCGCGCGCTCAGCGGCGCGGTGAGCCTGCCGGCGATCCTTCGGCCGGCGCGCGAGGCGATCGTCGAGCGCCTCGTCGCGATCATGCAGGCGGGCGCGAGCGCGCTGGCGCGCGACGCGGCCGCGAGCGTGTTCCGCGCCGGACGCAAAGCGGGCGCAACAGATTGATCGGCAGAAGGGTCTTTCGTTGACCCCGCTGACCGCGGCACGGTAGAATTTCGTGATTTTTCAAACGGATTCGGAATGCGCGCGCGGCTGGTCGCCGGCAACTGGAAGATGCACGGCAGCCGGAGCACGAACCGGGCGCTGCTCGATGCGATCGTCAGGGGAATGAACGGGGTTTCCGGCGTCGAATGCGCGGTGTGCGTGCCGTTTCCCTACCTTGCGGAGACCGCGGTGCAACTCGCGCGAACCTCGGTCGCCTGTGGCGCTCAAAACCTAAGTGAGCATGCCGAGGGCGCTTACACCGGAGAGGTCTCGGCAGCGATGCTCGCCGAGTTCGATTGCCGCTACGTGATCGTCGGGCATTCTGAACGCAGGCAACTGTATGGCGAGACCGACGCACAGGTGGCCGGCAAGTTCGCCGCCGCGCAGGCTGCAGGTCTGACTCCGATCCTGTGCGTCGGCGAGACGCTCGCCGAGCGCGACGCGCGGCGCACCGAGGCTGTCGTCGCACGTCAGCTCGACGCGGTCCTGGACAAGGCGGGCGCCGAGGCATTTGCGCGGGCTGTGCTCGCCTACGAGCCGGTGTGGGCGATCGGCACAGGCCGGAACGCGACGCCCGAGCAGGCCCAGGAAGTTCACGCGTTCTTGCGCACGCGGCTTGCGCAGCGCGACAAGGGCGTGGCCGAAGGGCTGCGCGTACTGTATGGCGGCAGCATGAAGCCGTCGAATGCCGCCGCGATCGTCGCGATGCCCGACGTGGACGGCGGACTGGTCGGCGGCGCCTCGCGGGTGGCGGAGGATTTCCTCGCCATCGCGCGCGCCGCGGCAAGCTAAAGGTGAATGCATGGAAATGTGGAACACGATCGTCGTCATCGTCCACGTGCTGATCGCCGTGGCGATCATCGGGCTGGTGCTGCTGCAGCATGGCAAAGGCGCGGACATGGGCTCGGGATTCGGCGGCGGCTCGTCGAGCAGCCTGTTTGGCGCGACCGGCTCGGCGAACTTCCTGTCGCGTACCACCGCGGTGCTCGCGGCGCTGTTCTTCGCATCCAGCCTCGGCCTGTCGTACTTCGCCACGCACCGCGGCGAGTCGGGAGGAGGGGCCGGCATCATGGACTCGGTGAAGGAGCCGCCGGCGGCGGCGCAGCCGGCTTTGCCGAAGCCCGCTGCGGAGCAACCGAAGCCCGCCGCACCCGCCGAGAAGGACGGTTCGAAGTCGAAGGAAGTACCGAACTGATACGACGTTGCGAATTGGAGGATAATCCGCCGTTCTGTTTCGTCGCCCACGTGGTGGAATTGGTAGACACGCTAGCTTGAGGGGCTAGTGGCCTAAAAAGCCGTAGCAGTTCGAGTCTGCTCGTGGGCACCACAGACGCAGTCGCTATGCTGGCCGAATATTTTCCAGTCTTGCTGTTCATCCTGGTCGGGCTCGCGATCGGCGTGCTCCCGGTCACGCTTGGCTGGTTGCTCGCCCCAAATCGGCCGGATCCCGAGAAACTCTCGCCGTACGAGTGCGGCTTCGAGGCCTTCGAGGACGCGCGCATGAAGTTCGACGTGCGCTACTACCTCGTGGCGATCCTGTTCATCCTCTTCGACCTGGAAATCGCGTTCCTGTTTCCCTGGGCGATCGCGTTGCGCGAGATCGGCCTGTTCGGCTTCGTTTCCATGATGATCTTCCTCGGCATCCTCGTGGTCGGCTTCGTCTACGAATGGATGAAAGGAGCGCTGGAATGGGAATAGAAGGCGTCCTGCAGCAGGGTTTCGTCACCACCACCGCGGACAAGCTGATCAACTGGACGCGCACCGGGTCGCTGTGGCCGATGACCTTCGGCCTCGCCTGCTGCGCGATCGAGATGATGCATGCGGGCGCCGCGCGCTACGACCTGGACCGCTTCGGCATCGTGTTCCGCCCCAGCCCGCGCCAGGCCGACGTGATGGTCGTGGCCGGCACGCTGTGCAACAAGATGGCGCCCGCGCTGCGCAAGGTGTACGACCAGATGGCCGAGCCGCGCTGGGTGGTGTCGATGGGCTCGTGCGCGAATGGAGGCGGCTACTATCACTATTCCTACTCCGTGGTGCGCGGCTGCGACCGCATCGTGCCGGTAGACGTCTACGTTCCCGGTTGCCCGCCGACTGCCGAGGCGCTGCTTTACGGCCTGGTGCAGCTGCAGAACAAGATCAAGCGGACCAGCACCATCGCCCGATGACTCCGAGGCTGCAGCGACTGCAGGATGCGCTTACCCGGGTACTCGGCGAGCGTATCGTGTCGCTGACCGAGCAGCACAACCAGCTCACGCTGGTGGTCACGGCGCAGCAGTATCGCGATGTCTGCCGGACGCTGCGCGACGCGCCCGAGCTGCGCTTCGAGCAACTCACCGATCTGTGCGGGATCGACTACCTGACCTACGGCGACCGGCCGCGCGACGAGGCGAAGCGCCCGACGCGCTTCGCGGCGGTGCTGCACCTGCTCTCGGTGACGCACAACTGGCGTCTGCGGGTACGCGTGTTCTGCCCGGAGGACGCCTTCCCGATGCTCGATTCGGTGATCGAGATCTGGCCGAGCGTCAACTGGTACGAGCGCGAGGCTTTCGACCTGTTCGGCGTCGTGTTCGATGGCCACCCCGACCTGCGGCGCATCCTGACCGACTACGGCTTCGTCGGCCATCCGTTCCGCAAGGATTTCCCGATTTCGGGCTACGTCGAGATGCGCTACGACCCGGAGCAGAAGAGGGTGGTTTACCAGCCGGTCACGATCGAGCCGCGCGAGGTCACGCCGCGCGTGGTGCGCGAGGAGCACTACGCCGAGGAAGGCGAGTAGCCGGATGGCCGAGATCCGCAACTACACGCTGAACTTCGGGCCGCAGCACCCGGCGGCGCACGGCGTGCTGCGCCTGGTGCTCGAGCTGGACGGCGAGGTGGTGCAACGCGCCGACCCGCACATTGGCCTATTGCACCGGGCGACCGAGAAGCTCGCCGAGACCAAGACCTTCATCCAGAGCGTGCCGTACATGGACCGGCTCGACTACGTGTCCATGATGTGCAACGAGCACGCCTACGTACTGGCGATCGAGAAGCTGCTCGGCGTCGAGGTGCCGCTGCGCGCGCAGTACATCCGCGTCATGTTCGACGAGATCACGCGCATCCTGAACCACCTGCTCGGCCTGGGCACGCACGGCCTGGACCTGGGCGCGATGACCGTGTTCCTGTACTGCTTCCGCGAGCGCGAGGACCTGTTCGACTGCTACGAGGCGGTGTCCGGCGCGCGCATGCACGCGGCCTACTACCGCCCCGGGGGCGTGTACCGCGACCTGCCGGACGCGATGCCGCAGTACACCGAGTCGAGGTTCCGCAATGCGCGCGCCGT
>JBLMWT010000092.1:0-4460 GCA_050257375.1 Sphingomonadaceae bacterium
GCCGCGAGCGCGCGGTATTTCTTGCGCGCCAGATACGCCATGTGCTCCTCGAAGGTTTCGGGGCTCACCGTCACCAGGCCCGGATGCGGGCAGACGTGGTGATACATCAGCACCGGCACCGCCTGCGTCATGATCTTGCTCCCGCGGCCTTGAGATAAAGTTCTTCGGTGCGCCTGACCATGAGATTCTCATCATACAGTTGGCGCGCCCGCGCGGCGCCCTGCGCGCGCATGCGCGCCGCCAGCTCGGGCGAGCCGATCAGCGTGCGCAAGTGGGTCACTAGCGCCTCGACGTCCTCCGATTCGAACAACAGGCCGGCCTCGCCCAGCACCTCGGGGATGCCGCCGACGCGGGTGGCGATCACCGGCACGCCCATTGCGGTGGCCTCGATGAGCGCGGTGCCGAGCGCCTCCTCCTGCGCCGGCAGCACGAACACGTCGAGCGCCCGCAGCAGGCTCGGGATGTCGTCCTGGTGTCCGAGCATCAGCACCTGATTCTCCAGGCCGAGCTCCCTGATGAGGTTCCGGATGTTATGTTCCTGCGGGCCGGTGCCGGCGATCAGCAGTTTTATTTGCGGAAACTCGGGCGCCAGCCGCTTGACCGCGCGCAGAAGAAAACGGTGGCCCTTGGCGTTACGCAGCACCGCGATGATGCCGATCACGAAGGCTTCGCGCGGGGTGTTGAAGTGCGCGCGCATGTCCACGAGGTCGGTGCGCGCCGGATCGAAGCGCTTGAGATTGATGCCGGTCGGCACGGCGACGATCTTCTCGCCCGATATTCCCCGCGAGATCAGGTACTGGCGCACGCCCTCGCTCACAGTGATGACGGTATCGGTCAGATGCGTATACACGTACCGTCCACCGATGCGCGTCAGCAGATGCCGCGTACGGAATACCGGGACACGCAACAGCTTGCCGGCCGCACCGAAGAGCCAGGCGTCGCGCGAGCTGTGCGCGTGGATGATGTCCACGCGCTCGCGCTTGAGCAGCCGGATGATTTGCACGAATGCCAGCGGGTCGTAGGCCGAGCGCAGCTTGAGCCGGATCGTCGGAATCCCGCGCTCTTCGGTCACCTGTCCGAGCCGGGAGCCCGGCTGGCACAGCAGCAGCCCGCGGAAGCGCCTGGGGTCGAGCCCTTCGAGCTCGCGCAGGATGCGCCGCTCCTGGCCGCCGAAGCCGAGCGAAGCCTCGGTATGCAGAACCGTGATCCTCCCGTTATCCATGTGCGTGGTTCTTCATGTACGCAAAAGCTTATTGTACAGGCCGAGCAGTTCCCCGCTCATGCGCGCGAGACTCATGGGCTCGACGGTGGCGCGCGCCTGCGCGCCCATCGCCGGCGCGCTGTCCGTCGTCACCGATCGCAGGTGCGCCGCCAGGGCCGGCACGTCGAGCGCATCGCACACGAATCCGTTCCGGCCGCTTTCGATCAGCTCGGCCGCACCCGATTTGAGACTGGTGATCACCGGCAGGCCGCTGGCCATGGCCTCGAGCGCGACATTGGGAAACGGATCGTACAGCGTCGGCAACACCAGCGCCTCGGCCGCGCCGTAATACGGCTTCACGTCCTGTTGCGGGCCGACGAACAGCACGCGCCGCGCAAGCCCGAGCCGCTGCGCCTGCGCCTGGAACCGCGCCAGCTTGCGGTCGCGCCCCACCACCAGCAGGAAGGGCTCGCCGGGCAGCGTGGCCATCGCTTGCAGCAATGCCGCCATGCCCTTGCGCTCGAAACCGGAGCCGACGAATAAAAATAATGTCGCGTTATCTGGTATGCCGTGGCGCGCGCGGATTTCGCCGCGGTGCATTTTCAGGTCGGGGTGGAACGCCGCGGTGTCGACGCCGCTGTAGATCACGTGCAGCTTGTCAGCCGCGAGCGCGAAATAGCGCCGGATCTCGTCGCGCACCATGCGCGAGTTGCAGATCACCGCCTTGAGGCCCGGGCTCTCGAACAGGCGCCGCTCCGCACCTTTTACATAGTAATGATACGGATTGAGCGCCGTGCCCAACCGCCCGAACGCGCCCTGGGCGCGGGCGCGCTGCGCCAGCCACTCGCGGTGCACGCCGTCGCCGGCGCGGTACACGTCGCAGCAACTCAGGCGCTCGTGCGATTGCACCAGGTCGAACGATTCTGTTTTGAGCTTACGGCACACGGCGCGCGCGAACGACCAGTCGCGCCACAGCCGCCCCAGGTACAACGGATTGCAGACAACGACGTCGAACCCGTTGCCGCCGCGCCACTCGCGCGTGATCAGCGTAAGCCGCACGTCGCGCGAGCGCAGCGCTTCGAGCGCGCGCGACACGAAGCGTTCGGCGCCGCCATCGTGCGCGTAGCGTTGGCGGATCAGGGCGACCTTCGGCGGTTTCATGCCGCGAGAACTTGGCGTATCGCGTTCAGGACTTGCTCCACCGGAATGGTGGTAAGGCATTCGGAGACCTTGCTGTTGCCGCAACCGTCCAGCCCGCACGGGCGGCAGGAATGGTTCGAGGTGAGCACGCGCGCCTTCACCTGCCACGGGCCCCATTCGAGGTCGCCGCTCGGGCCGAACAGCACCACCACCGGCGTCTGCATCGCGGCGGCGATGTGCATCGGCACCGAATCCACGCCGACGAACAGCCTGGCCTCGCGCGTGAGCGCGGCCAGTTGCTTGAGATTGAGCTTGCCGCACAGGTCCACGACCGGGCGCCTGAGCTGCGAGACGATGCTGGCGGCGAACTGCAGCTCGTGCTCGGCCGGCGCCGCCGTCAGCACCACGCTCTCGCCCGCCTCCTGCAGCGACTCGATGAGCGCCGCGTACTTGTCCACCTCCCAGCACTTGAACAGCCAGCGCGAGGTCGGGTGAATGTGGATGAAACGTTTGCTCGCGAGGCCGTGGCGCGCCAGCAGCTCGCGCACCGCGGTGTCGGCGGCGTCGCCGGTGACGAGCACCAGCCGGCGCTCGTCGGGCTCGGGATACACGCCGAGACGCCGCAGCGCGTCGAGATGCGTCTCGACCGTGTGCCGCGGCTTGCCCGGCACCTGGTAGAAATGCGTGAAGCTGTTGCGCCACAGACGCCCGCGTTTGCGCGGATAGTCGCGCGCCACGCCGTAGCGCGTCCCCAGCAACGTCATGAGCACCGCGCCGCGCGGGTTTTCCGTCAGGTGCACGATCAGGTCGTAGTGGCGCGCGCGCAGCGAACGCAGCAGGCGCCATTCGTTGGCCATGCGCGTGGTCCAGTCTTCCTTCTTCCACTCGCGGTCGATGGTGAAAATGTTGGCGATCGCCGGGTGCTCGGCGAGCATCGGCTCGGTGTCGAGGTACACCAGCGCGTCGATCTCGAGGTGCGGGGCGTGGTTCTTGAGGACGGTAAAAACCGGTGAGGTCAGCAATACGTCGCCCAGATGGCGCAGCTTGACCACCAGCACGCGGTGGATGACCGAGGTGTCAATCGCGTCGTTGAGCATGTATCAGAACAGTGAACCCGCGATTCACGGGTTTGCGCCCGCCAATCCCCGCTTGCCCCGCTTTGATACAGGGGGCAGAGGGGGATTTTCGTGCGTCAATCCTAACAGAGCCCGCGACACCATGTCGGGCGAAATATCGCGCAGGCACCTGAGATGCTTGAGCGGGCACTCGCGCTTGAAGCACGGGCTGCATTCCAGACCGAGATACAGCACCGCGGCTTGTCCGCTCATGGGCGGGGTATGCCGCGGATCGGAGGAACCGTACAGCGCCACCACCGGACGGTCGAGCGCGGCGGCCACGTGCATGAGTCCGGAATCGTTGGTGACCACGGCGCCGGTCAAGGACATCAGGTCGATCGCGTCCGCGAGCGTGGTCCTGCCGCCGAGATCGAGGCAGCGTTTGCCCGTCATGGACTGGATCGCGCCGGTGACGCCGGAGTCTTTGTCCGAACCGAACAGCCACACCTCCCAGCCCTGATTCAGTTTTTCCGTCGCGACATCGGCGAAATACTCCGCCGGCCAGCGCTTGGCCGGGCCGTATTCGGCGCCGGGACACAGGCCCAGCACCGGCGCCTGCGGCAGGCCCCGGCCCAGGCGCGCGAGCACCAGGCGCGCGTGGTCGAGGTCGGCGCGGATGCGCGGTGCCGGAATCTCCGGCAATGCCTCGCCCGCGGCGAGTGCGAGCGCGACGAAGCGATCCACGGTGCGCGGGAGTTTCTGCTTGTCGAGCCGGCGGATGTCGTTCAGCAAGCCGTAGCGCAACTCGCCGCGAAACCCGGTGCGCACGCGCGCCCGCGCGGCGAACGGCACGATCGCGGACTTGAGCGAGTTGGGCAGCACGATGGCGCGGTCGTAACGGCGCGCGCGCAATTCACGTCCGAGTCCAAGACGCTTGCCGAGCCCGAGCTCGCCATGCGCGACGTCGAGCGCGATGGCTTCGTCCACCTCGGGCATGCGCGCGAGCAAGGGCAGCGTCCAGCCTGGCGCAAGCACGTCGAGCCGCGCGTCCGGATGGCGATGTT